>DATIFK010000101.1:0-11605 GCA_035455265.1 Anaerolineales bacterium
CTCGGCCTCCACCTGGTGAAGCGCATGTTGGAGGCCATGGGTGGAGGGATTCGAGCGGAGAGCGGGCCGACCCAGGGCGCCCGGATGGTCTTCTGGCTGCCGCGCGCGGACTTGCCCAATGTGGCCGAGTCGCGGCCTGAAGAATCGAAGGTCGGCAGGGAGGCCTAAGGGGATGCGCTCAGCTGCCAGCCACCAGCCGCCCGCCACCAGCAAGAACCGTTTCGAGTGGCCAGTAACCGGTCGCCAGTCAAGGATGGGGACTGGAGACCGGGAACTGGAAACTCGAAACTGGAAGCCGAAAGGGCTGGAGGCGGGTAGCTGGGGCTGGTCGCTTTACTCCTGAGGTGACATGACCGCCAACATCCTCCTGGTGGACGACGACCCGACGCTGCTCCGCTTCCTGCGCGAGTATCTGGAGCGTGAGGGCTACTCTGTGCACACTGCCGAACGCGGCCAGGAGGCGTTGCGCGCCTTCTACGACACTCGGCCCGACCTGGTGGTGCTCGACGTCATGATGCCGGGAATGGATGGGTGGGAGGTGGCGGCTCGACTCCGGGAGCTGGCCGAGACGCCCGTCATCTTGTTGACGGCCAAGACGAGCGAGGCCGACAAGCTGCGCGGATTCCGATTGGGCGTGGATGACTATGTGACCAAGCCGTTCAGCCTGGCGGAGCTCGGCGCCCGCGTGCGTGCCGTTCTCGGTCGGACGCAAACGACCAATGATGATGAGTCCATGATCCGGCACGCCGGTCCGCTGACAGTCGACACGCGCAAGCGAGAGGTCCGGCTGGAGGGACGACCGATCGAGGTCACCCCGACCGAGTTTCGTCTGCTGGCCTGCCTGTCGGCGCGCATCGGCGAGGCGGTCTCGCAGGAAACGCTGGTGGATCAGGTCTGGGGCGAGGAGCGCCAGGGCGGCGCCGGTGCCCTTCGCCGGTACATCTGGTTCCTGCGCCAGAAGATCGAGGCCGATCCGGACCATCCCGAGCGCCTGGTGACGGTGCGCGGGTTTGGGTATCGGTTGGAGAGCTAATCCCCTCAGACTTACACCTCCTCGCGTTGGCGTAGGGGCGAAGCATGCTTCGCCCCTACCCATGCACCCATCTTGCGTGGACCCCGACAGGACCGCGGTACTGTGCGCGACCCCGGGCCCGCCCCCGCCGTGGGAGCCGGCTCCCAGGCGGAAATTCCGGCCGCGCCACCCGCGCTGCGGCGGCTAGGACCTCGGTACTCCCGCGCCCGGTGTATGTCACAAACCTGTAAGGGCGGCCCGCCCACCGCGCAGTCTACACTCAAGGTCGGTAGGCGGGAATCGCACATGGCTTCCGATTCCGCCGCGGAGTGGCAGGCATGCATGCGGGATATCCAAGCGGGCAGCGATGGCGAGGACAGGGGCTGGTCGAGTTCGCCCTGATCCTTCCGCTGATTCTGTTCATCATGTTCTTCATCATCGAAATGGCGCGCCTGTTGCACGCCTACATGGCGATCGAGAACGGCGCCCGCTTTGGTGTGCGCTACGCCGCCACCGGCGAATACAACGGCACCTATTGCTCCGGATTTCCCGGCGGGATCTGCGACTCCCAGCCGGAGGAAGACGCCGCCCGCATCCCCTCGATCAAAGACTCCGCTCGCGCCGGATCGACCTCCGTGCTGCGAAACGAATCGCTGTTGCCGGGACAGCCCGGCTACTTCAAGGTCACCGTGTGCTCCAACAAGCCCGGGGTGGTCTACTTCCCGGCCGACGTCAATGCTGCTATCCCGGCGGATTGCCAGCCAACCGAGGACGGCGGCGGGCCCGGCGACCGCGTCTCGGTCACGGTTGACTTCGATCACCCGCTGATCGCGCCGATCCTGAGTTCGTGGTGGCCGTCGCTCCACCTGACGGCCAAACGCGAGGCTATCGTCGAGCAGTTCCGTGTTTCGCGCGTGGTCGGTCTGCCGGCGACCATCGCCGTGCCGACCTTCACCCCGACCAGCTCGCCGACCCCGACGGAGACGTTGACGCCGACCGAAACCTTCACACCGACGGAAACCGAGACCCCGACCGAGACGTTCACGCCAACGCTGACGGAGACGTCGACGGTCACGCCCTCGCCGACTCTCACGTCGACCACGACTGCTTCACCGACGATCACTCCCACGGCCGACTGCTCGGATCTGAGCGTCACGAACACTTGGATTCCCTCGTACAACGAAGTCCGCATGAGCGTTCGCAACAACAATCCGGTCGGGGTGGATCTGACCGGCTCGACGCTGAGCTGGACCATCGAGTACACCAACCAGTATGTGAACTGGTTCCGTTTCCTCGGCACGACCTATTACGGCGGCAACGACTACTCGCCGCCGACCAGCGCCAGCCCGGGCATGACGTTGACCCTGGGATCGGGCGCCACCGGCACATGGCAGACGCAATTCGGCAACGTACCCTCCAACCTGGGCCTGGACGGGACGTTCACCGTGTCCTTGACCTTTGAAGGACGGTGCACGGTGACCGGGAGCGTGTCCCGAACGGCGCCGACGGTGACCTCAACCAGGACCGCCACCGCCACGTTCACCCCCAGCAACACTCCGACCCCGTCGCGCACTCCAACCCCGTCACGCACGCCCACTATCACCTACACGCCGTCGCGCACGTTCACACCGTCGATGACGTTCACGCCGTCGCGTACACCGACGCGGACCAACACGCCCACGCGCACGAACACACCGCTGGCGTCGAACACGCCCACCCCGTCGCGCACCCCGACGCGGACGTACACGCCGTCCAACACGCCCACGCCGTCCAGCACGGCGTCGCGCACCCCGACGGCCACACGGACTGCGTCGCGGACCCCGACGCCGGTCATCAACACGCCAACCTCGCCGCCCAGCTCGACCCCGACGCCGTCCAAGACACCGGCCTGCATGGAGTGCTAGTCGGCGCTTCCGGTCGCCGCTGGAAACCCCACGGCCCCGCCCGATGGACGATCCGGGCGGGGCCGTTGCTCTTTCGGGTGTGGGGTTGCCACAGGGGAGGCGCGCGGCGGGGTACCGAGGGGGCAATTGCCCGTCTGGCCGTGTAAGAAACCTGAAAGGTGGACGACCCGCCGAACCGCGTTATTATTGAGCTGTGGAACCCCCGCGTCGCCTGCCGCTGGGCCCGTTACGACCAGGCCCCACGGACACGGCCCCGCTATACATCGCCGGTGCTCCTCAGGAACACGATGAGCCCATCGGCCTAGCCCTCGTCGCCGATGATGACGCCGAGTTCCGAGGCGTCCTCGTCCGGCGGGCCCGCAAGATGGGCCTGACCGTCGTCGAGGCCGAGGACGGCACCCAGGCCATCGCCGCCTTGCAGGAGTACCCGTTCGACGTCATCGTCGTGGACGTGTACATGCCGGGCGCCACCGGCCTGGAGGTCTTCCACTCCGCACGCCGGGTCGACCCCGACATCCAGGCGATCGTGCTGACGGGCAGCGCCAGCGTCGAGAATGCCGTGGAGGCGCTGCGCGGGGGCGTCTACGACTTCCTGACCAAACCTCTCGAGTCCCTGGCCGCATTCGAATTGACACTGGCCCGGGCGCTCGAACACCGCCATCTGCTGCGCGAAAACGCCCGCCTCTTCTCCGAGGTCCAGCGTCTGGCCGTGACCGACTCCCTCACCGGGCTGTACAATCGCCATAAGCTCAACGAGAACCTGGAGACCGAGGTCGAGCGCGCCCGGCGCTACGGCCGCCCGCTATCTATGATCATGATTGACCTGGACGGTCTGAAGGCCGTCAACGATTCCCAGGGCCACCAGGCGGGTGACTCCGTCCTGCAGCAGACGGCCCAGGCGATTCGCTCCCAGGTGCGGCGGGTCGATTCCCCGACGCGCTACGGCGGGGACGAGTTCGTCGTCCTATTGCCGGAGGCCAACGGCGACGAAGCCGAGCGCGTGGCCCGGCGGATCGGCGCCCGGATCGGCGCGATTCGGGTCGGGGGGGCGGCCGTGTCGGCCAGCATCGGTGTGGCGGAGTGGACGGCCCAGTTTCCTTCGAGCAAGGAGTTCCTGGCCTCGTCCGACGCCGCCTTGTATGACGCCAAGCGCACCGGACGCGGGCGCGTGGCGGTATGGAAGGCCCCGGAGAAGAAGGCCACGGCCTAGGTCGGCACTGCCGCTCCCAGCCCCCAGCCTCCGGTCTCCAGTTCCCAGTTCCCAGTTCCCAGTTCCCAATTCTCGGTCTTGGCGCTCACTTCGTGTGCCGTCCAGCCTCGTGCGCGGGGATAGGGGAAGTTCGCCAGGGCGACACAGTCCAGAACGGGAAAGGGGCGGCAGCTGCCGCCCCTTGTGCTTCTTCAGCCTTTCGCCCCTCAGCCTGCGTTCATTCAGGGGGGCGGCCCTCCGCTCCGCTTCGGGCTACTTCGCGAGGGTAGGGGCAGGGGGTGGGGGCCGCGCTCCGTCAGGCCGTCGCAGCCCGGCGACCGAACCACGTGCGCCATTCCTGCTTTTCCCATACGACCAGGATCGGCGCGGCGTTGAAGATCGACGAGTAGGTGCCGCTGAAGACGCCGATCAACAGGATCGTGACGAAATGGCGCGTCGTGACTCCGCCGAAGAGCAACAGCGCCAGAAGCGCCAACAGAACCGTCAACTGGGTGTTGATCGAGCGGGCCAGCGTTTGGACGATGGAGTGGTTGACCAGGGTTTCGTAGGGCAAACGCCGATGCAGTCGCTGGTTCTCGCGGATGCGGTCGAAGACCACGATGGTGTCGTGGACGGAGAAGCCGATCACCGTCAGCAAGGCGGTCAGGAAGAGCGAGTCGACCTCCCAGCCCAGGAAATGCCCCAGCAGCGACTCGACACTGATGACCACCGCCACGTCGTGGAGCATGGCGACAATGGCCGCCACGCCGTAGCGGAAGGCGTGAGTAACTCCGCGGAAGGCGTAGGTGATGTAGCCCAGGATGCCCAGGATGGCGAGGCCGACGGCGCCGGCGGCGCGTTTGGCCACCTCCGACCCGATCGATGGGCCTACGCGTTCGTCCCTCAGGACGGTCAGCGGACCCCCGAAGCGGGCCGCCAGGTTGTCCAACAGGGGAAGGCGGATGCTCTCGTCGATCGTCTTGCTGCGGATGATCAGGTCGCTGGTACCGGCAGTCTGGACGATGGGGTCCTGAACTCCCTGTTCGTCCAGGAAGGCGACGACCTCGGCGGGTGCCGGAGGGGTTCCGCCGTCGAAGTGGATCTCCAGAAGGTTCCCACCCGTGAAGTCGATGGCCAGGGGCAGACCCCACAGGACCAGCCCCACCAGCCCCGGCACGATCACCAACGCCGAAAGGGCGAAGAACCAATACCGCCGTTGGACGATGTTGAACATCGGTTCTCCTAGACTCCGAACCAGCTCGGATGCTCCGGGACGCGCAGGCTGTCGAGGGCGACGTGCAGGAAGCTGCGGGTCGCGGTGATGGCCGTGAAGAGGCTGACGAGCACGCCCAGTGCCAGCGTCAGAGAGAAGCCCTTGACGATGCTGGCGCCGAAGGTGCTGCCGAACCAGAAGAGGATGCCGCAGGTGATGAGCGTCGAAAGATTCGAATCGCGAATCGAGGGCCAGGCTCGGGAGAAGCCGAGATCGATCGCCTGCCGCAAGGTCCTGCCTCCGCGCAGCTCCTCCCGCAGGCGCTCGAAGATCAAGACGTTGGCGTCGACGGCGACCCCGAGCGAAAGCACGAACCCGGCCACGCCCGGCAGCGTCAAGGTGATCGGGATGAACTTGAACAGGGCGAAGGTGATGGTGGCGTAGGCGAGCAGGGCGAGGTCCGCGATCACGCCCGGCAGCCGGTAGTACAGCACCATGAAGGTCATGATGATGAACAGGCCGATGGCGCCCGCCAGCGTGCTCTTGCGCAGCGAGTCCTGACCGAGAGTCGGGCCGACGGTCTTGCTCTCGACAACCTTGAGCGGGATCGGCAGCGACCCGTAGCGAAGCTGGATGGCGAGGGAATTGGCCTCGTCGGGTGTGAAGTTGCCGGTGATGACGCCCGAGCCCTGGGTGATGGCGTTCTGGATGACGGGCGCCGAGATGACGATCTTGTCCAGCACGATCGCCAGCGGCTGGCCCACATGGGCGCTGGTGAAATCGGAGAAGATCTTCGTGCCCTGCTCGGTCAACGTGAACTCCACAACGTATTCGCCCGCCTGATTGCGGGAGGCGATGGCGGTCTTGAGGTCCGATCCGGTCATGACCGTGTGGAAGACCGGGGCGGAGGCCGTCGGAGTCGGCGCAGCGGCCTGGGTCGCGGCCGCCGTCCCCGAGGCCGTCTCGGTGGCGGACGATGTGGGTGTCGAGGGAACGGTGCTGCCGGTCGCGCCGGGCGTCCCGGTCGGATTCGTCGACGACGCCTGGGTGCCGAAATCCGTCTGGATCGTCTGGTTCTCCAGGCTGATGACCTGGGATCCGCTCATCCCGCTGAAGTCGACGAACTCCAACAGGCCCGTCTGGCGCAGCGTCGCCACCGCCTGGTCCGGATCTTCGATGCCGGGAAGCTCGACCAGGATGCGCCGGTTGCCGGCGACCTGGACCAGCGGTTCGGTGACTCCCAGGCCGTTGACGCGATTCTCGACGATGTTGCGAGCCGCCTGCATCTGTTCGTTGGTAACGAGGTTCTCGGCGGGGAGGTCGGCCTCCAGCAGGACGCGCAAGCCGCCCTGCAGGTCGAGGCCTCGAACGACCTTAAGGTCGCGGTTGAAGCCCGCAACGTGGATCCCCGGGTTGTTCGGCAGGTCCACCCAGATGGCGGCGGCGATCAGGATGAGGATGGGGATGAGCAAGCGGCGGTAGCGGTCACTCATGCGGACAAAGGCCTCCGGCCGTCAACAAAAACCAGCCTCTCCACTGGGAGAGCTGGTGTTGCCGAGCATTATAACGTCCTTTGGATGCAGCCTTGCCGTTGGCGAAGTGGTCAGGGGTGAGTGGCCCGTGGTGAGGCAAGCCGTTTCACTGGCCACCGGCCACCGGCCACAGACCACGGTTCTCCCCAAGCGCCTGAAGCGTCGCCTCGAGAACCTGCCTCACCGTCAACGCGTCTGAATAGATGTAGAGGTGGCAGTGTTGACGGGCATGAGCCAGCCTGCGCTGCTGCTCGGCAAACTCCGCTCGAGTCCAGTTGAGCTGCTTGCGGGTGGTGCAGGTTTCGTAGGAGGCGTCGAGGAAGACCAGCACATCAGGGCGGCTGAGGCGCTGCCACATGTCGGGGACGTAGGAGTGTTCCTGGGCGATCTGCCGGGCGGGGTGGCCCAGCGCCTGCAACCCGCGCGCCAGGGTCGTCTTGCCGGATGCGCATGGACCGACGATGGCGATGCCGCCGGTGCGACGCGTGCCCACAAGGGGGCGGGTGTACAATCGATCGTCCGCTAGAGTGGCATCCGAACCGACAATCGGCGGGCTTCGTCTGGCTGGCGCGGGACAATCACGCCGACCAGGATGCTAATGTCGTCGGACGGTCGCCCGTCGTCCAGCGCGACAGCCTGAGCCAGGAGCGTGTCGGCCCACTGGTTGGGATCCCAGACGTCCTGCTTCGCCAACCTTGTCACGGCCTCGGCGACATCCATCCTCCGGCCGGTACGGTCCCCGGCATTCAGCAGACCGTCGGTGAAGGCGACCACCGCCAGGCCGGCTTCCAGCGGGAACTCGGTGATCTCGGGGCGGATATCCCGTCGTGTGCCGACGGTGTCGACGGGCTCCTCGATACGGTGGAGGATGCCCCGGCGGACCACGAACACCGGCGCAGGGTTGTTGCGGGTGATCACCAGGCTTTGGGACTGGAGGTCGAACGACAGAATGTTGAGGGTGGCGACAACTTTCCCCGAGCGATGGGTGTAGAGGTAGTCGGAGGCAGCCCGGGCGGCGGCTCCATCTCGGACGCCGTCGGCGAGCAGCGCCGCCGCCTTTCGCACCACCAGATGGGAAATCGCCTTGGCCGGCTTCCCTGAAAGCTGGCCGTCGGCCAGAATGAACGACAGGCCTCCCGACGGCCGCTCGATCATTTCAAGGGAATCGCCGCTGGCGGATGTGGCGTACTTCCCGACTTTGGCGACCGCCACCTGCGCTTCCATATTCGGCATTCTACACCGTTCGTGCCGCTCGCCTGGGCTCGGTGCGGCGCAGACGAACGGAGCAGCCTCCCGATCCCTCGGGAGGGCGAGCAGGCTGCACCGGGACGGCGAGACGGGACGCCGGTCGCGGGTCTGTCGAAACTGTAAGCCGACGGCAAGGTCCTGCAGGGCGTCGGGTCGGCTAGAGTCAGGGAGTGAACGGGAGTCTGTTCACCCCTGCCCGGCCTGGCCGTCTCGGCGGGCGTCATCATCCATCCTCAACGAATGCGGTCCTGGAGGCCTACTTGGGAGACGACAACCCGGAAGCCGTTGACCTCCCCCGCGTCATCGAGCAGGCCATCGACGACGTCGCCGGCTTGGTGGGCGACCGCCCGGTGTCGGTGGTGGCCGAGTACCCCGCCCACCTGCCGGCGGTCCACAGCGATCCGGCCGAGATGGCGCGCGTCCTGGCGAGCCTGATCGCCCTGGTCATGCAGCGCAGCGATCACGGCGAGATCGTGGTCCGTGCGCAGCTCGTCTCACCGGAGTCGGGCGGCGATCTGCCACCGGACGTGCGCGGCGGGCCGTGGGCGATGGTGAGCATTGCCACCCGGGGGAACGGCGTGACGGGCCGGAGCCTGGCCGAGATGCTCGACGACGGCGAGAACCTTCCGGTCGAGGGCCTGCACCAGCCCCTGGCTCCAGCCGCCTGTCGCAGGGTGGTCGAACGACGCGGTGGGCGTCTTTGGGTCGATACGCGCGCGGAGGGGAGCGGCCAGATCCGCTTGATTCTGCCTCTGCGAGCAGCCTCGTCGGTGCCGACGGACGTCACCTCCCTTCGCCGCGCCCTGGGCGACCACCTGGCACCTACGGCCGGTCAGGCGCAACGTCTGCTGGTGATGGTCGAGGACCCGGGGCTGCAGTCCCTGCTGTCGCAAGATCTCACCGCGGCCGGCTACGAAGTCGTGACCACCGGGAAGGGTGGCGAAGTGATCGGCCTGGCACGGCAAGAGAGACCTTCCCTGATCCTTCTGGATCTGTTGGCGCGCGACCCGACCGCGTTCGACATTGCCATGGTCCTCAAGCATGATCGCCGTACGGCCGCCATACCTGTGCTGTTCATGACCTCCGTGGAAGACCCGCAGGCCGGTGCCCGCATGGGGGCGGTCAACTTCGTAGTCCGGCAGGCCGGTACCGGCGCCCTGGTTACGGCGATCGAGGCCGCGCTGCACTCCGTCAAGCAGCCGGTGGCGCGGGTCCTGGTCGTCGAACCCAATGACGCCTTGCGCGAGACGATGATCGTCATGATTCAGGCGCACGGCTACCGGGTCGCCGAGGCCTCGGCGCCGGAGGAAGCCCTCGTGTTGGCAGAACGGGTTCAGCCCGGCCTGGTGCTCGTCAACGCCCGGCTGGCGCAGGAACGCGATCACTGGCTGGTGCGCGGCTTGCGGCAGCAGTCCGGAGATATGGCGATCTTCGTGTTGGCGGAGGCGTTGAGCCAGGCGGAGGGCGAAGCTGCCGTTCGAAGAGGTGCCTCCGGATACACGGAAACGGGAAAACTCAACGACCTGCTGAATCGAGTCCGAAGGGGAAAGACCGGCGGATCGTAGCATCCAGCCGCCAGCTCCCGGCTACCAGACACCAGCCCAGTCGGTTTCCAGTCCCCAGTTTCCAGTTCCCAGTGTCGAGTCCCCGTTCTTGACTGGCGACTAGGCACTGTCAACTGGAAACGGTTCTTGCAGACGGCTGAAAGCTGGAGGCTGGGGGCTCCCCGTTCAGCGAACGATGACGGCCGTGCCGTGACCCAGGGTCAGACGGTCGGCGAGGTCGGCTGCGGGGGTCGTCCAGCGGTACAGCCAACGCGCATCTTCCGTGCGCATGTTGATGCAGCCGTGGCTGCGCGGCGTGCCGAAGTCGGTGTGCCAGTAGGTGCCGTGGAATCCGACTCCGGTCTCGTGAAAGAAGGAGACCCACGGCACGCCGGGAAGCTCATAGGCCTCCAAGTCGGGCGTAATGTGGCCGTCTCCCATGTGACGCATCGGGGTCTTCTTGCTGACGGCAAACACTCCCGACGGGGTGATGGTGGGCACGCCGTTGGGCTTCGGCCGGGGGTCGGGGATCCCGCTTGAGATTCTCGTCTGGAGCACGAGGCGTTCCTTTTCGAAAACCAACACTTCCTGACGGGACAGCGACACCTCGATGCGCTTGTCGCGCGCCGGTACCTCCGGCGAGACGGGAGTCAGCTCGCCGGGGCTCACGAGGCGCAGGTGTTCGGCGCGGACGTAGTAGTGAATGTACAGGACGTCGTCGAGGATGCGGTACCAGAGACGGCCGTCGCTCCCGAGGGAAACCTCGTCGACCCAATGCGTCGATTCGAAGTACAGACGATACAGAGGATCGGAGGTGGGGTCACCTTCCCGATGGCTGCGGGTGAAAGGGACACTGACTTCGAACAGGGCGCCATCGGGGGGGAGCAGGGTCACGGGGGTCTGAGGGCGCCACCGGACAATCTGAAGGTTGCCAGAATGCGCGTAGCCGTCCGCGAGGCGGTACCACAGCGGATTGTGAGGTGGTCCCTCATCCGCCGTCTCCCGCGCAAGAGGCTCGACCAGGCTGTCGCGGGTCAGTCTCGCCAGCCGTCGCGAGCGGAAGGATGGCTCACTGTAAAGCCCAATCCACGTGGCCGCCACGCGCGCCAGACTTGAGCCTTCCAACCCGGCCGCCGGAGGCAGAGGCCGAAAGGCGGAGGCGGCAGCTGCCAGCCCCGCCAGCTTGAGGGCATCCCGCCGCTGGAATCGGCCATTCATCGATTCGATTGTACCGGCCGCCCGGCGGCTGCGGAAGGGGACCGGGGGTACGGTCAGGAAGCGCGGGTTGTTCGGAGATCCACGATCCGCTCGACCAGCGGCTCGACCAGCTTGCGCAAGGTCGCCTGATCGATCCCTTCGACCTTGGTGGTCACCAGCCGGTTCTCGGTGCTCTGACCAAGGAAGACGACCAGAGCCAGGATGTTGCCTCCGGCTTTGGTAATGGCGGTGGTCAGCTTCGCCAGTTCGCCGGGCCGATCGGGGATCAGTGCCGAAAGACGCACGCCTGCCTCGCGGGCCCCGAGCAGCTCCAGGAACACCTTGAACAGGTCGGTCTCGGTCACGATCCCGACGACCTCGTTGTCTCGCATCACCGGCAGGCCGCCGATCTTGTTGTCGGCCATGACTCGAGCGGCCTCTTCGATCGGCGTGTCCTCGGTCACCGTCACGACCTTCCGGGTCATGATGCGCTCGACCGTGATCTTGCTGAGCAGGTAGTGCACCTCCCAGATGCTCAGCGAGGTCGCATCGGACGGCGAGGCTTCCAGCAGATCCCTCTCCGCCACAATCCCGACCAGGCGTCCCTGTTCGTCGACCACCGGGGCGCGGCGGATGTGATCGGTCCGCATCAATTGCAGAGCGTCCTGGATCGGCGTTTCGGGGCGGACGGTGATCACCGGCCGCGTCATGCGTTCTCCCACCAACATCGCACGACTCCTTTCTCGTTCGCGTGTCTACGCATCCA
>DATIFK010000102.1:0-10551 GCA_035455265.1 Anaerolineales bacterium
CGCCAGGCAGCTCAGCCACCCGAACCCGAAGGGGTAGTACGGGTAGAAGCCGTAGAACGGGGCGGGCACCGCGGGCGCAGGTGCGACCTGGGCCGCGCCTGAGGCGCCCTGGGCCAACCCGGCGTTGTAGGCCACATACCCCAGGGCGGCGGCGCCGGCCACCAGCGCCAAGACCAGCACCAGGCCCGCTGCGATTCGAAGTCCGCTTCTTTCGTACATCATATCCTCCTGCGTGTCTTTTCATACGCACTCAGAGGATGCGCCGCGATTGTGGGACGATTATGGAGGCCCGGCGGAGGGATTCGGGATGCCTGAGACGTCCGTGGCGGCGGAATCGCATCCCCGCGCCGTCGAGGCGGGCAAGCCAGGCGGTCTCGGCCGAGTTGTTGAGCGACCGAACGGGCAAGGAGTGCCTTCCGGTTTCTGGACATCGGGGACAGAGACTCGAGCGAGCGGGTCGAGGGGTGTGTCTGGGAATCCGTCGCCCTAGGGGTTTCCGGCTCCTCGCCTCGGCTCCGTCATGGGTTCCATGGTGATGACGACCTTCCCTCTGGCGTGACCTTCGCCAACATAGCGGAGAGCCTCCGCAGCCCCCTCGAGTGGATACACGCGGTCGATTACCGGGACGACCTTGCCGGACTCCAGCAGCTCATTCAGGACGTCCTGATCCTTTCGGTTCGGGTGCGCGACCATGCTGCCGAACTTCTGCCCGCCGGCCTTGGATAGTCGGGGTCCAAGCAACATCGCCTGGAAAACTTGCGCCACGCCTCCCGTCGCCACAAAGATGCCCGTGGGCGACAGGACCTTCCGGTAGTGGAAGATGGAACGATATCCATTGGCGGCCAGAATCAGGTCGTATCGCTGTCCGAGTTGGGCGAAATCCTCTTCCGTGTAGACAACGATCTCGTCTGCCCCGATCGACCGCACCACATCCACATGCCTCGGGCTGCACACCGCCGTCACTTCCGCTCCGAATGCCTTGGCGATCTGAACGGCAAAGGTCCCCACGCCGCCCGAAGCACCGTAGATGAGCACCCTATGCCCGGCTCGGATTTGCCCGACCTCCCGCAGAGCCTGCAAGGCGGTGAAACCGGCCATGGGCACGGCCGCTGCCGCCTCGAAGGTGAGACGGGCTGGTTTCAAGGCGAAGGCACCTTCGCCGGCACACACGTACTCGGCGAAACTACCGTTCTCGTCCGTCAGAATCCCATACACCTCATCACCGACCCGAAACCGCTTCGCATTGGCGCCCACCGCTTCAATGCGGCCGGCAATGTCGGCTCCGAGCCTTTGGTGTTTCGGCCTTAGGAACCCTCCACCCATGAGGCGGACGAGGAACGGATCCGCCGTCAGGATGTGCACGTCATAGGCGTTGACGGAGGCCGCCCGAGTCTGGATCAGGACCTCGTCGGCCTTTGGAGTGGGTTTCTCGATCTCCCGCAGCCGAACCACATCGGGTGGCCCGTATTGAGTGAAGATGAGCGCTTTCATGCATCCGCATCCTTCATGCTGGCCATCCCTGCGCCACATCCGTTCGATGGCGCCGCGCCCGTTCCCGTGCGGAACGGTGATGTCACTCACGAGGATGACAGGCGATTGTGGTGCGATTGTGAATGCCAGCCGGAGGGATTCGGGATGGTCCTGGAACGGGGTCGCGCCGGGGAACAACGGAATCCATGGGATGACCGGGCCGCGGTGGCCCTGGGCGTACGCGCCGGGACGGGTGTTACGGTCGGAGACTGGACGTCGCCCCGGGCACGCCAAGCCTCGGACGCCGGCCCGCGAAGGAAGGTAGGGGCCATTGGCTTGGCCCCTCGTCCTCGGGCGCCGCTCGCCCTCTGTCTGGGTGCCCACCTTCCCCCGCCTCTCAGTCGAATTCGGGGCATTCAGGTTACGGGCTAATGGTCCTATTGATGGGCGGTTTCGTCCTATCGACAATCATTTGACCGCCTGGCGGGGACCCACGGCGGAGATCACCATGTTTGGACAACTCCACGACCAAGAAGTGCGCCGCCGGGAGGCGCTCGTCACTGGGATTGTGACGTCCCAGCCGATACGTTGCGTCCAATGTGGGATCTGCTCCTACAGCTGCCCCATCGGCATTGACGTTCGCCGGCATGTTCGGGAGGGCATACCGGTCACGGCGAGTCAGTGCCTGACGTGCGGCCAGTGCGTTGCCCGCTGCCCGCGGGGAGTGCTGACGCTCGAATCCAGCCCGATCTTCGACTGACGGAGTGTCCGTTTGCCGGTCACGGTACGTCCGCAGCGGCACGTCATTATCGGGGGCGGGGTCGCCGGCCTGACGGCAGCGCAGGTCATCCGGCGCCGGGATACCCGCGGCCAAATCACCATCGTCACCGAGGAACGCCATCTGCCGTACTCGCGGCCGGGCTTGGCGTACCTGCTGGCTGGCGACGTCCCGCTGTCGCAGCTCTTCCCATGGACCGAAGCCGAGCTGCGGGCGCTGCAGGCCAGCTTCCTGCGCGGTCGGGCGATGGCGCTCGACATGGCCGGCCGTGTCGTCGTCCTGCAAGATGGCCGGCGGCTGGCCTACGACGCGCTGCTGCTGGCGACGGGAGCCACCGCCGTCCTGCCCGACATCCCCGGCACGCAGTTGCGAGGCGTGGCGACGCTTGACCAGCTCGACGACGCCACGCGGATCCTGGCCCTGGCGCGACGCGGCCGTCGCGCCGTCGTCGTCGGCGGCGGGATCACAGCCGTCGAATTGGCCGAGGGGCTGGCGGCGCGAGGTGTCGAGACCCACTACCTGCTGCGCAAGGATCGTTACTGGGGCCAGGTGCTCGACCCCGAGGAGTCGCGCATGGTCGAGCGGGGCCTCGAACGCCACGGCATCCGGCTTCATTACCACACCAATGTGGTGCGCGTCCTGGGTCAGCAGGGGCGTGTCAAAGGTGTCCTGACCGAAAAGGGGAAGTCGATGGCCTGTGACCTCGTCGGATTCGCCATCGGCATTCGCCCCAAGGCCGAACTGGCGGCTTCGGCCGGCCTGGATGTGGACCGCGGCATCCGGACCGACGAATACCTGCGGACCAGTGCCGAGGGGGTCTACGCTGCCGGCGACGCCGCCGAAGTCTACGATCCCGCCACCGGCAAGCACCTCCTCGATTCTCTGTGGTGGATGGCTCAGGACCAGGGGCGCGTGGCCGGCGACAACATGTCCGGAGGCAGCTCCGCCTACCTGCGCGACATCCCGTTCAACGTCACGCGTATCGGTGGACTCATCACCACGATCGTCGGAAATGTCGGGCAGGGCGGGCGTGGGGACGATGATACGGTTTCGATCGTTCACGGACAGAGCGAAGGTTGGCACGAACCGCACGACTCGTTCGCCGTCGAGTCGGGTGATTTGACGAGCCGCGTTCGCCTGCTGGTGGGCCGGGAAACTCTGGTCGGAGCGGTCATCATGGGAGATCAGACTCTCTCGCGACCGCTGTGCGACCTGGTCCGGCAGCGGGTGCCGCTGGGGCGGCTCAGGCAGCAGTTGCTGCAGTCGCCGGAGCGCGCCGTGCAAATCCTGGTGGAGTACAGCCGGCGGCAGGCCGACCGCCAGCTGCAAGAGGTGGCATGACGCGGGCGATGGAGCTCGGCCGCCCGACGGCTCGTCGCCTGCCCTTGCGGTTGGACCATGAGCTGGTCCTGGCCGCATTGGCGATGGCGGCCATCACCGCCGTCTACGTGCCGATCGTGGCCCTTGTCGGGGTGCCCGCCGCGAGCGGGTTGTTCGGGCACTCGCTCGGGATCATCGGCTTCGTGCTCATGCTCGGCACCGAAACCTTGTACTCCCTGCGCAAGCGGATGCGCGGCCCGGCCTGGGGCCGAATGAGCAACTGGCTCAAGTTCCATATCTTCACCGGCATCGTCGGTCCGTACCTGGTCTTCCTTCACACGGCGTGGAAGCTTCACGGTTTGGCAGGCTTGACCTTGCTGATGACGTCCGTCGTCGTCGCCAGCGGGTTCTTCGGCCGCTACATCTACACCGCCGTTCCGCGCACGGCCGAGGGCGCCGTGTTGGAGCGGGCCGATATCCAACGCCTGCTCGATGCCGTCGAGAAAGCCGTTGGCCCACGGCGGGAGGCGCGGCCGCGGCGGGAGCCGGGGTTGGTGGCGGCGACGCTGATGGTCCTCGGCCGGTTCATCTTCCCCTGGCGCGACGCCTTCCGATCCTGGTTCCGCGACCGCGGGCAGGATGCGGCGACGCGGGCGGCGCGAGCGCGTCTCGACTCCCTGGTTCGGCGCCGCGATGAGCTGCAGCGGCAGATGGTGACGCTGGGAGCGGCGCGCCGCTTGCTGGCGGCCTGGCACGCCCTGCATGTGCCGCTCGGTCTGGCGATGTTCTCGATGGCCGTCGTGCATATCGGCGCGGCAATGTACTACGCCACGCTCATCAAATGAGCTGGACGTGAAGCGTTTCGGCTTTGTGACCGCCAGCGGCCTGATCATGGCCTTGCTCGTGCCGGTGGTTTCCGGCGCGGCGGCGCTCGCCACCGGCGGCGGAATCTTCAGCGCTGGGCCCCTCAACGCGCAGTCCGGGCCGACGCCGGTCGGAGGTGCCTGGGCTCACGCAGATCTGGCCTGCTCCGACTGTCACACACCTTTCTGGTCGAACGAGCTCATGGGGGACCGCTGCTTAGCCTGCCACGGCGATGTCGCCCAGGAGCTGGCAACCCCCAACTCACTCCACCTCAACCTGGGCGCCTCGGCCGCCAACTGCCGCACCTGCCACCCGGAACACCGGGGCAGCGACACACCGCTGACGTTGTACGAGCCGGATCTGTACCCGCACGCCGAATTCGGCTTCTTCCTGATCGCCCACAACGCTTTCCCCGACGGTAGGCCGTTTACCTGCCAGGACTGCCACGTCGCCGAAAACCAGCCGTTCTCCGAGCAAACGTGCATTGACTGCCACGCCGGGATCGACCCGGGATGGACGCAGGCGCACGAGCTCGACTTCGGTTTCGACTGCCTGGCGTGCCACGACGGCATCGACACGTACGGGAAGCGGTTCGACCACCAGGCGACGGCGTTCCCGCTGGACGGCCGCCACCTGGATTTGACCTGCAGCGATTGCCACGCCGGGGCCAAGACGCTCGACGATCTGCGATCAGTGCCGACGGATTGCGTGGGATGCCACGCCAAGGATGACCCCCACGAAGGCCGTCTCGGGACGGACTGCGCCGCCTGCCACACGCCCGCCGATTGGGCCGCGGCCTCCGTGGATCACGATCAGACCGGGTTCCCCCTGGTCGGCAAGCATATCGAGCTGGCGTGCGATACGTGTCACGTCGCAGGTCAGATGTCCGGCCTGCCGACCAATTGCGTCGGCTGCCATAGGGACGACGACCCGCACGACGGCAAGATGGGAACCGACTGCGTGACCTGCCACACGCCCGAGGATTGGTCGATCCTGCTGGGCACGTTCGACCACAGCCGGACGGGCTTCCCGCTGATCGGCGCCCACGCCACGCAGGCGTGCGCCAACTGTCATATCGGCGGCCGCTTCGCCGGGACGCCTACCGCCTGCGTCGCCTGCCACAAGGCCGACGACGCGCACGATGGTCGCTTCGGGACGCGCTGCGAGTCCTGCCACAGCCCGCGCGGCTGGACTCCCGCCGACTTCGATCACAGCGCGACCGGCTTTGCTCTGACCGGGGGCCACGCCGGGGTCGCCTGCGCGCGCTGCCACCCCGGTGACCGCTACCAGGGGACGCCCTCGAACTGCGTTGCCTGCCACGCCGGCGACGACGCGCACAACGGCCAGTTCGGTACCGATTGCGGCGCGTGCCACACCCCGGCGTCGTGGGCCAAGGCGACCTTCGACCACAGCAAGACGTCCTTCCCGCTCACCGGCGCGCACCTGATGACCACCTGTGAGGCCTGCCACGTCGGCGGAAAGTACCAGGGCACCTCCAACCGCTGCATCTCGTGCCACTCGAGCGACGACGCCCACCGCGGCGCCAATGGGACCGAGTGCGGCGCCTGCCATGACACGACCTCGTGGAAGAACGCCGCGGTCGATCACAACAAGACCCGCTTCCCGCTGACCGGCCTGCACCAGGGAGTGGCCTGCACTCAATGCCACGTCGGCGGAGAGTTTCGCGGGACGCCGATGACGTGTGCCGCTTGCCACGCCTCGGACGATGCGCACAACGGCCAGTTCGGGACAGACTGCGCCTCCTGCCACACCACCGCCGGTTGGGCCAAGGCGACCTTCGATCACAGCAAGACGGCGTTCCCCCTGACGGGCGCGCATGCGAGCGCGACCTGTACCCAGTGCCACGTCAACGGCGTGTACAAGGGAACAACGACCAGTTGCGGCGCCTGCCATGCCTCCGACGACAAGCACAACGGCCAGTTCGGCACCAATTGCGGCGCGTGTCACGCAACGAGCAGCTGGACCGGGGCCACCTTCGATCACTCCAAGACCTCGTTCCCGCTCACCGGGGTGCACACCAGCACGGCCTGCACCAAGTGCCACGTCAACGGGAAGTATGACGGGACCCCGACGAACTGCGGCGCCTGCCATGCCTCCGACGACAAGCACAACGGCCAGTTCGGCAGCAACTGCGGCGCGTGTCACTCGACGAGCACCTGGGCGGGAGCCACTTTCGATCACTCCAAGACGTCGTTCCCGCTCACCGGAGCGCACACCAGCGCCACCTGTACCCAATGTCACGTCAACGGGAAATATGCGGGGACGCCTACCAACTGCGTGGCGTGCCACGCCTCGGACGACGCCCACAATGGACAGTTCGGCACAAGCTGCGGCGCGTGTCACTCGACAAGCAGCTGGTCAGGAGCGACCTTCGACCACAGCAAGACGTCCTTCCCCCTGACAGGCGCGCACACGAGCGTGACGTGCACGCAGTGCCACGTCAACGGGGTCTACGACGGCACGCCGGCCTCGTGCTCGTCCTGTCACAACGCGCCCTCCAGCCACCCCGGGTTCTACGGCTCGACCTGCACGCAATGCCACACGACTGCCAGCTGGTCGGTCCGCTACGGCGGGAGCCATTCCTTCCCGCTGAATCACGGCAATGCCCGGAGCGTCTGCACCACCTGCCACACCAATAGTTTCGACGCCTACACCTGTTACAAGTGCCATGACCAATCGGAGATGACCTCCAAGCATGCCGAGAAGGGCATCACCGATCTCTCGAATTGCGCGAAGTGTCACCCGAATGGGAAAAACGACTAGGAGGCCCTGACCGGCGGCCCGAGGGGAGGACCGTCACCACTCCACCGATCACCCTCCGCTCCACGGATGGGCCCCGGGCCATACCGTGGACGTGAGGAACGGCGTCTAGGGCAATTGGTGTTTCTCGAAGAACGCCCAGATCATGGCCGATGCGTCGATGTCGTCGGTGGGGCGAGGAATGCCGGGGGAGAAATCGGCGCCCGGCCACCAGTGGCCGCCACCGTCGATGGTCACGAGCTGGACCTCGGAATCCCCCTGACAGTCCGCCCAGCGCTCGACCGTGGCTGCACCCTGCTGCAGGGTGACGGTCGGTCCGCTGCGGCACCCGTCGCGCTGGGCCCAGGCCTCCGCCCAATCGCGAATGGGAGGCAGGGCGCGCCCCTCGCCCTGGTAGGGCACGATGTCGTCGCCGGTCCCGTGGAAGGCCAGCACCGGCATCGGCCGCGCCGGTTGACAGTCTCCCGAGAAGAGGTAGGCACCGGAAACGGGCGCGATCGCGGCTATCCGATCGGCCATTCGGCAGCCCAGCCGGTCGACCATCCCCCCACCGTTGGAGATGCCGGTGGCGTAGATTCGCCGCGGGTCTATCGGGTAACGCGACGCCAGGTCGTCGATCAGATCGGAGAGGAACGCCAGGTCGTCGTCGCCTGCCTCGAGGGGTCCGACGCGCCAGCCTGGCGGCTCGCCCAGGCCCTGGGGATAGACGACGATGAAGCCCTTCTCGTCCGCCAGGGATCCTAGGCCGTCCAATCTCTCCTGCTCGGCGGCCGTAGCGGTGTAGCCATGCAGGCTGAGGATCAGGGCCCGCGGCGCGGCGTCGACGTTCGGCGGCAAATGGAGCAGGTACGTGCGCTCCACGCCCCCCGACACAAGCGTTTGCAGGTCCATGCTCGATGGCGCGGTGGGCGAAGCGCGGCGAGCGCAGGCCAGGCCGGCGAGGACGACAGCCAGAGCGGGGAGCAGAACTCGACGCATGGGGCGGGAATGGTACTCCGATTGCAGGTAGACTCAGCAACCGGCGCCTGATGAAGTTTGCCCTGCGACGAGTGGTCACGAATTGCCCAGGGAGCCGAGGACTGGAAACCGTGAACTGGAAACTGGGAACTGGTAACGATGGCTGACGGAACGCTGGCCCTCGTCGGCGCCGGCGAATTTCTGCCTGGGATGCGAGAGATCGATGCCGAGCTGCTCAGGCGCTGCGGCGGAACCCGCGTCGTCGTCCTGCCGACCGCCTCCGCGCCGGACGGCCCGGAGGTTCCGCAACGATGGGCGACGATGGGGGTCGAACACTTCCGCGCCTTGGGGGCCGACGCCGAGGGCGTGATGGCGCTCGACCGGGACGGTTGTGGGGAGCCGGCCAACGTCGAGGCCGTGCGCCGCGCCGACTTCATTTACTTCTCGGGAGGCAAGCCCGACTACCTGTTGGCGGTGTTGCGCGACACGCCGTTGTGGGAGGCCGCCCTGGGTGTGTTCGAGCGCGGGGGAGTCCTGGCGGGCTGCAGCGCCGGCGCCATGATCCTGGGCGGTTGGATCCCGGGCCGATCATCCATGCAGGGCCTGACCTTCTGGCAAGAGGCGTTCGGTCTGGTCCCGGGCACCGTCATCTTTCCCCACTTCGATGAGATCCCGGTTGTGCTGACCGGCTTGCTTCGACTCCTGCGGCCACGCGGCTCGAAAGTGGTCGGCATCGACGGGGGGACGGCGTTGATCGGACGGCCGGGGGAGTGGGACGTGCGCGGTCGCGGAAGAGTGCACGGAAAACCGGACGGCTAGCGCGACAGGGGAAGAGCCCACAGTCCACTGACAACTGACGACTGACAACTGATAACTGACAACTCCACGCGGGAGGTCCGGCACTGGCCGACGGCGTGGCCTCCGCTAGCATGGAGGCCGCGGGAGGCGTGTATGGGCGCGCCCACGATCGTCCTGTTGGGTGGATATGGCAACACCGGCCGCGCCCTGGCCCGGCTGCTGCTGGACCACAGCCAGGCGCGTCTGGTGCTGGCTGGACGGGACGCCGGCAAGGCGGAGCGAGAGGCGCAGGCGTGTAACGAGCGCACCCCCGGCCGGCGCGTCACGGGCGCAGCGGCCGACGCCGGTGACCGAGAAAGCCTGCGTCGGTTGGTGCGCGGCGCCGACGTCGTCGTGGCGGCTTCGAGCACCGCAGTCCACGCCGGTACGGTGGCCGAGGCTGCCCTCGAGGCCGGCGCCGACTACATGGACCCGCAGTTCTCACGCGCCAAGCGGGCCGCGCTGCAACAGCTGGCGCCCCGAATCGAAGCCGAAGGACGCTGTTTCGTCACCGACGCCGGCTTCCACCCCGGCCTACCGGCTCTGTTGATCCGCTTCGCGGCGACACACTTCGATCGGCTGCGTACGGCGCGCGTGGGAAGCGTCATTCAGATCGATTGGAACCAGCTGGCCTTCTCCTCCAACACGATCGACGAGTTGGTCGAGGAGTTCCGTTCCTTTCAGATGAAGCACTTCCGCCGTGGCCGTTGGCAATCAGCGGGATGGCTCGAGTCGTTTCGACCGGTCTGGATGACGTTCGACCACGGTTTCGGGCGCCGCTACACCATGCCGATGTACCTTGAGGAGCTGGCGCCGCTGCCCGAGCTCCTGCCGGGGCTGGAGGAAACGGGCTTCTTCGTCGGCGGGTTCAACTGGTTCGTCGACTGGATCCTGATGCCGATCGGCATGGCCTGGTTGTGGATCGCCCCCGCCGGCGGGAAGGCTTTCGGCCGGGTGCTGGAGTGGGGGCTCAAGCGATTCTCGGCTCCACCGTACGGAACGTTGCTGAAGCTGGAGGCCCGGGGCTCGAGGCGAGGCACGGAGGCCGGCCTCACGGTCACCATCTACCATGCCGACGGCTATGTCCTGACGGCGGCGCCGATGGCCGCCTGCCTGCTGCAAATGCTGGACGGATCCGCTCGCAAACCGGGGCTGCATCTGCAGGCGCTTCTGGCCGAACCGACGCGAATGCTGACGGACCTGCAAAGAATGGGGGTCGAGGTGGGAATCTCCGCCGACGCCTAGGAGCAGGTGGAGACCCACACCTTGGCGCGTGCTTCGGACCCCGGACGACTGACAACTGGTGACCGAGTCCGACGATCGAGGGACATCATGGACAGCCTCCTCACCGAATCACAACTTCGACTACGCCATGAGGCTCGGGAATTCGCCCAGCGCGATGTGCCGCGTCAGTTGATCCTGGATATGGACGCGGGCCGGGTCAGCTACCCGCGCTCGTTCCTGCAGAGCGTCGCGGCGCGACGCCTGCTGGGCCTGCGGTTTCCGCAGGCCTACGGCGGGCGCGGGCTGGGGTGGGCCGACGA
>DATIFK010000103.1:0-11775 GCA_035455265.1 Anaerolineales bacterium
CACAACCCCGCGATCAGCAGGAGGCGGCCAGGCGGAAAGCGCTTCATGCGGGTCTCGGCGACTCCCTGCGGCCCGGTCCGTCGCCGACAATCTGGAGGACAACGGTTGGAATGGGATGGGCCGGCCCTTGCCTCATGCCCCGTGTCTACCCGGTCACGCCTCCCGCGAGCTATCGGCCCCCGCTCAAGGGGTGTCAAAGGCTGTCAAAGTCTCCACCCGACCTGCCGGCGGCACAACCACCAGGAAAGGCGACGGGCCTGCGATCCTGGGATCGCAGGCCCGTCGCCACCTCTCGACATCCACACTACTTGCGTCGAGTCATTTGCCCCGAATCGTCTTCGGGCTTGCGGCCGGCGCCCATTCCCCAGAGCAGAATGCCGGCCCCGGCGCCGAGGCCGAAGCCGCCGAGGGCAGCCCCGCCTTCCACCCAATGGCCCAGCAGGGCGAAGGTGCCGAGCAGGCCCAGGATGGCGGCGATGGCCAGCTGCCAGTTGTGCGCCTCCGATTTCAGGACATGAACCACGAGCCAACCTGCCCCGAGGCCAAAGACGATGGCGCCCAGAGCGCGCAGGATGAATCCGATCACCTGCAATGCGTCGTAAGTGAAGATCATGGGACCTCTTCCTCCGGCGATGGATGGCTGCAGTATACCGGCTTATGACGGAACAGCAAGCGAGCCCGGCCGTTGACGGAGCCGCGGCGCGGCGGTATCATGCCGGCCATGAGCACGAAGAAACCTCGGTCTCCAGCGCCACGGGAACACCCCTATATCCGACGGCAGCGCGTCATCCTTTCGGTCATCGGCCTCCTGGTCATCGCCGCCTTCCTCCTCAGCCTCGTCCGCTGAACCCATGGCCGAGCCTGAGCCCATCGGCCGCATCCGGTTCCGCGGCCAGGAAGAGCCGATCGTCGGCATGGAGATCCAGGCCGGCATGACCGCGCCCGACTTTCTGGCGGTCGCCAAGGACTGGTCGGAGGTCCACCCGCTGGCGAGGACGCACGGCAAGGTCCGCATCCTGACCTCCGTCCCTTCGCTCGACACGACGGTGTGCGCCCGCGAGACCAAGCGCTTCAACGCCGAGGCCGCCGGCCTGAGCGACGAAGTGACCATCTTCGTTGTCAGCATGGACCTGCCGTACGCGCAGGATCGGTGGTGCGGCGCCGCGGGGGTCGACCGGGTCGTGACTCTGTCGGACCATGTCTACGCCGAGTTTGGCATCAAGTACGGCTGCCTGATCCAGACCAAGCGGCTGCTGCGCCGGGCCGTGTTCGTCGTCGGCCGGGACGACATCGTCCGCTACGCCGCCTACATGCCGACCATCGGAGACGAGCCGGATTACCCGCTGGTAGTCCAGATGGCGCGCCAAGCGCTCTAGAGCCAAACCATGCCAAGCAGCGCAAGCTCGCGTCACTTGTCTGACAAGCCTACAGGACGCAAGTCCCCTGTAAGCTCGGACTCGACGAGCGTATGATAGCCTTACCGCAGATGGACCCGCCCCAGCGCCCGGGCTCCGCCCGGATGCAGAGGGCAACTCAAGGGAAAGGAGGACACTCCATGCTGTACGCACCGAAGGAACGTGGACAGGGTCTTGTTGAATACGCGCTGATTCTTGTTTTGGTTGCCGTGGTTGTGATCGTCATCCTCGCCCTGTTGGGACCGGCGATCGGCAACGTATTCAGCAACATCGTTCGCCAGATCTGACCCTGTCATCCCACCGCGCGGGGGGATGAACCCCCAAGCAACATGAGACCCGGCCTTGGCCGGGTCTCTCGTTGTGCAATCACCGAGGAAACCTCGACAGGACGGTCGCGGGAGTCGGGACCACCGCCCGGTCGCCGAGGCGGAAGTCGGCCGGAGGCTTCCCGGCATCCTTGGCCGCGCTTTGGAAGACGGCGATCGGCGTCCCCTCCACGGTGTACTTCTTCTCCAAGTAAGCTTGCCCGAGAAGGTACCCGTCCTGGTCGACGGCGCAGGAGGTGACAAGCCCGACAACTCGTCCGCGCCGGTCCACGATCGGGTCGCCATGGTGGGCCAGGCGGACGCCCTTCTCGTCGAACCGGAAGCGAGTCACTTCACCCTGGCGTTCGGCTTCCTGGGAAAGGAAGCCCGAGCGGCCGATGAACCACGGTTTGTGGGTCTTGACGTACGATCCGAAACCTGCCGCTCCCACTCCGAGTCCCAGGTCGCCCGCCATCTCGTGCCCATACAGCGGCAGGCCGGCTTCGGTCCGGAGGGAGTCGCGCGCCCCGAGACCGATGGGCTTCAAACCCAGCGGGGAGCCCGCCTTCAGCAGCGCCTGCCAGAGATCGGAGCTGCGCCGTGGGTGGACGAACAGCTCATAGGCGACGCGCTCCCCGGTGTATCCGGTGCGGCTGACCACCAGGTCGAAACCGCCGAACGCGCCGGTCATGACGCCGGCCCACGGCAGCTGCCGCAGGCGTGCCGCAGTCGCCGGATCGCAGCCCAGCGACAGCAGGATCTCGGTCGACTTCGGCCCCTGCAGAGCCAGGTCGACGCGCTGGTCCTCGCCCTCACGCGGGTCCCGCAGGTTGCGCAGCCGCGCCCCGCGGCCGAACGCCAGCGAGGCCGGCCGGGCTTCGTCGACCCGCACCTTCCCCTCGCGCACGGCGGTGAGCCAGGCCCAGTTCTTGTCGTCGTTGGAGGCGTTGACGACCATCATGTAGCGTTCCGCCGACACGCGGTAGATCATGGCGTCGTCGATGACGGCGCCGGAGGGATCCAGCAGCTGGGTGTAGTGCGACTCCCCGACGGCGAGCGCCGCAACGTCGTTGGTGGCGACGCTGTCCAGGAAGGCCGCCGCCTGCGGGCCGTCCACCTGGTAGACGCCCATGTGGCTGACGTCGAACAGCCCTGCGGCATGACGCGTCGCCAGATGCTCTTCCACGACCGAGCTGTACCAGACAGGCATGTCCCAGCCGGCGAAGGGAACCATCTTCGCCCCCAGGGCGCGATGCGCGGCGTTGAGCGCCGTCTTCCTCAAGGGCGGTTCCGAGGGCTCGACCCAGGTGAAAGCCGGCAGAGGTTCGCCCTTGGCCGCAGGGACACCGATGAACCACGGCTTGCGCGCGCCGTCATGCTCCTCCCCGGACGGCGCCGCCTCGACGCCGCCCTCGACGGTGACGGTCACCGGCCCGGGGGGTTTGCGCCAAGGATCGTCGGCATCGACGGCGACGTATCCATCCGAGAGGTCGCGCAGCCACGTGGCGACGAGAGGACTCTGCGCGGCCGGAACGAAGACCTTCCAGCCTTCACCGTCCCGCTCCAACGTCACTCGGCTCGAACCCGAAGGAGTCGAAAGCTGGGCGCGTGCCACTCGCCCCTCGGCCAGGCCATCCACGTCGGCGGAGGTCGCCCACCGCAGGAAACCCGTCGACGCTCCTCCCGTCAACCGAAGGACCGTGTAGGCGCCCTTGGGCGCGGCATCGTCGAGATAGTAGAAGTGCGGGTACCCATGGGCGGGCGAGGCATCGTCGGCGGATGGCGCCGCACCCGCCAGCTCGCGTACCTGGAGGCGCACGTCGTTGAGCACGCCGAAGTCGACCCGCGCCCGCGGCTGCGGGCCTTTCCTCCCGGCCTGCGCGTACGGCGTGCAGGCCTGAAGCAACTGTGCGATCAACCCGGCCAGGCGGGTGGTCTCCGCCTCCTGAAAGCCGCGCTGCGTGATCCAGGGGGTCCCCAGGCGAACGCCCGAAGGCTGGGCCGCCGATCGGTCGCCGGGGATGGTGTTGCGGTTGGCGACGATCCCTGCCAGGTCCAGAATCCGTGCGGCCATATCGCCCGACAACGGCGTGCCGTCGGGCCCGACGACGGAGCGTACGTCCACGTTCGTCAGGTGGGTCTCCGTGCCGCCGTAGGGAATGCGGAACCCGGCCGATCGCAGACCCTCGGTCAGAGCCAGACAATTCTTGACGATCTGGGCCTGGAGCGAGCGGAACGAGTCGCTGCGCGCCAGGCGGAAGGCGACGGCCTGGGCCAGGATCGTGTTGATGTGCGGCCCGCCCTGCTCCCCCGGGAAGACCGCCTTGTCGATCAGGCGCGCCAGTTTGGCGGAGGTCGTCAGGATGGCCGCGCCGCGCGGCCCGCAAAGCGACTTGTGGGTGGTGAAGGTGATGACGTCCGCTACGCCGACCGGCGAAGGGACGATCCCGGCTGCGATCATGCCGGCGATGTGGGCGATATCGGCCATCAGGAAGGCACCGACGGCGTCGGCGATCTGGCGGAACCGTTTCCAGTCGGGCATCCACGGGTAGGAGGAGTAGCCCGTGATGATCATCTTGGGCTTGTGTTCCCGCGCCAGCGCCTCCACGGCGTCGTAGTCGATGCGCTCCGTGGCGGGATCGACGCCGTAAGAGACGATGCGGTAGTACTTGCCCGATCGGTTGGCGGTGGACCCGTGGGTCAGATGGCCGCCGTGGAGCAGGTTCATCCCCATGACGACGGCGCCCGGCTCGACCAGGGCGTGGTACACGGCGTTGTTGGCCGGCGCTCCCGACAGCGGCTGGACATTGACGAAGATGTCATCGGCGCCGCTGCCGTTGGCGGCAAACAACTCGGCGCAGCGCCGCCGCGCCAGGGCTTCGACGGCGTCGGCGTACTCGACGCCCTTGTAGTAGCGCGGGTCCGAGTAGCGGCGGTAGGTTGCCAGGCGAGCCGGGTAGTCGAGGATCTCGCTCTCCACCATCCGGCGAGTCTCTTCGTCCGGATACCCTTCGGCATAGATGTTCTGGAAGCGGGACGCCAGTGCTTCGCGCACGGCCGCCGGCGCCTCGCTTTCGGAGGGGACGAGGATGAGCTTGCGCCGCTGGCGTTCCGCCTCCAGCTGGCTCAGCTCGTAGGTGGCCGGGTCGAGCTCGGACCAGTCACCTCGAATCAGGAAGTCTCGCATGTGGACTCCGCACCAGATGACAGACCCGGTGAGGTCTCGTCGGAATTGTCAGACAAACGCATTCTACGGCAGCGAGGAGGCTCGGTCAAGGAAGGGCATCACGCTGGGAGCGGTCAGCCGTCAGCTGTCAGCCTTCGGCCATCTTCTGGGAGCTCCGCGGTCTCCAGTTTCCAGGCTCGAGTTTCCAGTCTCCAGTTTCAGTTGCCAGTGAGACGGAGATTGACTGGCACCTGGGAACCGGAAACTGGGAACCATTCTGTAGGTTGGTGGCCGGTGGCTGGCGGCTCAGACCGACAGACGTGTCCCTGGATCGACTCCAAACCACGGGTTGCCAAAGAAGTCGTCGAAGAAGACCTTGCGGTCTTCGGGGTCGGCAATGGCCGCGCCGGCCTGGCGTGCCTTCTCGATGAACATCGCCGCGCGCGCCCGGTCTCCGGTCAGTGCCGCCGTCCGGGCGGCGAGCTCGTGCGCAAAGGCGAAATCGAAATCCTGCATCTCCGCCGCGTGCTCGTCGGTCAACTCCAGACAGCGGCGCGTGTGTCGCTCCGCCAAGACCGGATCGCCCAGGAGGATGTGGACGCGGGCGATCAACCACTCGCCGCGCTGATGGTTGATTCCCGTGCCGGCGTAAAGCCAGTGGTACAGCGAGGCGTGAGCGGCATGGACCATGCGCTCGTCCTCGGCCGGCGATCGATCCTTCTTCCCGAGCAGTTCCCAAACCTCTCCATTGATCTTCTTGGCGAACGTCAGGTGATCACCCGTCTCCACGTAGGCACCTCTCACGGAAGGCCGGGAACAGGGCCGCCCTTCCACACCCATAGATCGAACAACGACGACAGATCGCAACCGCAGACGTCTTGCGCCAGGTCCTGGAAACCGGCTCCGTCGGCGAAGCCGTAGCGGTAGGTCTGGAAGTACAGGCGCAGGAAGCCGGCGAATTCGCTATCGCCCAGCTGGCGGCGCAGAGCGTCGAAGAACAGCGCACCCTTGACGTAGACGATCAGGGCGTACTCGTCCTCGCTGGCGTACTCGCCTACCCCGCGTCCGATGGGCAGGGTCGGGTCGTGATACTCGCGCAACCACGAACGGAAGTCGCTCAACAGCCCCGTGGCGCGGCCGGCCCGCCCGGCGGCCTGGTAGTACAGGACCTCGGCATAGGTGGCGGCCGATTCGTCCAGCCAGGGCTCGTGCAGTTGATCGTCGCCGATCAGGCCGTAGAACCACTGGTGGGCGACCTCATGGACGGTCGGCTCGATGACATTCGAGCCGCCGAGCGTCCCGATAAAGACCAACCCGGGGTATTCGATCCCGCCGAAGGCCCCCGGTGCGTCGACCAGATCCAGCTGCGGGTAAGGGTACGGACCGATGAGGTCGGTCAACGTCTGCATCTGAACCTTGGCGGCGTCCAACATCTCGGCGGCCGAGTCGGCGTGAGTTCGCAGGAACCACGTGCGCAACTCGACCCCGTCGACCATGGCCGTCTCACTCTGGAGGGGCCCGAGCGCGAAGGCCACGTCCCGCATCGGGCCCGTCACCGTATGGACCGTCTGCGTGCCGTCGGCGTTCTTGATGCGTTCGATGTCAGCTCCGGACACGGCCAGCCCCAGGTTCTGCGGGGCGCGGATCGTCACGTCGTAGAAGGCCGTGTCGGAGTTCGTCGTGTCGCCGCCGGGCGGTGCCGGCTCGACCTGCCAGGCGCCGTCGATCAACCTCGGGACCAAGGGGTAGAACGTCGGGGCGATCAGCACGCCTTCCGTGATACCGAAGCGTTTGGGTTCGAACCCGCCGATCGGTCCGCGGGCGTCGATGTGGAACGGCAGGCTGACGTCCACCGTCGCGCCGGGGGCCAGCGGTGTTTCCAGTGGAAGGCTGAGCGCCAGATCCCCGAGCAGGGGGACCGGCTCAACGAACTGGCCGTCGACCAGAGCTGGGCCGGCGGTCATCTCGGCCAGGTACTGCGGGTCGTTCGGCCAAAGCATCAACTCCAGGTCGCGCAACGGCGTCCCGAGGGGATTGGTGAACTGGATGCGGGCGCTTCCGTCGATGGTCGCCTGGGCCACGCGTGGGTCGAACTCGACCTCGGCCGCCAGGGTGTAGCGTGTCCAGGTCACATTGCGGGCGGTATCGGCGGCGAACTCCGGCAGCAGTCCCTGCCGTTGCGTGTCCTGGACGTCCGGCTCAGCCGTCAGCGTCGGGCGGAAAGGAAGGGGAGTCGAGCTGGCCGTGGCCGTGGGGAAAGCCGTCGGCAGGGCGATCGTCGCTGGCGCCGTCGGCCGGCCACCGGTCAAGAACTGCACCGCCTGGCATCCGGTCAGCAGCAGGGCGATGGCCACGTGAGCCAAACGTCTCAGCATGTCCACTCCCAGGAGAGAGAGCGTGCGGAGGTCGCTCTCAGGTGGGCGGAACAGGACTCGAACCTGCGACCCCTTCTGTGTAAGAGAAGTGCTCTCACCAACTGAGCTATCCGCCCTTGCTGATTATAAGCCGCCAGCTTCCTGCCTCCATGACCGTCGCCAGTTCCCAGTTGCCAGTCGGCTGTCTCGATGGACTGGGGACTGGTGACTGGAAACTGAGAGCTGCCTCATGCTATAGTCCTCGCCCATGTGGTTGTGGATCCTCATCGGCGTCGTAGTCCTGGCGTTCGTGTACTGGGAGATCTGGATTTGCGAGGGGGCCCATCTCGGACGCCACTTCGTCGTCTGGCTCTACGATCTCCTGGCGGGCCGGTTCGAGTCGATCAAGCAGTTTGATCCGGATTGGGAACGGCACGTTCTCGGGGAGCCGCTGGCCTCGGCCATTGCCCATCTCGGCCGGGCCCGCGTGCTCGACGTGGGGGCGGGCAGCGGCCGCATGGCGCGCGCTCTGCCGCCCGTCCTTCTGGCCCGGCTTCGGCTGGTGGCCGCCGAGCCGTCCGCCCACATGGCGGCGCTCGGCCGGCGCCTCGCCCCGCTTGCCTACCCCTGGCTGCGCGCCTGGTCCGACGCCCTGCCCTTCCCCGCCGGAACCTTCGACGTTGTCACGACCCTCGAGGTCCTCGAGTTCACCCCCTCCCCGCAGCGGGCGCTGCGCGAGATTCTGCGCGTGCTGCGGCCGGGAGGGCTTCTGCTCGTGACCAACCGCGTCGGCCCGCAAGCTTCGTGGATCCTCGGGCGGACGGTCCGGCGCAGCCGCCTGGTTCCCTACCTGGCGTCCTTCGGCCTGACCGATGTCCATGTCGCTCCCTGGCAGGTCGAGTATGATTTGGCCTGGGCCACCAAGAGCTGAGGGTTGAACCCATGCGCATTGTCCGTTTCCGCCCGCGTGCCCGCGCGCCCCTGACCTGGGGCTGGGTCGACGACGACCGCGTCGGCATGATCGATGGATCGCCGTTCCAGGAATTCCGTCGGGAGAAGGCCTCGCTGTCGCTCTCGAGCGTCGAACTCGGCCCGCCGGTTCAGCCCGGCAAGATCATCTGCATCGGGCGCAACTATCCGGCCCACGCCGCGGAGCACGGCGCCGAGGTGCCGGCCTTGCCGCTGATCTTCCTCAAGCCGCCCAGTGCCGTCATCGGCCCGGGGGAGGCCATCGTCACCCCGCCGCAGTCCTCCCAAGTCGAGCATGAGGCCGAGTTGGCGGTGGTCATTGGCCAGGCAGGGCGATGGATTCACGCCGAGGAGGCCGAGAAGCACATCCTCGGCTACACCGTGGCCAACGACGTCACCGCCCGCGACCTTCAGATGAGCGACGGCCAGTGGTCGCGCGCCAAAGGGTTCGACACGTTCTGCCCGCTCGGACCGTGGATCGACACGGACGTGAACAGCGCCGACCTGCTGATCACCTGCACCGTCAACGGCCAGATGCGCCAGATGGGTTCGACCCGCGACATGGTCTTCCCCGTCCGCCACCTGGTGACGTACATTTCCTCGGTGATGACCCTCGACCCGGGCGATCTGATCCTGACCGGGACGCCCGCCGGCGTGGGTCCGCTGGCGCCGGGGGACGAGGTCACCGTCGACATCGAGGGCCTCGGCCGTCTCACCAATCCTGTTCGCGCCGATCCCCACAGCGCCTGACGCGCCCGGTACGGAGGTTCGGAATGGGCCTGAAACCCGATCACTGGATCGTCCGGATGGCGCGCGAGCATCGCATGATCGAGCCGTTCGTTGAGGACCAGGTGCGCGACGGCGTCATCTCCTACGGCGTGTCGTCCTACGGCTACGACATCCGGGTAGCCGACGAGTTCAAGATCTTCACCAACGTCTACTCGGCCGTCGTCGACCCCAAGCATTTCGACTCCGCCTCCATGATCGACTACCGTGGGGACGTGTGCGTCGTCCCGCCCAACTCCTTCGTCCTGGCGCGCACGGTCGAGTACTTTCGCATCCCGCGCAATGTCCTGACCCTGTGCGTCGGCAAGTCGACCTACGCCCGCTGCGGCATCATCGTCAACGTCACTCCCTTCGAACCCGAGTGGGAAGGCTTCGTGACGTTGGAGATCTCGAACACGACGCCGCTCCCGGCGCGCATCTACGCCAACGAAGGCATCGCCCAGGTCATCTTCTTCGAGGCCGACGAGCCTTGCCGCATCTCCTACGCCGACAAGAAGGGCAAGTACCAGAAGCAGCAGACGATCGAACTGCCGCGGTTGTGAGCATGGTCCGATGACCGGCCCGAACGCGTCGGACGAACGCCTCCCTTTCTCCGTCCTGGCTCCGCTCCTGCTGGCCGTGACGGAAGACGTCTTCCTCGTCCCCCGCCTCGAAGACGCCGCACGCGCCGCCGGCTTCGATCTGCGCATCGTCTCCCGCCCCGAAGACCTCGGCGCCGGCGGTGCTCCGGCCTCGCGGGCGGTGCCCCTCACCGAGCCGCTGCAGGGCCCGGACGCCGCGCTGGTTCGTCACCTGGTCGAGCAGCGCCCGGCCTTGATCGTCATCGACGTAACCAGCCAGGCCGTGCCTTGGGCACACTGGATCTCCGTCCTCAAGTCCGGCTCGGCGACGCGCCGCATCCCGGTGCTGGCCTTCGGGCCCCACGTCGACCAGTCCTTGCTCGACGAAGCCACCCGCAACGGCGCCGACCGCGCCCTCGCCCGCGGCACGTTCCTATCCGACCCGAAGCGTTGGATCGAGACCAGCGCCGCCAGGCCGGATGTCGGCGCGCTGGAAGCCGCCTGCCGCGAACCCCTTTCGGACCTCGGACGGCAAGGCCTCGACCTCTTCAACCAGGGCGAATACTTCGAAGCGCATGAAGCCCTGGAGCACGCCTTCCTGGCCGAGGCGGACGCCCCTGGTCAGCTGTATCGCGTGCTGCTGCAGCTGGCCGTTGCCTGCCTGCATCTTCAGCGGAACAACCGACCCGGAGCGGCCAAGATGCTCCTGCGCATCCGGCCGTGGCTCGATCCCCTTCCGGATCAATGCCGCGGCGTTGACCTGAGGGCGGTCCGGCAGTTGGTGGGGCGCCTTCAGCAGGACCTCGACCGGTTGCCCGCCGGCGAATCGACGGCAGGCTTGAACAACCCCGCCCCGGTCGTGCCCTGGTCCTCCAGCGCCTCCTGAGTCGCTTCTTCGGAGGGGAGCTGATGCATATCGTTCACGTCTTTGTCCACGTCAGGCCCGATTCGGTCGACGCCTTTCGCCAAGCGACCCTCGACAATGCCCGCAACAGCCTGAAGGAGCCGGGTGTGGCGCGTTTCGACGTCCTGCAATCCGCCGAGGACCCGACGCGCTTCACCCTGGTCGAGGTCTACCGCCAAACGGACGACGCCTCCCGCCACAAGGAGACGGACCACTACGCGCGCTGGAGCCGGGCGGTGGCGGATTGGATGGCCGAGCCCCGGACGCGCAGCGTCTACCGCAATGTCTTCCCAGAAGACGCGGGCTGGGGGTAGGAAGACCAGTGGTCAGTGGTCAGTGGCAAGTGGCCAGTGGCCGGTCGGGATTGTTCGGGATTGGCGGCGGAGAGCGGTTAGCGGTTAGCGATTCGTGATTGGGGATCCCTGCTCGTCGACTGGGAACTGGCAACTGGGAACCGGTAACTATCCATTGATGGCCGACTCGCCTGCGTTCGAATTCTCAACCACCGGCCGCGTGATCTTCGGCCTGGGCGTCCGATCGCAGCTTGCCGCGGCCGCCGCCACGCTCGGATCGCGCCCGCTGGTCGTCACCGGGCGATCGGAGGAGCGAGCGCGTACCCTGATCGCCGCTCTGACGGCCCACGACCTCGCGTGCGAGCGCTTTCCCGTCCCCACCGAGCCGACGCTCGACCAGGTCCGCGTAGGACTCGCCCTTGCTGCCCGTCATGATGCCGACGTCGTCATCGCCGTGGGCGGCGGAAGTGCCATCGATGCCGCCAAGGCCATCGCCCTCCTGGCGACCCACGAGGGCGATCCCCTGGACTACATGGAAATCATCGGGGCGGGTCGATCTTTCGAGCACCCGGGGTTGCCGATGATCGCCGTCCCGACGACCGCCGGCACAGGCTCTGAGGTCACTCGCAACGCCGTCCTGGCCTCGCCGGAACATCGCCTCAAGGCGAGCCTGCGCACTCCGTGGATGTTGCCGAGGATCGCCCTGGTCGATCCTGAATTGACGTTTGGCGCGCCGACCGACGTGACCTCCCGATCCGGCTTCGATGCCTTGTCGCAACTGGTCGAGCCATACCTCTCCGCCCGCGCCAATCCGTTGACGGACGGGTTGTGCCGCGAGGGTCTGCCGCGTGCGGCGCGATCCCTGCCGCGCCTCGGCTCCGGCATCGAAGACGCTGATGCGCGCATGGACCTTTGTCTGGCGGCGACGCTTTCCGGAATGGCCCTGGCCAATGCCGGCCTCGGGATCGTCCACGGTTTGGCTTCGGCCCTCGGCAGCCTGTTGTCGGCGCCGCATGGAAGCCT
>DATIFK010000104.1:0-9202 GCA_035455265.1 Anaerolineales bacterium
GGAAAGGAGGCGTCATCAAGACGATCACGCAAAGGCTGAATCCCCGCATTGTGCGCGTGGTGGCGCTGGGAACCCCGACCGAACGGGAGAAGGCGCAGTGGTACTTCCAGAGGTACACACCCCACCTGCCGGCCGCCGGAGAAATGGTCCTCTTCGATCGCAGCTGGTACAACCGCGCAGGTGTGGAGCGGGTCATGGGCTTCTGCACCGACGACGAGTACCGCGAATTCATGCGCTCCTGCCCGGAATTCGAGCGCATGCTGGTTCGTGCGGGGATTGTGCTCATCAAGTACTGGTTCTCGATCAGCGATGAAGAGCAGGAGCGCCGATTTCAGCAGCGCAACACCGATCCGATGCGCCGCTGGAAGCTGAGCCCGATGGACGTGAAGTCACGCTCCAAATGGGTCGAATACTCCCGGGCCAAGGATGCGATGTTGACCTATACCGACATCGAAGAGGCACGCTGGTATGTGGTCAACGCGGACGTCAAGCGACATGCCCGCCTAAACTGCATGGCCCATCTTCTCAGCCTGATTCCCTATGAGGACATGACACCGGAGCCAATAAAGCTTCCAAAGCGACAGGAGGATACGGGCTATCAGCGCCCGCCGATCACCGATCAACTCTGGGTGCCGGCGGTCTACGGAAAGAACCCGCCCGGGGCTATCGCGGGCTGAGATCCGACCACCAAGAACAGTGCTGCACCAGGACCGAGGAACGAAAGCCCTTGTCGGCCGGCTTGGCCACGGCGAACGACAGACCCATCGCTGAACGTCAGTTGAAGCTTTGAGCGCCCATCGAAGTCGCCCTGCAAAGCCGAATGTGCGGGAAGGCCACGGGGCGGCTTCGTTGACCTCAGAATGGAGATCTCCGGGATCGATGTGCCCGGGCGCACCGACCTTCTCTTCGGCATGAGATCAACCTGAGGGACGTGGCATAGGGTTCGGGGCGGGCCGCCCGCCCGAAGCGCGGCGCAAGAGAGCGTTCTTGGGACTTCCTTCAACTCCTGGCCCTCCAGACCGTGCGCGACGAGGGGAGGAAACTGGCTCGCAGGGACTGGGATGCCTTCATAGCCGACTCGGCTCACGGCAGCGTCCTTCCCACGCGTTCCCAACATTCCATGCAGGAAGCTGAGTGGCAGTTCGACTCTGTGGATTTGCGCCCGGTCGTTCGCTGGCTCGCCGCCAGGCGGCCGTCGGATGCGGCGGCGGCGCGCGGGGAAGGGCGCGGGGATGGGTCCCGCTCGGCGGTCGATCGTTCCGTTGCCTTCGTGCCACTCGAACCGCGCAGCATGGTTGACACCTATGTAGACACCTCGGATTGGCGATTCCACCGGGCGGGACTTTCCGTGCGGCTGCGCAGCTCGAATGAGTCTTCGGAGGGAACGATCAAGGCCCTCGAAGAGTCCAGCGACGGCCTTCGGACGAAGACGGAAGTACGGTCCCCCCTGCCTTCGAGCGACGTGGAGTCTCTCATGCAGGCCGAGTCGCGCCTCGGGACGTGGGTGAGGTCCTTGGCCGGAGGCGCGAAGCCGAAGTCGCTCTTCACCTTGCGTTGCCAGCGTCGACCCTACGCAATCATGGTTGATGGCGAGTCCGTGGGGGAGGTTGCCCTGGACGAGACCACCCTGGCTCAACCTGACGAGATGGAGCCGCCCCGGCTCAGGAGAGTCGGGGTCGAGGTCGCCCCCGTCGCCGTGGAGCGGATCCGTCCCTTCGTCGAAGACCTCAAGGCCGCCTGTCGGCTCGCGCCGGCGGCCGCGTCCACGTACGAGTTGGGCTTGCTGACCCTGGGCCTGACGCCCAGCGGGCGCCCCGAACTCGGCGACACGGCCGTTTCCGAAAACCCCAGCATGGGGGAGCTAGCCTACGCTGTCCTCCGACGTACGTTCCTGGCTTTCCTCGAGGCGGAGCCCTGGGCGCGCATCGGCGAGGATCGCGAAGCCCTGCACGACATGCGTGTGGCCGCCCGTCGAATGCGCGCCTGCCTGAGTCTCTTCGAGCCCGTCTTTTCCGGCCGGGCCCAGGCTCTGCGAAGTGAGCTCCGGTGGATCGGGAACCTGCTCGGCGCGGTGCGCGACCACGACACGCAGCTGGTTTGGTTGGCCGGGTGGTCCGAAACAACCTCGCCCGATGACCGGTCGTCCCTGCGCGTCTTGAGTGAGGTCCTTACGTCCAGGCGGGAACGGGCGCGGACGAGAATGCTGCGAAGCCTTGACTCCCAACGGTTTGCACGCCTCGTGGCGCGGCTGACGCGGCTTCTACGCCGAGGGCCTCCCAAAAGGACACCGGCCGCTCGGGCATCGGCGGCGGCGGTCTTTCCAGGGCTCATCGCAGCCCGCTACGCCCGGATGAAGAAGGCCGGTAAGAAGCTGGATGCCGATTCCCCTCCCGAGGCCTACCATCGCTTGCGCATTCGCTGCAAGCGGTTGCGGTATGCCGTCGAGAGCGCCCGCGACGTGTATGGGGGCCCGGCGGTCGGCTACGTGCAAGTCCTCGCCAGACTTCAGGATTTGCTGGGACTCCATCAGGATGCCCACGTGGCCACCTCTCGCCTGCAGGAGCTCCTTCAGCGGGAGGCCCGTCGGCTGCCCCCGAGGGCGATCTTCATGATGGGGCGCGTTTCACAGCGTTACGACCAGCAGGCTCGCAAGCTGCGGAAGCGATTCCCCAAGCTGTACCAGGCCGTGCAGGGGAAGCTTTGGTCGCGACTGCAGCGCGCGATGGAGAAGGCCGGGGGCGCGGGCGGGGCGGCTCCGTGGCCCGCCATTTCCCCGCCGACTCCGCTACCCACGCCGCCCGTGGAGGCCTAGGTGCAGGTCGTGATCGTGCGTCACGCCGTCGCCTTCGATCGTGATCCGACGCAATGGCCGGACGACCGCCAGCGGCCTTTGACGGAAGAGGGCGAGATGAAGATGAGGCGGGCTGCCCGCGGGCTCAGGAGCCTCGTGCCCAAGGTGGACGTCCTCTTGAGTAGCCCATGGAAGCGCGCCTGGCAGACGGCTGAGGTGCTGCACGAGGAGGCCGGCTGGCCCTCCCCCAAGTCGTGCGAGGCTTTGGAGGGGGACCGGAACCACCGCGGGGTCCTGACCGCGCTGCGGGAGGTTTCCGGTGCGGAGACCGTGGCGCTGGTGGGCCATGAGCCCCAATCGCACAGGCTCGCCTCCTACCTGCTGACGGGCGACGCCGCACGAGTCCTGCTTGAGTTCAAGAAGGGGGCCGCGGCCGCCCTCCTGATCGAGAGTCCCTTTCGAGCCGGCACGGCCCGCTTGTTGTGGTTCCTCCCGCCTCGGGCCCTGCGCGGCCTCTAGGCCAGATCGATCCTGGCGGAATCCTCGACTCCCGGGGAATCCTCGGGATTGAGCTTTGCTTCATCCCTCTTCGGCGGAGTCATCCCTGCGATCACCTCTTCCACTCCAGCCTGAAGGGCATTGAAGACGGTGCCGATCGGTTGGCCCCCGTCGATCACCTGGAACCCGAATTCCTCCGCCAGGGAACGGTACTCGGCTAGCAAAGCCCGCTGGTACTCGATGTAGTTGTTGTACAGATCCGGGCCGCGCAGGTAGTCCTGCCCGGACTCCCAATAGTCGAGGCCGGTGGTGTTGATGATGCGAGGCAGGAGTTGTTCGACGGAAATGTCGAGATAGAAGACACGGTCGGGCACCAGCGCGATACCATACACGTCTTCGAGCCAGTCGCGAGGGACTCCCCGCAGGATGGCGCGGGCGACAAGGGAGAAGATGTAGCGATCGACCATGGCGATCATCCCGGCCCGCAGGGCGGGCAGGATGTGCCGTTCCAGCCGATCCCAGAAGTCGGTAGCGTAGAAGAGACTGAGGGTCAGCGGATCCAGTGTATGGCCGCGCTTGGCTCGCTGGATCCCTTGGCTTGCCAGGTCCGAGCGGCGGAATCCGGTGTGGACCACCGCGTAACCTCGACTTTCGAGCCACTCTCGCAACAGGGCGATCTGCGTCGAACGGCCGACGCCGTCGGTGCCCTCGATGACGATCAACCGTCCCGGCAGGGGTTCGTTGGGGATGCCTGGAGGACGAATCCCGTAGAATCTTGGAGCGCTCACTTCGGACTCCTCTGCCGGAGCCGCATGTCCTCGAGATAGCGCCCACCCAGTCGATGGGCCATGAGGGCATCCTGAATCTCCGCCTTCTCAAGCCGAATCGCTCCTTCGAGGTAGGGCCCCACGATCTGACGCACCAAGCGTTGCTGATCGATCAGCTGAAGGGTGGCGTCAATACGGACCATGTTGTATTCGTTGGCCAAGTGGTCGTATTCGTTCTGGATCAATCCTTGGAAGAGACGGAAGGATTCGGATGGGATCCTGCTCAGGGCCAGGTCCATGCCGGCCTCGTAGAACTTGAGCGACGGCCGTCCTTCGAGGATGCGCGTGATGGCCTCGTCGAGCGGCACATCGAAGTAGAAGGCGACGGTGGGTTCCACGGCAAAGGCGTACAGACGACGCAGCCATTCGCGGTCGAGCCCGCGAACGCGGTCGCGGGCGAAGGCGGTGTAGACGTAGCGATCCGCCAGGACGACGGCTCCGGCTTGCAGAGCTGGGATCACCTGCATGTACAGCCGGCTAGCGAAATCGGCGGCGTGGATCAGACTGAAGGAAACCGGAGTGAGCAGGCGCCTCTGCTTGCCCCGGCGGGTCGTGGCCCTCACGATCGGTGAGGAGTTCCACCTGGTAAAGACGACGAGGTACCCTTCGCTGACCAGCCACTTATGAAGCAGGTCCAGCTGGGTGCTCTTTCCCGACCCGTCGATTCCTTCGACGATCAACAGCTTCCCCGGATAGGTGTTAGGCCGCAGGGCCATGGATACCCCCTTGTTCGAATCGTAGTTCCGAGCCGAAGACATCGGGAAACCTCTCGGCCAACGCCGCCAGGCGGCCGCCATAGGGCAGGGGGAGGTGCAGGCCGATCGTTGTGCGCCGCTTGCCGTGGAACGCCGCCGGGATCGCGCCTCTCGGAGGGAGGCGCTTCTCGACCTCGTCCGCCAAAGCGAGAATCAGGCCGGCCTTCTTGAGGCTGGATTTGTCACTCGCGGAAACCCAAGGCTTGTACTCGCGCCAATCGAACCTGCGCCTGTCGGCGGCGTGAAGGATCGCCGCCAGCAGGGCGACCATGCGATGGCTGAAGCCGGCCAAATCCGTGGCCAACACGATCGAAGCCGAATGATGGAAATGGCCGAGGTAGTCGATGCTCTTGCCGATGTCGACCAGCCGGGCAGCGTGGAGCAGACTCTCCTGGATATCCGGCGCGGCGGCTCGATCCAGGGCGGCCTGGAGCGAGGCGGCCAAGGCCGCCCTCCGCTGAGCGGCGCGCTCGTCCCAGGAGGAGAACCTCATCACCAGGGACTCGATGGCAACCTCACGGACGGAACGCGGCGCAGGCAATACGCTCATATGCGTCGAGAGTGCAAAACCCTCCCTCAGACCCTGTCCCGAGACCACGGCCTCTTCGGCCTTGAGTACGCGAAACAGCGAAAGCAGGGCTAGCGCGCCGCCGACAATCGAGTCTTTGCGATCGGCATTCAGTCCTCGAAACTTCGCCACTTCTTTGCGTCTCAGGGCGCTCAACCGTCGACTCAGGTCCTTGATTCGGCGGCGGCTGAGCACATAGCCATGCAGCTGAGGCATGGAATACCGCCGATCCTGCCGGTCGACCTTGGCCAAGTTCCGTACGGTCCCACCGGTCGCGACCAGCCGCTCCCGGCCTTTGAGGGGACGTATCCCCGCCTTGAGGAGGGTATCCCGCACATGAATCTGCAGTCGCCGGACCTGCGATTTCGACGGAGGATCGTCCTTGAGAAACCGGTCGTTGAGCAGGAGCGCTCCGAGGGGAAGGCTCCAGGTGCGAAGCAGCGCCCGGCGACGGAAGCTCGCCAATTCGATGCTTCCGCCACCGAAGTCGATAAGCAGCCCGTCCTCGACGTCCGTGCCGTAGATCGCCCCCAGGAAGGCCAACTCGGCCTCACGACGGCCGTCGATGATCTGAACCTCAATCCCGATCTCCTTGCGGATCCGGCGGACGAGGTCCTCCGCCTTGGGGTAGCTGCGGACGCTGTACGTGGCCAAGGCGACCGTGCGGCCGGCGCCGGCCGCCTCGGCAACTGCATGAAAGTCCCGGAGCGCCGCCATCAACGACTCGATCGCCTCCGAAGCCTTCTCTTCGTCCGACGACAGGCCTCGCAGGAGTTGCAGGGTGGCGCGTGAGTCGGTGACTTCCTGATAGTGACCGTCGTCGCTCATCCGAAAGACGCTGACGCGGCTGGTGTTCGATCCGATGTCAACGACGGCCAGAGTCTCGTAGGGCATGCTCGCCCAGGGGAAGGGGATAGTCATTATAACCGTTGACGAATCCCGTTCGGGGCCTCCGCTTCACACTCCCTGGCGCGAAACGGACCTCCTTCGGCCGCGGGGCTTGGAGGTCAATCCGCCGGGGAGCAAGGCCGATTCTGCCGTCCGTGTCCCTCGGGCCAGGCGTCCACGTCGCTTTTCGAGGGCCTGGCTTGGGGGAGCCGTGCCGCCAACCGTACCGAGCGTCGGTCTGCGGAGAGGGCGTCCCCAGGGCGACTGGGTTTGATGGTAAGGCGATCGTCGGGATCATCAGCAACACGGACGCCTTCAACGCCATCGAAGGGTAACGATGGAGCTGGGACTCGGACATCGGGGAGCTCTGGTCAGCCAGGCGAACGTCGTCCGGGCTTACGTTGCTGATGGTGCCAGGGCCGCGCAAACAAGATCGTGAAGTGTGGTCTTGAACGAACTCTCGCTGGCGGTCAGGCTGAGCGCCAGCCGTCGACGCGCGGCGTGGCACGGTGCGCATCGAGCCAACGGGTTGCGGGGCCGCAGTGGGCTTCGGTCCCCAGAGGCGAGCAAGGGCCCCGTCGATTCGACGGGGCCCTTGCCTGGGCTGTCGTTCCGCCTTGGCAGTGCGCAGGACAAACCCTGAGGACCACCCGCTGCCTACTGACAACTACTGATCAGGAGGCGACGGTGGGATTGCTCCTCTGCCTCCTCCGACGGGGCGTTTCGCGGCGCCGCGAAGCGCCGCGCGGCCCCTATGCGCTTCGGGGCGCCTCTCGAATTCTCCGAGAACCCAGCCGCAGCCGGAGGCTCGACCGACGATCCGGCCGGGGAGCGCGGCGGCGAGACCAGTCCTCAGGTGACTGCTTTCTTCACGAGCGCGGCGATCTTTGCCTCTTCCGTCGGGGTCAACTTCCTCAAGGCGAAGGAGGTGGCCCACATGGCGCCCTCGTCGAGGTTCGCCGTGTCGCTGAAGCCGAGGGTCGCGTATCTTGCCTTGAACTTGGCCGCGTCCTGGAAGAAGCAGACGACCTTGCCGTCCTTGTTGGCGTAGGCGGGCATCCCGTACCAGGTCTTCGGAACGAGCCCCGGCGCGCTGGCTTTGACGATCGCGTGGACTCGCTGAGCCAGGGCGCGATCCGGCGCGGCCATCGCCGCAATCTTCGTGAGAACGGCGTTTTCCCCTTCGCCCGCGCCCTTCCGCTCCCGTAGGGTCTCCTTCATTGCGGCCCGTTCCTCGGCGGAAAGTCCCGTCGACGTCTTGCCCTTTCTAATGCTCTTGGCCGGCTTCTGGGTCTTCTTCGTCGGGCTCATCGAATACTCCTCCTGTTGACGATGGTTGGAGACCTCGCCTCGCTGGGCGAGTGAATGGACGGGCTCACAGCCTAGCCAGATAACCCGCAAGGGTCTCCAGCGCTGCCTTCGCGCCGCCGCGGGCGCCGTACCTCGCCGCTTCCTCGAGGGCGGCCGCGGTTGCGAAGACCAACTGCAGGGTCACCTTGGTTTTCCCGTTCTGGTCGTCAAAGGTCACGTTGGTGCGCACGGGTTCGGGCGCGTTCTCCGCGTCGGTCCCGTGGTCGTAGACAAGCCGCGTCGGCTTGGCGATCTCAATGAACTTGACTTTGAACGAGTAGTGGGCGCCCTCCGGCCCGGGCGTGCTGTACCGCCATTGGCCGCCCGGTTGGGGGTTCCACTCGTGCGTTGTTCCACCGCTCGGCAGCCACCACTGCTCGACGTGTTCTCGCTCGGTCCAGGCCGCAAAGACGACATCGCGTGGTGCGTCGATGACTCGTGTGACGACGATCTCTCGATCTGCCAGTGTGTCAGCCATTATGCGCTCACCCTCTCCCTTCCTTCGGCGTACCCGCCTCTGAGCCATTGGGCAGTTGACTAGCTCTTCTTCACTTGAAGCTTGCGGATGTATTCATCCAGGCGATCGAAACTCTTTTCCCAGTTCATGCGATATCGCTCCAACCACTCGGAGACATCCTTCAGCGGTGCCGCCTGCAACTGCGCCGGCCTCCACTGGGCTTCCCGCCCGCGCTCGATCAATCCGGCGCGTTCCAGCACCTTCAGGTGTCTGGAGATTGCCGGCTTACTGATCTTGAACGGCTCGGCAAGCTCCTTAACCGTGGCCGGGCCCTGAGCAAGCCGTGCCAGCATTGCCCGCCGGGTTGGATCGGCCAGGGCGGCAAAGGTAAGGCTTAGCGCATCGTTATCTGTCAGGGTAGTTACCCGATCGGCTAATTAACCGGATGGTAAACTATATTTCCCGAGATGTCAAGTCTGAGTTGTCGACGAAACTGGATTCGCGGGTCCATCCTTGCGGGGCGCGGGTCAGATGCTCTGAGAGGGACCGGAACAGAGGGAGTTCGTCGCGTGGACAGCGGTCTCGAACGAGTCTCCCGCAGACGGTTCATGAGAGATTGCCTGCGTATGCCGCGTGTGCCGGCCGTCTGAGGGGATCCTCGCGGGCGGGCCCCTTGACCAGAATCCCGAAAGTCGGGCGAAGTCTCTTCGATTCGATGAGACCCCAATTCGCGATCCTGCGATGGCGGTCGTATTGGGGGGGCGACGACGGGATTTGCCTCTCGATAGGCTAGGCACCAGCCGCGGGGTCGGCGGGCTGCCCGCTCACCCGCGGGGCCGGCTGCGTCGTCGATCGCGTTGTTAGGCGGCGAGAAGACCAGGTACAGCCGGCAAATGAGGAGAGGGTGGCGGAAGGGGGGCTGGCTTTCGGCCAGGCTCGCTTCGTGACTTTCGCGATCCCCCAGAACAGAACGCCAAGCCCCATGAGAAAGATTCCGACCCCAACGGGGCCAGCCCAGCAAAGGGCCAGCCAAACGTCGTCCACGAGGCGCTGTTCCTTTCTAGCTCA
>DATIFK010000105.1:0-8986 GCA_035455265.1 Anaerolineales bacterium
ACGTCTCCGATAGGCGTCAATTCAAGCGCTTTCTGGGCATACGCGGCTGCATCGGAGACACGACCCTGGCTTTGAGCGTTGTAGGCGCGCGCAAAGGCGATCCGGGCGGGAAGGGCAGGTAACTGATCCTTCTCAACCACGATGATGTCATCGGACGAACGTCGGAGCCCCTGTTCGGCATCCCGCAAGCTGGCCTCGCTGGCCTGGACGTTGCCGGTGTCCATGTAGGCCAGGCCCATCTGTGTGCATAGAACGGGGCGAGCGCGGATCGCACTCGGCGGGAGCTGGTTCACCCACCTCAGCCAGGCCCCCATCTGAAACGTCGTGTTCATGGCCTGCCAGGCCGACTCCGCCAACCGCGCGGCCCGGTCAACCTCGCCGCCCGCAAGGGCATGCTGAAATGCTTCCGCGAGTCCTCCATTCGCTTCGAGCCACTCACTGGCATGGATGTGAAGGCGCGCAACGGCCTCCGGCGGGTCCTGGTGCAGGAGCCGCTGGCGCAGCAGGTCGCGGAAAAGATGATGATAGCGATACCAGCGGCGCTCCTGATCCAGCGGGACGACGAACAGGTTGGCACGTTCGAGATGTTCCAGGGTCTGCTGCGCGGCGATGCGTGGATGGAGCAGGACGGCCTCGCACAGTGGACCGCACATGCGGTCAAGGATGGATGTCTGCAGAAGAAACGTCTGGAGGTTCACGGGCTGCTTGTGGAGGACTTCTTCGAGCAGGTAGTCCAACACATAGTGATGGCTGCCGGTGAAAGCGGGGATCATCCCGCCTGGGTCTGGAAGGCCTTGCATGGAGAGTGCGGCGAGTTGCAGACCGACGATCCAGCCTTCCGTCCGAGTCTCCAAGGCCAGAACATCGTCGGTCGAGAGGCGCAATCCCATCGCCTGTGTTAGATACTCGGCCGCTTCCGTGTCGGTGAATCGAAGGTCCTTGACGCGCAATTCGGTCAATTGGTCGCGGGCGCGCAGCCGCGCCAGGGGAAGGTCTGGGTCGTCTCGAGTGGCGATGACCAGATGCATTTGCGGCGGTAGCCGTTCGATCAGAAACGCGAGGGCGTGGCTGACGTCCGGCGAGTCAACCAGGTGATAGTCATCCAGGACCAGAACAAAGGGATCCGGAATGGAGGCGATCTCGTTGAGAAGGGGGGCAAGCAGCGATCTTCCCGACGGCGGTTGGGGAGATTGAAGCGCACGAAGGGCCTCCGCTCCAAGTGTCGCGGCGAGCCCGTCGCCTCCGCTCAGGGCAAGCGTCTGCAGGGCGGCGATGAAATGGGACCAGAAACGCGCGGGGTCGCCATCCTCCTCGTCGAGCGAAAGCCAGGCCGCTGGTCGCTCACAACGGGCGATCCATTCGCTGGCGAGGGTGGTCTTTCCGAAGCCGGCAGGGGCAGAGATGAGGGTCATCTTGTGGGACAGACCCTCCTTCAGGCGATCCATCAGACGGGAACGGACGACAAGGTTGCTCCGAGGTGGGGGGACGTAGAGCTTGGTCGCCAGAATGGGAGCGGTCACGGCCCAATTGTAGAACGCGCCACCCAAGGATCCAAGATCGGGAGAAGATCTAAGGGTATCGAAATGAATCCTGGGAGAACACCAGAAACTCCCACCGCTCGGCTGGACCCTGGAGAGTATCTTGGATTCGTCCCGGCGAAGCCGGTTTGATCGACCCCATCGGGAGTCGAGATCGTGAACCGCGGTTGGATGCGGTCAACCGCGCGTACCACGCGCGGCAGGCCCTAGGGCGCATTGTCTGGTATTGCCGGGCGTTGCCTGGCGTTGCCTGGGCTAAGCCGGGAGTCCAAGACCCTTAACCGTCTTTGATTCCCATGCCCCTTGCACGGAATCGTAGAAGGCGTATAAGGTTCTCCCTCCTTTCCGGAGACCCTTACGCGCCCTCTAACGATGCCCCTTGTTCAGGAGGCGACGGTCGGATTTGCCCCTCGGCTGCGCCTCGGGACAACCCTGCCAGCCATGGTGCGAATCGAGCGATCGTGTCTCGCTTGCGAAGTAGAGGCGACGGTGGGATTTGAACCCACGTATGAGGGTTTTGCAGACCCTTGCCTTACCACTTGGCGACGTCGCCGCGAAAAGCCCAGTTGCCAGTCCCCCGTCGCCAGTTTCCAGTTTCTCCGTCGGAGCGGGTCGACTGGGAACTGGGAACTGGTCACTGGCAACTGTGCGGAGAGCGGGCGATGGGATTCGAACCCACGACCTTCTCCTTGGCAAGGAGACGTTCTACCACTGAACCACGCCCGCAACGCCCCAGAGGATACCTGGAACCCCTGCCCCCGTCAAGCGACCGGCTCCAAGTCCCCGCCGGCCCCCCCCAACTCGGAATGTCCGTTGGCCCCAGGTCGAAGAACGTGTATAGTTGACGCTCGCCCCCGGAAACCGGCGGGCAGGGCCGACTGGCCGACAAAGGAGACCCCGATGACTGGATCGCGGAGAATGTGGTGGTTGCCTACTCTACTGGTTGTCCTCGCGCTGGCTTGTTCGCTCTCGCCCGCCTCTCGCCCGAGCGGCGGCTCGGCCTCGGGCGACGTCATCTTCCAGGATGACTTTTCCAGCTCCTCCAGCGGATGGGATACCGTCCGCACCGACGAGGGCATGACCGACTACGAGGACGGTGCCTACCGCATCGTCGTTTCCAAGGCGCAGTCGGACTACTGGGCCAACCCCGGCCTCGACCTGACCGATGTGCGCGTTGAGGTCGACGCCACCAAGGGCGGCGGCCCCGACGACAACGACTTCGGGATAATCTGCCGCTACCAGGACACCAAGAACTTCTACGCCTTCTTCATCTCCAGTGATGGCTTCTACGCCATCGCCAAGATCGTCGACGGCGAATACACCCTGCTGGGGCTCGACTCGATGGCGGAGTCGGACAAGATCAACCAGGGCGGCGCCACCAACTCGGTTCGGGCCGATTGCGTCGGGAGCAAACTGACCCTGTACGTCAACGGCGACCAGCTCTATTCGGTCGACGACAGCACCTACGCCTCGGGTGACGTGGGCCTGATCGCCGGCACGTTCGACACCGCCGGCACGGACATGCGCTTCGACAACTTCGCCGTCTATAAGCCCTGATCTCGAGGGCCAACGGCGGGCAGGGAGCGTTGGGCGCCGTCGATCGACTGGGGCCGCGGCTCTCACCCGTGGCCGGATGCGGCCTCAGCCTGGCCCTGGCGCTGGCGTTGGCCTGCCTGCTCTCGAGCATCTTGACCCTCGGCCTGCGAGGCGAGATCGTGCTTCGGCGCGGGGTCGTCGGAGAGAGCCGCGTCTGGCTGATCCGAGGCGAAACGGAAGAGGGCCTGGGTTTCTCGTGGGTACGCGACGTCGACTCGGCGCGGCAGGGCGTTCGCTGCGAGTCGTCCCGGATCGTGTTTCTCCTCTGGAAATCGCAGGCCGACTTTCCGCCGGTCGAGGTGTGCGAGTGCTATCGCCTGGGGCCGGAGGGAGCGACGGATGAAGGCACCTGCCCGCCCTAGGACGGCGCGACCGGACGGGGACCGCGCGGGCCCGGCCTTGCCGCTCGATCGGATCCTCGCCGGAGACTGTCTCCAGGTTCTGCCCACGCTGCCCGAGAAGAGCGTCGACCTCGTTTTCGCCGACCCGCCCTACTTCCTTCAGCTGGCCCAAGACTTGTGGCGGCCCAACATGACGCGCGTCCAGGGTGTCGAGGATGCCTGGGACCGCTTCGACGGCTTCGCCGACTACGACACCTTCACCCACGCCTGGCTGAGCGCCTGCCGGCGAATCCTCAAAGACGACGGGGCCGTGTGGGTCATCGGGACGTACCACAACATCTTCCGCGTCGGCCGCATCCTGCAGGACCTCGGCTACTGGATCCTGAACGACGTCGTTTGGGTCAAGACCAATCCGATGCCGAACTTCCGCGGCGTGCGCTTCACCAACGCCCATGAGACTCTCATCTGGGCGGCGCGGGCGAAACGAAGCCGCTACACCTTCAACTACCGGGCGATGAAGTCCATCAACGAAGGCCTGCAGATGCGCAGCGATTGGCGGCTGCCGATCTGCAACGGCCGGGAGCGTCTCAAGGAGAATGGGGTCAAGGCGCATGCGACTCAGAAGCCCGAGGCCCTGCTCACCCGGATCCTGCTGGCCACCACCCGACCCGGAGATGTCGTCCTGGATCCGTTCTTCGGCACGGGGACGACCGGTGTGGCTGCCAAACGGTTGGGACGCCATTGGATTGGAATCGAACGCCAACAGAGCTATGTTCGCCTGGCGCACCGTCGCATCGCCGCCGTCCGCGCCGAAGACGCGCCCCACGCGGACAACCCGGAGGCACGCCCCCCGGCGCCGCGGGTCCCCTTCCAGCAACTGGTCGAAGCCGGGGTCGTTCGCCCCGGGCAGCGTCTCTACTTTCGCGGGAACCGTAAGCAGCCTGCCCGCGTGCGGGCCGACGGGCGCGTCGCTCGCGGCCGAGACGTCGGTTCCATCCACCAGCTGGCCCGGGCCCTCGCCGGCGCGCCATGCAACGGTTGGGACCACTGGTACTTCGCCGACGCCAGCGGAGACTTGCACCGGATCGACGAGTTGAGGCAATCCTTTCGCAAGTCGTGATCTTGCCGCGCACGCCAAGGTTGCTCGTGAGAACCGCTGGCCGACTCCTCGCACTGGCGGCGTTGCTCGCCCCTCTTCAAGGATGCAGCCTTCTTGGCGGCGCACCCACGGCGCCAACCGTCGCGCCGACGCCACGTGCCGCCCCTGCAATTCCATTGCCCGTGAGCTTCGACGACGATGGCAGCCCGGATGGGACGACGGCTCTGCTCTTTCTTCTGAGTGACCCAGACGTCCACCTCGTTTCGGCTTCGATTTCCTATGGAGAGGCCTACCCCGACGTCTATATCCAGCACATCGGTCGACTGCTCGATGACTTCGGCTTCACCGATATCCCGCTGGGCGCGGGCCCGGCGGCACCGGTGGCCGGCAACAACACCTTCCCGGAGTTCATGCGGGAGGGCGCCAACGACTTCTGGGGTCTACCTCTTCCGAACGCCGAGAGGTCCTATCCCGTTCAGGAGGTAGCTTCCCTCCTGGTTTCGGTGGCGAACGCTTCGGATCAACCCGTAACCATCTTCGCGAGCGGTCCGCTCACGAATCTGGCCCTGGCCCTTCGCAAGGATCCTTCCGTCCGCCAGCGACTCGCAGCCGTCTATATCATGGGAGGCGCGGTCTACGTTCCAGGGAACCTGCAAGACCTGGCACCGGACAGCCCGAACACGGCCGCCGAGTGGAACATCTACGCCGACCCCGTGGCCGCGCAGGAGGTCTTCGACTCCGGCGTCGACCTGTACCTGGTCCCTCTCGACGCCACCAACCAGGTGGAGATCACCCGCCGGGACACCGCCGCCTGGCGGTCCGGAGGCGAGATTGCCGATTTCGCCGCGGATCTGTATCAGGGCCTGATGGACTCGTGGGGGACAAAGTGTGCGGCCGTTTGGGACGTCATGACCGCCGCGATTCTGACCGATCCGGGACTGTGCCGCTTCGAGGCGCTGCACCTGGACGTCGTCACCGACGACGGGAGCGAGTCCGGGAGGACCGTGGTTCGCACAGGCGAGACTCCCAACGTGAACGTGTGCCTGGACCCGGATGTCGGCGGCATTGTGCAGGCGCTGACGGACGTATTCTCGAGCCAGGGCCCTTGACGACCGTTGGAGTCGCCCTCGAGCATGAAGCCGGCGGGAAGCCGACTCTCTCGCAGCAAAACAAGAACCCCCGCGAGGGGGTTCCTTGTTCGAGGTTGGGAGGTGCCGAGAGCCAGAATCGAACTGGCGACACCGCGATTTTCAGTCGCGTGCTCTACCAACTGAGCTATCTCGGCGGGCGAGCGGATTGTACCGTATCCGCGAGGGCTGTCAAGAACTCCCGTCTACGGGGTACAAAAACGCAGGCGCGGATCCCACATGGAGCTCGACCACGTTCTGCGTGAGCGGAAGCGACTCGCGCCTCGGCGTGTCTCCCTCCGTGATCGTCCACTCGACGTCGGCCCCGCTCGCTCCGGGGATCGTCAGTCGCACGGGGCGGGTCGGCATCGGCTGGCCCGGGAGCCACAGCCCCACGTCGGCCCACACGACGTAGGCCGACCTTCCATCGGCAAGCTCCACAGCGTACACGTACGTCTTCTCGTCGTAGCCTGCGACGCGTTCCACGCGGGTTGACTCCTTCAGCAGCGTCGCCACCTGCTGGAGGGCGTAGAACGAGGGCCTGATCCCGATCAGAGTCTTCGTCAGCATGTTGCGGTCGAGCATGCCTTGCCAGGGACTGGTGCCGGCGCCGCCCAGAGTGAGCAACATCAGCGGCTCCCAATCCTCGACGTTGCCCATGTTGATGCCGGCCAGGCCCTCACCGGCCGCGACCATGATCTTGCGCACCGTGCCCGCCGCCGACTCGGCTCGGATCCACCGAATGGCCTCGTCATGATCAGGGTCTTTGGAGTCCGCCAACGCCGATAGGGCCGCGGCAACCTCGCAGCGGTCCGCCTCCGTGGCCGGATAGGCCAGGATGCTCGTGTTCGGTCCGCCGGGACAGGACGCCGGGCCGTAGCCGTTCAGCGTCGTCCCACCCCACGTGTCGCCGATCCAGATCGGCCGGTCGTAGCCTCGACGGGCCATCTCCTGACGCAGCCAGGCTACCGTCGGGATGATCTCGGTGTAGTCCGCCAGGGCGTGGACGTCGAGGATGTCGAACAACTCCGGGTGGTCGAGCACCAGGGCGATATCCGCCGGGGACTTGTCGAACACGCGCGGATCGGGGTCGGCCAGTCGCCGGGCGACCTCGTCCGCGGTGGGATAAGCGTCGAAGATGGTGGCCAGCAGCAGGGCGGCGTTCATCATCTGCGCCTCAGGATTGGCGCGCTTCACCGCGGCGTACGCCAGCCCGGCCATGTGGATGTAGGACTCGGCATCACCGGGCACGTAGGTCGAGAACTCGGGCTCGAAGCCGTACAGCAGCACGGGGTAGAGCAACCCTGGCATGTCGTCCGTGCCGTCGGCATCGTATCGTTCGACGTAGGCCTGGACGTACGCGCTGAAGTCGGCCTCGTACTCGGGCTTGACGGTTGTATCGCCGCGATGGATGGGGGGCTTCGGCGGATCGACGCTGGCCCAAGGGCTCTCGTCGCGGAGCATCAGGGTCAGATGGCGAAACCCAGCCTCCTGGAAAGCCTTCACGAAGCGATCAATCGGCCCCCAGCGATAGGCGCCATCTTCCTGGGGCTGGACGGCGTTCCACGCGCCCAGATCGGGATATGGCTTGGCCGATGTGGCGCCCGAGTCACGAAAGGTCGGGGCGGCCTCGGGATAGGCATACTCGATCCCGATCCACATGCGACCCGAGGTTGCCGGTTGCGGCGAGGGACCAGGAATCGTCGGCAGGTTCGCGGGTTGCGCCGTTGGCTGCGCCGATGGCCCGCCACAGGCCCAAGCCGCAGCGGCCAGTAGAACCCCAATCATCGCAATCTTCCGAGCACGTCCCAGGCCTGAGCGCGGTGCTCGAGATGCGATATCACCGGTTGTCATCATGCAGCGCCTCCCGCAGGGCCGGCTGGATCGTGTCGAATACCCGAGCGCCAAGGCTCTCCAGGGCGCGCGATTTCTCGGGGCTCTGAGCGATCCCGTACAACTTCAGATCCACATCCACCCCGATGGCGGCCAACGTTTCTCGCGCCGCCAGCGCGCCCCTCATCCCCTTGGCCGCGTCCTCGAAGACGGCCACACGTGCTCCTTGAAACGGTACCCAAAGGTCCGCCGTTTCGCCCGCCGTCACCAACGTGTGCGCCGCGGCGAGAGCATCTTCCACATCGCCGTCGACGCACGCCCGGAGTCCCGCCAGGATGTGGACTGGCGAGGGTTTGAGATAGGCATTCGACGGCAATCCGTTCCTCTCGGCAAACCACCCGAGGGCGCCGGAGGAGATGAACGGCCATCCATCCAAACCGGCGACGTGGATTCCGATTTCTGCCTCTGGGGTGTTGAACAACCTCCCGGGAGATCGAGACGGCCGATTGGTGATGATGGCCGCATGGTGCCGATCGGCCTTCCTCCACGCGTCCAGTCGCGACCGCTCAGACGAGGACAGGGTGGGGCGGTCGCGGGTGGCGAGCATGCCGAGCGTGCCGAGCACTCCCGGGCGAGCGTAGATCTGGCTGTACAGGTCGCTGCCGAGGTTGAGCTCCTGGATCATATGGAACGTCAAGGACCGCTGCGGGTCACGGGCTTGATGCAGGACTCGGTCCAGGACCTCGATTTGGGCGGTCGAAAGAGGTCTTTCCGGCGCCACTAGACGTTCGTAGGCCAGGTCGAGGGGGCGCTCGACCCGCCCGCGGCCGTCGGCCAGCGCCAGGACGAACGCGCGGAAGTCGGGCAGGGGCAGGCCATGCGGCGCAGCGAGGGGCAGCGGAAGCCGCTCGGGCAGGGTGAGCTGCGAGTTGGCTTGCCACGCGCGCGCCAGCAGAAGGGCGGTGCACAGCGCGGAAGAATCCCATTCGGCCGTGATGTCGAGCGACTCGAAGAGGTCGATCTCGGATTGGGACAGCCGCACCGGGCCGAAACCCAGGCCGGAGGCGATGAGGGCGACCGCCTGGCGCAGAGACTCGTAGTAGCCCTCGGACGTCAACAGGACGGCGTCCAGGTCGAAGAGAAGAATCTCTCTCGACTTGCGCCCGCCCTGTTCGCCGCGCGGCGTCACGGCATCACCGTGTCGTCGAGCCGAAGTTCAGCCAACTCGAGCCACTGGGTTTCGGTGGAGGGCAGCACGCCGAAGCGGACGCCGTCGCGCCGCGACAGGACGGCAAACTGATTGTCGATCCACACGACGAAACCCAGTGGAGGATCGGGAGGTTGATTCGCGCGCAACACAACTTCCCCGTCTACCAGGAACTCAGCGTTGGTGGCATTCCAGACGAGGTCGTAGGTGTGCCAGTCGGACAGGTCGACGTCGAGCCTCGTTTC
>DATIFK010000106.1:0-27728 GCA_035455265.1 Anaerolineales bacterium
GCTGACGAAGGAAGAGGGGGGCCGGCACAAGGCGTTCTTTTCGGGGTACCGGCCGCAGTTCTACATTCGGACGATGGACGTGACGGGGACGATCACGCTGCCGGAGGGGGTGGAGATGGTGATGCCGGGGGACAGCGTGAATCTGACGGTGGAGTTGATCACGAACGTGGCGCTGGAGCAGGGGTCGAAGTTCGCCATCCGCGAAGGCGGGCTGACGGTCGGCGCCGGCGTCATCACGGAGATCCTGGAGTAGCCGCATGGCGAAGCAGAAGATCCGCATCCGACTCAAGGCCTACGATCACCGCGTGCTGGATCAGTCGGCGCAGCGGATCGTCGAGACGGCCGAACGCACCGGCGCCAAGGTGGTCGGCCCGGTGCCGCTGCCGACTCGGCTGGAACGCTTCACCGTGCGGCGTTCGACGTTCATCGACAAGGATTCGCACGAGCACTTCGAGATCCGCACGCACAAGCGGCTGATCGACGTGCTCGAGCCCGACACGAAGACGATCGACACCTTGATGAGGTTGAACCTGCCGGCGGGTGTAGATATCGAGATCAAGATCTGAAAGACGGTTTCCAGTTGCCAGTTTCCAGTTGCCAGTCGGAAGTGAGACTTGGAAACTGGAAGCTGGGAACTGGAAACTGAGGTGGGGCAAGCGCCCGCCTGGAGGTGGTTGGCCGAGGGGCGAGACCTCCTCCGATGGGCGGACTACCCTGCGAACGGGGATGATGCAGCCAGGCCCGGCTGACAGTCCCGTCAAGGACGTATGGGAGAAGAGATGATGAAGGGGCTGATCGGAAAGAAAGTCGGCATGACCCAGGTCTTCGACGACTCGGGGGCGGCTCAGCCCGTCACCCTCATCGAAGCCGGGCCATGTTTTGTCACCCAGGTCCGCCGCCCGGAACGCGACGGCTATGCCGCCGTCCAGCTCGGATTCGGCGAGGCTCCGGCCAAGCGTCTGGCCGGCGGCGAACTCGGGCACCTGCAGCGCCTGCAACTCCCGGCGCTGCGCTACCTGCGCGAGTTTCGTCTCAAGGCAGAGGAGACCCTCAAAGAGGGCGACCAGCTGACGGTCGAGGTCTTCACGCCGGGCGACCGCGTCGACATCGTTGGGGTCAGCAAGGGCAAGGGGTTCCAGGGAGGGGTCAAGCGGCACCATTTCTCGGGCGGGCCGAAGACGCACGGCCAGTCGGACCGCCATCGGGCCCCCGGCTCGCGCAGTTCCACCTCCACCCCGGGCCGGGTCTACAAGGGCTCGCGCGGCCCCGGGCACATGGGATCGGCGCGGGTCACGTCCCAGAATCTCCGCGTCCAGATGATTGACCGGGAGCACAACCTGCTCGGCGTGGCCGGAAGCGTTCCCGGCCCGCGCGGCGCGGTCGTGGTCATCCAGGAAGCACGAAAGCAGTAAGGGCAGGGAGCGATCCGGCGATGAAAGTCGACGTCCTCAACATGGAAGGCCAGAAGGTGCGCACGGCGGAGTTGCCGTCGTCCATCTTCGAAGCCCCCGTCAAGCAGGACCTGATGCATCAGGCTTTGGTCCGCCAACTGGCCAACGCCCGGCTGGGCACGCACAAGACCAAGACGCGCGGCGAGGTTTCCGGCGGCGGGCGAAAGCCGTGGCGCCAGAAGGGCACCGGGCGGGCGCGGCAGGGCTCGACGCGTTCGCCGATCTGGGTCGGCGGCGGCAAGGCTCACACGCCTCAGCCGCGCGACTACGCGCTGCGCATGCCGCGCAAGATGCGCCGGGCCGCGCTGCGCTCGGCCCTGTCGGCCAAGGCGGCTCAAAACGAGATCGTCGTGCTCGACGAACTGCGGCTGGAGCAGCCGCGCACCGGCGCGATGGCCAAGGCCCTGAAGGGGCTGGTGGGGGAAGCCTCGGCGTTGATCATCCTGCCGACCAAGGACGAGGGCTTGCAGCGGACGGTGCGGAACCTCGATACCGCCAAGACCCTGCTGGCTCACTATCTCAACGTGCGCGACATCCTCGGCTATCAGCGGCTGATCCTGCCGTTGGGCGCCGTCGACGTCCTGCAGTCGTATCTCGGGGAGTAGGGCGACCATGACCACTGTCTACGACATCCTGCGCCGCCCGATCGTCACCGAAAAATCGAACTTCCAGAGCAGCAAGCTGCACCAGTACGTGTTCGAAGTGGCGGGGGCGGCCACCAAGGCCCAGATCAAAGAGGCGATCGAGGCCATGTTCGACGTCAACGTCCGCAGGGTCAACGTGGTGCAGGCGCCGGCCAAGCGGTCGCGGCGCGGCCGCAGCCGCCAGCTGCGCATCCGCCGTTCGGCGATCAAGAAGGCCGTCGTGACGTTGGCCGAGGGCCAGTCGATCGACGTCTTCGAAGGGGTGAAGTGATGGCGGTCAAGATCTACAAGCCCACCTCGCCCGGCCGGCGGGGAATGTCGGGGGCGACATTCGAGGAGATCACCCGCGATCGCCCGGAGCGGTCGCTGCTGGTGCCGAAGAAGCGCCACGGCGGGCGGAACTCCTACGGGCGGGTCACGGTGCGACATCGCGGCGGCGGCCAGCGACGGCATGTGCGCCTGGTGGATTTCAAGCGCGACAAGCGCGGGGTTGCGGCGCGGGTCGCCGCCATCGAGTACGACCCGAACCGCTCGGCGCGCGTGGCGCTGCTGCATTACGGCGACGGCGAGAAGCGCTACATCGTCGCCCCGCTGGGCCTGCAAGTCGGCGACGCCGTCATGGCCGGCCCGCAGGCCGAGGTCCGTCCGGGCAACAGCCTGCCGCTGGCCAACATCCCGCTGGGGACGCTGATCCACAACATCGAGCTGCGCGAGGGCCGCGGCGGCCAGTTGGTGCGCTCGGCCGGCACGGCGGCGCAGGTGCTCGGCAAGGAAGGCGCGTTCGCGGCGGTACGTCTGCCGTCGGGCGAGGTGCGCCGGGTCCCACAGACGTGTTACGCCACGATCGGCGAAGTGGGGAACCCGGACCACGGCAACATCAAACTCGGCAAGGCCGGCCGGAAGCGACACCTGGGCATCCGCCCGACGGTGCGCGGCTCGGCGATGTCGCCGCGCGATCACCCTCACGGCGGCGGCGAAGGACGTCAACCGATCGGGTTGCCCGGTCCGAAGAGCCCGTGGGGAAGGCCGACGCTGGGCTACAAGACCCGGCGCAACAAGCGCAGCAATATGTACATCCTGCGTCGGCGCTCTCGCCGGCGGCGCGGTTAGGCAGGGAGGCTGAGAAACGATGTCCCGATCCCTGAAGAAGGGCCCGTACGTCAACCCGAAGCTCCTCAAAAAGATCGAGGAGATGAACCAACGCGGCGAGAAGAAGGTCGTGCGCACGTGGAGCCGGGCGAGCACGGTCTTCCCGCAAATGGTGGGTCACACCGTGGCGGTGCACGACGGCCGGCGCCATGTGCCGATCTACATCACCGAGAACATGGTGGGCCACAAGCTGGGCGAGTTCGCCCCGACGCGCACCTTCCGCGGGCACTCGACGCACGTCGACAAGACGACCGAGGCGGTCCCGACCTCGGAGCCGGCGGCCTGACATGGCGACCGAAGGCGACATTCGGGCGCGCGCCCGGTTCGTCCTGCAGGCGCCCCAGAAGGTGCGGGTGGTGATCGACCTGGTGCGCGGCAAGCCGGCGACCGAAGCCCTGGAGCTGCTGCGCTACACGCCCAAGGCGGCGGCCGGGCCGGTGGCCAAGGTCCTGCGCTCGGCCGTGGCCAACGCCGAGCAGAACTTCGGCCTCAGCCGGGACGATCTGGTAGTCGATCAGATCTGGGCCGACGAAGGCCCGACCCGGCGCTGGCGGCGTTTCGGCGCGCGCGGCCGCTTCAAGCCGATCCTGCGTCGAAGCTCGCACATCACGGTCATCCTGCGCCCGCGGGCGCAGGCACCGAGTTAGGGAAGGAGCAGGTATGGGTCGCAAGGTCCATCCGATCGGCTACCGGCTGAACATCAACAAGACCTGGACGTCGCGCTGGTATGCCGAACCGAGCAAGTACGCCGATCAGCTGCACGGGGATCGCGCCATACGCAATCTGGTGGCGAAGATGCTTCCCCAGGCGGGCATCTCCGGCGTCGACATCGAGCGCTTCCCGAACAGCGTGCATGTGACGGTCAACACGGCCAAGCCGGGGATCGTCATCGGGCGCAAGGGTGCGAGTGTCAAGGACCTGAGGCGCCAGGTGGAAGAGCTGACGGGCACCAAGGTCAAGCTCGACATTCACGAGATCAAAGAGCCCGATCTCGAGGCGCGGCTTGTGGCCGACAACATTGCCAACCAGCTGACGCGCCGCATCAGCCACCGTCGGGCAATGCAACGTGCCGTCGCCCAATCGATGCGGCAGGGGGCCAAGGGCATCAAGGTCATGTGCGCCGGCCGCCTGTCGGGCATCGAGATGGCGCGGCGCGAATGGATGCGCGAGGGCCGCGTGCCGGCGCAAACGCTGCGCGCCGACATCGATTTCGCCAAGGCGGAAGCCCTGACGACCTACGGACGGATCGGCGTCAAGGTCTGGATCTATCGTGGCGACACCAAGCCGGAGGCGCTGGAGCAGCCCGAGGCCACGGACGTTTACGTCAGCGAGTAGCCCCGCGGCCCGCGTGGATGGGCCATGACGAGGACCGCGAGGTAACCGGCGCGCCGGTGGGACCGGCGCCGATGGAGTGAAGGATGCTCTTTCCGAAGCGCGTCAAATGGCGAAAGCAGAGCCGGGGCCGGATGAAGGGCCAGGAAAGCCGCGGCGTCGACGTGTCGTTCGGCGAGTACGGGCTGCAGGCGCTCGAGCCGGGGTGGGTCACGGCACGCCAGATCGAAGCCGCCCGGCGCTCGCTGGTGCGCTACATGAAGCGTCGCGGCAAGGTCTGGATCCGCATCTTTCCGGACAAGCCGGTGACGCAGAAGCCGGCGGAGACCCGCATGGGCAAAGGCAAGGGCGCCGTCGATCACTGGGTGGCGGTGGTCAAGCCGGGGCGGATCATGATCGAGCTCTCCGGCCTGCCGCACGACGCGGCGCGCGAAGCGTTGCGCCTGGCTTCGCACAAGTTCGCCATCAAGACGCGCTTCCTCGAGCGCCTCGAAACCAAGGGCGGGGAGTAGGCCATGAAGGCAGAAGAGATTCGCGCCCTGGGCCCGGACGAGATCCGCGCCCGCCTGGATGAGGCGCGCGAAGGCTACTTCAAGCTGCGCTTCCAGTTCTCGACGGGCCAGCTGAAGGACACCGCCCGCCTGCGGCGGGCACGCCGGGAGGTGGCCCGCCTGGCCACGATCCTGCAGGAACGCCAGGCCGGCGTCGAGGCCGAAGGGAGGCAGGCGTGAGCAATCAACGTCGTCGGATGACGGGCGTCGTCACCCGCGCCAAGCTGACGAAGACGGTCACGGTGCGCGTCGATCACACCTACCGCCATCCGCTGTACCAGAAAGTCGTCCGGCGCAGCCGGCAGTACCTGGTGCACGATGAGCTCGGCTGCCAGCCGGGCGACCGGGTGCAGATTCTGGAGAGCCGGCCGCTGTCGCGGCGCAAGCGTTGGGCGGTGGAGACCATCCTGCGGCGGGCGACGGCGGCCGAAGTCGCCGCCAGCCAGCAGGACATCGTCGACCCGGTGGTGACGCCAGCCCCGTCGGAGGAAGGTGCGGGATGATCGCGCTTCGCGCACCTGTCCCGGCCGTCTCGCCCCGGCGGGCCGCCGGGGCTTGCGGCCCGAACGGGGTGTCCTTCGGGATCCCTACGGGGACGCCGCGGCCTGCCGCAACGACCGGAAGGAGGGCCGCGGGATGATCCAGCACGAAACCCGCCTCAAGGTCGCCGACAACACCGGAGGCCGCGAGCTTCTGGTCATCCATGTCATGGGCGGGTCGCGCCGTCGCTACGGGTACATCGGCGACGTCGTGGTGGCCACGGTCAAGTCGGCGGCTCCGCACGGGGCGGTCAAGAAGAGCGAGGTCGTCAAGGCGGTGATCGTCCGCACGGCGAAGGAGTTCCGCCGCGAGGACGGCTCGTACATCCGCTTCGACGACAACGCCGCCGTCATCCTCGACGCCGACGGGATCAACCCGAAGGGCACGCGCATCTTCGGGCCGGTGGCGCGTGAGTTGCGCGAGAAGGGTTTCACCAAGATCGTTTCCCTGGCGCCGGAAGTGCTGTAGGCGGAGGCAGGAGCCGTGAAGATCAAGAAGGGCGATACCGTGGAAGTGATCAGCGGGCGCGACAAGGGAGCCCGCGGGGAAGTGCTGCGCACGATCCCGCAGGGCGAGCGCCTGGTGGTGCAAGGTGTGAACGTGCGCAAGAAGCACCAGCGCCAGGTACAGGCCGGCGGGCGCTCGATGAATCCGGGCATCATCCAGTTCGAGGCGCCGCTGGCGGCTTCGAAGGTCATGCTGGTCTGCCCCAAGTGCGGTCAACTGGCGCGCGTGAGCATCACCCGCGCCACGGGCAAGGCGCAGCGCGTCTGCAAGAAGTGCGCTGAGACGATCGACGCCTGATGGGGAATACGGACGGACCGATGAGCCATTATCTGAGAGAACGCTACGACCGGGAGATCGCTCCAGCCCTGAAGAAGGACCTGGGGCTGAAGAGTTTGATGCAGATCCCCCGGTTGGAGAAGATCATCGTCAACGTCGGCGTGGGCGAAGCGCTCGACAATGCCAAGGCGCTCGACTCGGCGGTCGACGACATCACCGTCATCACCGGCCAGAAGCCGGTCGTGACGAAGGCGCGCAAGAGCATTTCGAATTTCAAGCTGCGCGAGGGCCGCGCCATCGGGCTCAAAGTGACGCTGCGGGGCGAGCGCATGTGGTCGTTCTTCGACCGCCTGGTCAACGTCGCCCTGCCGCGCACACGTGACTTCCGGGGCGTGTCGCCCAACAGCTTCGACGGGCGCGGCAACTACACGCTGGGCATTCGCGAGCAGCTGATCTTCCCCGAGATCGTCTATGACAAGATCGACAAGATCCGGGGCTTCGAAGTGACGGTCGTGACGACGGCGCCCGACGACGCCCAGGCGCGGGCCTTGCTGCAGTTGCTGGGCATGCCCTTCCGGAAAGGCGAGTAAATGGCCAAGACCTCGATCATCATTCGCGAGACACGCCGCAAGTACAAGGTCCAGGTGCGCCACCGCTGCCGGATCTGCGGCCGCCCGCGCGGCTACATCCGGCGCTTTCAGCTGTGCCGCATCTGCTTCCGCGAACAGGCCCTGCAGGGGAACATCCCCGGCGTGGTCAAGTCGTCGTGGTAGGCGGCGGGAGGGGTAGTCGATGAGCGTTACAGATCCGATCGCCGACCTGCTGACCCGCATCCGCAACGGGCTGCTGGCCGGCCACGCCACGATCTCGGTGCCGAGCTCGAAGATGAAGGCCGCCATTGTCGCCATCCTGAAGGAGGAGGGCTACATCGAGCATTTCGAAGTGGCCCCGGCGGAAGGCGAGGCGAGCCCGGTGCTGCGCATCCGGCTGAAGTACATCGGCGAGCGGCGCGAGAGGCGGCCGGTGATCACCGGCCTCAAGCGCGTCAGCCGGCCGGGCCGCCGCGTCTACAGCGGCAAGGGCGACATCCCCTGGGTGCGCTCGGGCATCGGCGTCGCCATCATGTCGACTCCCAAGGGAGTCATGACCGGGACGCGCGCCCGCCAGCTCGGCGTCGGCGGCGAAGTCCTGTGCCAGATCTGGTAGGCGGGAGGAGGTAGGCGTGTCACGAATCGGTCGCATGCCCGTGCCCATCCCGCCGGGCGTCCAGGTCCACATCGACGGACTGCGCGTCCGCGTCCAGGGCCCGAAGGGGAATCTCGAGCGGAGTTTCCCGGTCGGGATGACGATCGAGATGCAGGGCGGGGCCGTGGCGGTTCAGCGCAGCGGCGATGAACCGTCGATGCGCGCCAAGCACGGCTTGACGCGGGCGTTGATCCACAACATGGTCGAAGGCGTCACCAAGGGCTTCGGGCGCGAGCTGCAAGTCGAAGGCGTCGGCTACCGGCCCGAGATGGAAGGCAAGGACCTGATGCTGTACGTCGGGTTCTCGCACCCGGTGCGGATCAAACCGCCGGCCGGGATCCAGTTCGAGGTCGACGGCAAGACGCGCATCATCAAGATCCTGGGGCCCGACCGCGAACAGGTCGGCCAGGTGGCGGCGGACATCCGCAAGGTGCGGCCGCCGGAGCCGTACAAGGGCAAGGGCATCCGCTACGTGGGCGAGCACGTCCGGCACAAGGCCGGCAAAGCCGGGAAGGTGAGCTGATCATGGCAGGGCACAACCGCGAGGCGATGCGCCTGCGGCGTCACCGCCGCGTGCGCAAGACGATCGGCGGCTCCGCCGGGCGGCCGCGCTTGAACGTGTACCGCAGCCTGGCGGAGATCTACGCCCAGGTGATCGACGACGGCGCCGGACGCACCGTGGCGGCGGCCTCCAGCCTCGAGCCGGACGTTCGCCCGAAGCTGAAGGGGCTGAAGAAGACGGAGCAGGCCAAGCTCGTCGGCCAACTGTTGGCCGAGCGCGCCCTGGCCAAGGGCATCAAGCAGGTGGTCTTCGACCGCGGCGGCTACCGGTACCACGGGCGCGTGCGCGCCCTGGCCGACGCCGCCCGCAAGGCCGGGCTCGAGTTCTAGGCCAGGCCGGGAGAGGGTCCAGGTGAGACGAGACTTTCGGGATCGGTCCGACCAGCGCGACGAGCTCGACGAGCGCGTCATCGACATCGCCCGCGTCGCCAAGGTCGTCAAAGGCGGACGGCGCTTTTCCTTCCGGGTCACCGTGGTCGTCGGCGACAACCGCGGCAAGGTGGGCCTGGGAATCGGCAAGGCGCGCGGCGTGCCGGAGGCGATCAAGAAGGCGACCGACAAGGCGCGTCGGGCCATGGGGCCCGTGCCTCTGGCCGGGACAACGATCCCCCATGAGATCATCATGAAGCACGGCGGCGCCAGCGTTCTGCTGAAGCCGGCTTCGCCCGGCACCGGCGTCATTGCCGGCGGCGCCGTGCGGGCCGTGCTCGAGGCGGCCGGCGTCCGGGACATCCTGACCAAGTCGCTCGGAAGCTCGAATGTGCTCAACGTGGCCGTGGCCACTCTCGACGCTCTGCGCGATCTGAAGCGCGTCGACGACGAGGCCTCGCACCGCGGCAAGCCGGCCGACGAGCTGAAGCCATTCTGGGAGCGCAAGCGCCATGCCTGAGGCCAAGCCGCGAACCCTGCGGGTCACCCTGGTCCGCAGCCCGATCGGTTACGACTGGCGGCAGAAGCGCACGGTCCGAGCGCTTGGGTTGCGCCGGCTGAACCAGACCGTGGAACAGGCCGACACGCCGGCGGTGCGCGGCATGCTGGCCAGCGTGCGCCATCTGGTCAGCGTAGAGGAGTAGGGCGACGATGAAACTGCACGACCTCAAGCCGCGACAAGGGGCCCACCGCAAGCGCAAGCGCGTCGGCCGCGGCATTTCCGCCGGCCAGGGCAAGACCGCCGGCCGCGGCACCAAGGGCGAAGGCGCCCGCGCCGGTTCGGGCGGCAAGCTCTACCGGCAGGGCGGCAACCTGCCGCTCTTCCGACGGCTGCCGTTCAAGCGCGGCTTCACCAACATCGGCCGACAGACCTGGAACGAAGTGAACCTGGCCCGCCTGACGGCGTTCCCGGCCCAGAGCGACGTGACACCGGAGACGCTGGCGGCCGCCGGATTGTTGCGGACGCCCGCCGACCCGATCGTCGTGCTGGGCCAGGGCGACATCGGTGTGCCGCTCAAGGTGAAGGTGCATCGCGTCAGCCGTACGGCCAAAGCCAAGATCGAGGCCGCCGGCGGCACCGTCGAGCTCCTGGTGCTCCAGCCGTGACGCCATTCCAGGGTGTCCCCTCCGGGGTGCCCTTCCAGGGTGCCCCCTCCGGGGTGCGAAGCGCGACGAAGACGCGACGAAGCGCGACCCCCTTCAGGGTGCCCTTCCAGGGTGCCCCCTCCGGGGTGCGAAGCGCGACGAAGACGCGACGAAGCGCGAGGAGCCTGCAATGAAGCGATCCACCTGGCGGTTCCTGTGGATCTCGGCCGACATCCGGAATCGCCTGCTCATCACCGCTTTGCTGCTGATCATCTATCGCTTCGCGGCGCACGTCCCGGTTCCCGGAATCAACCGCACCGCCATCCTCGAAGTCTTGGCCGGCACCGGCGCCGGCCAGACGCTCTTCAACCTGCTGGACCTGCTTTCGGGCGGGACGGTCTCCAACTTTTCGGTTCTGGCGATGGGGGTGTACCCCTACATCACCTCGCAGATCATCCTGCAGCTTCTGGTGCCGATCATCCCCTCGCTGCAGCGCCGGATGGAGGAAGACCCGCGCGAAGGGCGCAAATGGATGGAACGCTGGACCTACTATCTGGCCATCCCGATGGCGGCGCTGAACGCCGTCGGCCAGATACGCCTGTTCCAGCAGTACACCACGACCTCGATCCTGAATCAGCCGCTTGGGCTCAACCTGCCGACGGTCACCATGATCGCTACGATGACCGCCGGCACGATGTTCGGCATCTGGCTCGGTGAGCTGATCTCCGAGCACGGCATTCGCAATCAAGGGTTGTCGCTGATCATTTTTGCCGGCATCGTCTCGCGCATTCCGGCCAACCTGTCGAGCCTGATGGCCGACGAGCAGACGCGCCTGGCGACCCTGGTGGTCCTGGGGCTGGTGACGCTGGGGACGATCATCGCCATTGTCTTCGTGCAGGAGGGCCGCCGCAACGTCCCGGTGATGTATCCGGGTCGGCGCGTCGGCAACCGCATGTCGATGCCGGTGAAGGGCACGCTGCCGCTGATGGTCAACATGGCGGGCATGATCCCGCTCATCTTCGCTCAGTCGCTGATCACGCTCCCGGCGGTGATCGCTCAGTTCTTCATCAATGCCGAGAACGAGGTCGTTCACAACGTCGCCATCTGGCTGCAGGCGAACTTCGGCGGCCAGACGACCATGTACTACCTTCTGTACTTCGTCATGGTCGTGGGATTCACGTTCTTCTACACAGACGTGCTGTTCGCCCAGCAGAACTACGGGGAGAACCTGAAGCGGGCGGGGGCCCAGATCCCGGGCGTCACGAAGGGGCAGGCCACGCAGCGCTATCTGACGAAGGTACTCCGCCGCATCACGCTTCCCGGGGCTCTCTTCCTGGGGATCGTGGCGATCATGCCCTTCCTGGTCGGGCTGGTGTGGCCCCTGGGCGGCCGCTCCTCGGGCTTGCTGCTCGTCTCATCGGCCGGCCTTCTGATTGTGGTCGGCGTCGTGCGCGACGTCTACCGTTCGATCGAAGCGGAGTTGAAGTTGCGCGGCTACGACTCCGCCGTGCTGGTGCGATAGCAGGCGCCCATGGCCATGTACCTCATCATGCTGGGGCCGCCGGGTTCTGGCAAGGGGACGCAAGCCAAGGAGCTGGGCAAGGCGCTCGGCCTGCGGCAGATCTCCAGCGGAGACTTGTTCCGAGAGCACCTCAAGAATCAGACGGAGCTGGGTCGACTGGCCAAGGGATTCCTCGACCAGGGGGCGCTGGTGCCGGACGACGTGACCATCAAGATGGTCACGGGGCGCCTGTCGATGCCGGACGTTGCCAAGGGCGCCATCCTGGACGGGTTCCCGCGAACGCCGGCTCAAGCCGAAGCGCTGGCGAAGTGGCTGGAGGGGCGCGGGGAGAGGATCCGTGCCGTGCTCAACCTGCGCGTGTCGGACGCGGCGCTGATCCGGCGCATCTCCGGCCGCCGCACGTGCCGCGCCTCGGGCCACATCTATCACGTCGACTTCCACCCGCCGGCCCGCGACGAGGTGTGCGATGTCGACGGTTCGGAGTTGTACCAGCGGGACGATGACCGGCCGGAGACGGTGGCGCGGCGGATCGAGGTCTATCAGGCGCAGACAGCACCGCTGATCGAATACTACCGCCGCCAGGACCTGCTGTTCGAGGTGGACGGGGAACAGCCGGCCGAGGCGGTCACGAAGGCGCTGCAGGAGACGTTGGAGCGGATGGTGGGACTGTGACGTGGCATCGGGGTGTGGAGGTCAAGAGCGAGCGCGAGCTTGAGGCCATGCGCCGCGCCGGGCGGATCAACGCCCTGGCGCTGGCGGCGGCCGTCGACCTGGTGCGCCCGGGTGTGACGACGCGCGAGATCGACGCCGCCGCCGCTGCCGTGCTTCAGCAGCATGGAGCCGAGCCGGCCTTCCTGAACTACCCCGGGCCGTATCCTTATCCGGCCGTGACGACCATCAGCGTCAACGACGAGTTGGTCCACGGCATTCCGGGTGCGCGGCGCCTGATCGACGGCGACATCGTCAGCATCGACTGCGGCGCCGTAGTGGACGGTTTCGTGGGGGACTCGGCGCTGACGGTGGGGGTCGGACAGATCTCGGACAAGGCCCAGCGGCTGATCGACGTGACCCTGGCGTCTCTGCAGGTCGGGATGGCGGAAATGCGGCCCGGGCGTCGCACCGGCGACGTCTCAGCGGCGATCCAGGCCTACGTGGAGGACCACGGTTTCAACGTGACACGTGAGTATACGGGGCACGGCGTGGGGCGCCACATGCACGAGGACCCGCAGGTTCCCAACTACGGAGAGCCGGGGAAGGGGTTGGCGCTCCGCCCGGGGATGACGATCGCCCTGGAGCCGATGGTGCTGGCGGGTGCGGCCGAAACCCGCGTCCTGGAGGACGGGTGGACGGTGGTCTCCAAAGACGGGGGACTGACGGCGCACTTCGAGCATTCGGTGGCCGTGACGGCGGCGGGGCCGTTGGTGCTGACGGCTCTGGATGAATCAGGGCTGAAGGGGCGACCGGCGTGGTATACTGAATACTTTGCGGGCCGCCTTATCCGGCCCGCGGCCAAGGGAGAAGCGCTCCCCTGGCACGAAGGAGTTCGTAAGGCATGAAGGTCTCATCGTCCGTTCGGACGCGATGTCCCAAGTGCAAGATCGTGCGCCGCAGGGGCAAGGTCTACGTGATCTGCGACAACCCGCGGCACAAGCAGCGACAGGGGTAATCCATGGCGCGTATTGAAGGCGTAGATCTCCCGCGCGAGAAGCGCGTCGAAGTCGGCCTGACGTATCTGTACGGCGTCGGCCGGACGACGGCACGCCGCATGCTGGTCGCCACCGGGGTCAGCCCGGAGACGCGGGTACGCGACCTGACGGAAGACGAGATCACCCGCCTGCGCGACTTCATCTCGTCCAACTACAAGGTCGAGGGCGACTTGCGGCGGGAAGTGCAGATGAACATCAAGCGCCTGGTCGACATCGGCAGCTACCGCGGCCTGCGCCACCGCCGCAATCTGCCGGTACGCGGCCAGCGCACCCGGACCAACGCGCGGACCCGCAAGGGTCCGAAGAAGACCGTCGCCGGCCGCGGTCGGCGACGCGGAGCCAAGAAGAAGTAGCCCGGCCGGACGAACCGGTCGAGAGGCGCGGCGGGCGGGGATCCTTCCCCCCGCGCGGCTGAACCGCCGCTCTCTCGAAGCGACGAAACGCCGGGCGACAACCAGGCGAGGCGAACAAACATGGTGCGGAAGACGACGACAGCGCGACGAGCGGCGAAGGGCAAGGCCAGACGGACTCTGGCGCACGGGCGTGTGCATGTCCACGCCACCTTCAACAACACCATTGTGACGATCACCGACCTGCAAGGGAACGCGCTGGTCTCGGGATCGGCCGGGCGAGCCGGATTCAAAGGCTCGCGCAAGAGCACGCCGTACGCGGCGCGCATGGCGGCCCAGGAGGCGCTCAACGCCGCCTCCGATCTCGGCCTGCAGGAAGTGGATATCTTCGTCAAAGGTCCCGGCCCGGGACGCGAGGCGGCAATCCGCGCCATCCAGGGCTCGGGGGTCAAGGTGCGCTCGATCAGCGATGTGACTCCGATTCCGCACAACGGCTGCCGCCCGCCCAAGAAACGCCGCGTCTGATTCTGCGACGGAAGGAAACGCACGCCTCATGGCCAAGTACACCGGTCCCGTTTGCAAGCTCTGCCGTCGCGAGGGAGAGAAGCTCTTCCTCAAAGGGCAGCGCTGTTTCACCCCGAAGTGTTCGTTCGAGAAGCGCTCCTATCCGCCGGGCGACCACGGCCGCGATGCCCAGTTCCGCCGCCGCCGCATCTCCGACTACACCCGGCAGCTGCGCGAGAAGCAGAAGACGCGCCGTATCTACAACTCCACCGAGCGGCAGTTCCGGCGCTATTACCGCACGGCGCTGCGCCAGCGCGGCCTGACGGGCGAGAACCTGCTGACGATGCTTGAGACCCGGTTGGACAACGTCGTCTTCCGGCTCGGCTTCGCCGAGAACCGCGCTCACGCCCGGCTGCTCGTCACGCACGGCCACTTCAATGTCAACGGCCGCCGCACCGACGTGCCGTCGGTGCTGGTACGCGCGGGCGACCTGGTCGAAGTCCGGCCGGGATCGCGCGTGCGGTCGTACTTCAAAGGCCTGGCGGCCCTGGCGGAAACGCGGACCGTGCCGCGCTGGCTGGAACGCGACCTGAAGAGCCTGGGCGGAAAGGTCCTGCACGCCCCCGAGCGGCAGGACGTCGACGCCAGCCTGAACGAACAACTGATCATCGAGTACTACTCGCGCTAGGACGCGCCCCGGCGCGTGGAGGGTGGATGTGATCCCGAGCAGCACCATGGTCATGCCGAAGATCGAGCGAGAAGCCGTCGCCCGCAACTACGGCAAATTCATCATCAGCCCGCTGGAAGGCGGGTACGGCATCACGCTGGGCAACGCCCTGCGGCGCGTCCTGCTGGCGTCCCTCGAGGGCGCGGCCGTCACGTCGGTCCGCATCAGTGACGTCAGCCACGAGTTCTCGGACATCCCGGGCGTGCGCGAAGACGTCCTGCAGGTGATGCTCAATATCAAGCAGTTGCGGCTGCTGCTGCATGAAGGCGACACCTCGCGCCTGCGGCTGGAAGTGCAGGGCGAAGGTGTCGTGACCGCGGCCGACATCATCACGCCGGCCGAGGTCGAGATCGTCAACCCGGAGCTCTACCTGTTCACCGTGGACGACGAGAAGGCCCGCCTGGAGATCGAAATGAACGTCCAGCGCGGTCGCGGCTATTCGCCCTCGGACGAGCGCGGCCGTCTGCCCATCGGCGAGCTTCCCACCGACGCCATCTTCAGCCCGGTGCGGCGCGTTCACACCGATGTCGGACGGGCGCGCGTCGGGCAGGACACCAGCTACGACCGTCTGATGCTGGAGATCTGGACCGACGGGACGATCAAGCCGGAAGCGGCATTGAGCCGCAGCGCCCAGATCTTGATGGCGCATCTGCGCGACCTCGCCGGGGTCACCGAGGAGAGCCTGCTGGCCGCCTCGGCCCGCGAGGATCAGCCGCGACTGGCGAGCGAGATCTACGATACCCCGATCGAGAACCTCGACCTCTCGGTGCGTGTCTTCAACTCGCTCAAGCGCACCGGCATCACGACCGTCGGCGAAGTCCTCGATATGCTCGAGAAGGGTACCGAAGCCATGCTCTCGATTCGCAACTTCGGCGAGAAGAGCCTCGACGAGCTGCGCGAGCGGCTGGTGGAGAAGGGGTACCTGCAGGCGGAGGCCGAGGCGGAGCCGGCCGAGCCGGAAGGCGGGATGGAGCCGGCATGAGGCACAAGGTGGCGGGGTTCAAGCTCGGCCGTTCCAGCGGCCACCGCACGGCGCTGCGCCGCAACATGGTGACGGAGTTCTTCCGCCACGAGAAGATCCGGACGACCAAGACAAAGGCCGCCTCGATCCGCGGCGCCGCCGAGCGCCTGATCACGACCGCCAAGCACGGCCTGGCGGCCGGCGAGCAGAAGAGCGTCCACGCGCGTCGCTTGGCGGCCGCCCGCCTCAACGATCCGGCGATCGTCAAGAAGCTGTTCGATGAGATCGCCCCGCGCTACGCCCAGCGCCCGGGCGGATATACGCGCGTCGTCAAGATCGGGCCGCGCCAGGGCGACGCGGCCGAGATGGTCTTCCTCGAGCTCGTGGAGGAATAGCGCCCCCAGGGCGCGACGGCGAGGTCCCCAAGACGGGGGACGATCGACGCCGATGGCAACTTACCAATCGATCATCGCGTACGACGGCACGGAGTTCGCCGGATTCCAACGGCAGGCCCGGCGCCGGACGGTCCAGGGCGAAATCGAACGGGCCCTACGGCGGCTGGGCTGGGTCGACCGGGCCGTGCTCGCCGCGGGGCGCACCGATACGGGCGCCCACGCGCGCGGGCAGGTGGTGGCCTTCGAGCTGACGTGGCGCCGCTCGCCGGAAGCACTGACCGCGGCGATCAACGCCCACCTGCCGCAGGACATCTCGGTCCAGAGCACAAGGCTGGCCGAGGATGGGTTCCATCCGCGCTACTCGGCGGTCCGGCGAAGATACAGCTACACGCTGTTCCTGGCGCCGGAGCGGGACCCTCTGCGGGAACGCTTCGCCTGGCGGATCTGGCCCCCGCTGGACGACCGTGCTATTCGCGGGGCTTGCCCGATCCTCCTCGGCGAGCACGACTTTCGAGCCTTCGGGCCGGCGCCTCGCAAAGGCGGCGGGACGCGGCGGACCGTCTTTCGATCCGAGTGGCAGGGCGAGGGCCTCGAGCGGACCTACCGGGTCGAAGCCGACGCCTTCCTCTACCGGATGGTGCGCCGGATCGTCTCGGCACTGGTGAGCATCGGGCGGGGCGAGATCGGCTCCGGTGCCCTCTCCGCTCTTCTGGAGGACCCGACGAGCCGGTGGCAAGGGGCGTTGGCCCCGGCGAAAGGTTTGTGCCTTGACGCGGTGATCTACAACGAGAACTCCCCGGCACCTGGGCGACTGTCCGGTGGCCGGGTCGAAGGAACGCAGGAGTAAGCATCGTGCAGAAGACGTACGTACCGGATGCCTCGAGCCCGCCCTCGCGGTGGGTCCTGGTCGACGCCGAAGGGCAGAACCTGGGCCGCCTGGCGAGTCGGGTGGCGCGTGTCTTGCTCGGCAAGGACAAACCCGACTTCACGCCGGGAGGGCTGCGGGGCGATTTCGTCGTGGTCATCAACGCCGAGAAGGTGACCGTAACGGGTAAGCGGCTCGATGACAAGGTCTACTATCGCGCCTCGGGCTACCCCGGCGGCTTGCGCAAGACGGGTATGCGCGAAATGCTGGCCAAGCATCCTGAGCGCATCCTGCAAGCGGCGGTGAGAGGGATGCTGCCTCACAATCGTCACGGCCGGCGGCTGATGGCCCGCCTGAAGGTCTACGCCGGTCCGAGCCATCCGCATCGAGCGCAGAAGCTCGTGCCGTTGTCGGCCTAGGCCGGGCCCAGAGAGGTCGGATTGATGAGCACGAAGTACTTTGAAGGCGTTGGGCGTCGCAAGACCAGCACCGCGCGGGTCCGTATCGTTTCGGGAACGGGCAAGGTGGTGGTCAACGGCAAGCCGGGCGAAGAGTTCTTCACTCGCCTGGGTGATATGCAGTCGATCCTGGCACCGCTGCGCGCCTCCGGGATGGAGGGCAAGGTGGATGTCAGTGTTGTTGTCGCCGGAGGCGGTGTGACCGGACAGACGGAAGCCGTCCGGCATGGCCTGGCGCGCGCTCTCGAGGTGATGGACCCTGCCTTCCACACCTCCCTGCGCTCGGCCGGTCACCTGACGCGCGACTCGCGCATGAAGGAACGCAAGAAGCCGGGCCTCAAGCGGGCACGCAAGGCGCCGACCTACACCAAGCGCTGACCGTACGTTCGCAGCCACAGTCCAGGGCCGGGCCGGGTGCACTTTCGCCCGGCCCGTTTCGTCACAAGGGAGGAGTCGGTGACCGTCGGAATCACCATCGTGGGGTTGGGCCCGGGGGACTCGGCCTCGATCACGCGCGAGGCGTGGGCGATCCTGGAGGGAGCCGAGGAGGTCTATGCTCGCACGCGCCTGCACGGGGCTTGGGCAGAGCTGCCTCCGGGGCTGACGGTTCACTCGTTCGATTCCTTGTATGAGCGGATGGAGCGGTTCGAAGATGTCTACCATGCCATCGTCGAGGCTCTTCTGGACCTGGCCGGGCGTCCCATCGGGGTCATCTATGCCGTGCCGGGCGATCCGACCGTAGGCGAAGCGGCGGTACGGGACCTCCGGCCTCGAGCCGAAGCAGCCGGCCTGCCGGTGCGCCTGGTGCACGGCGTGAGCTTCCTCGAACCCACGCTGGCGCTGGTCGGGCTCGACGCCCTCGATGGCTTGCAGGTGGCGGATGCCATCGACCTCGGACTACGTCACCATCCGCCCTTCACCCCGGACCAACCGGTCGTCATCGGCCAGCTGCACTCGCGCCTTGTGGCATCCGACGTGAAGATGACCTTGATGAACGAATACCCCGGGGAGCATTTGGTCCACCTGCTGCAGGACGCCGGTACGCCGTCAGCCAAGGCCGAGGCGATGATGCTGCATGAGCTCGATCGCCGAGACACCTTCGGTCTACACACCTCATTGGTTGTGCCGCCGCTGCCGCGGGCGTCGTCCTTCGAGGGCTTCCAGGAGATCGTCGCCCATTTGCGGGCGCCGAATGGATGTCCATGGGATCGCGAACAGACTCCACAGAGTCTGAGGCCGCACTTGCTCGAGGAGACCTACGAGTCGCTTCAGGCGATCGATGAAGGGGACGAACAGGCTTTGCGCGAGGAACTGGGAGACCTGCTGCTCCAGATCGTGCTGCAGGCCCAGATCGCGACCGAGGCTGGGGCGTTCTCCATGGCCGATGTCATCGCCGACATCGCCGACAAGATCGTTCGCCGGCATCCCCACGTCTTCGGCGATCTTCAAGTTGAGGACGTAGACGAGGTCCTCCACAACTGGGAGAGCCTGAAGGAGGCCGAGCGGCTGGCCGGCGGGGAGGGCAAGGGTCTTCTGGACGGCGTCCCGGTCGGGTTGCCCGCCTTGGCGCAAGCCGCCGAGGTGCAAGGGCGGGTGGCGCGGGTCGGTTTCGACTGGCCGGACGCCCGCGGAGCCCGCAGCAAGCTGCTGGAGGAACTAGGTGAGGTCGATCAGGCACCGGACCCCGAGGCGCGTGCCGCCGAGGTCGGGGACCTCCTGTTCGCCGCAGCCAATCTAGCGCGCAAGTTGGATGTCGACGCGGAGTCCGCCTTGAGGGAGGCCAACGCCCGCTTCCGCCGCCGCTTCGCCCTCATGGAGGACTCGGCCCGGCAGTCTGGACTCTCGTTGAGCCAGATGTCGTTGGGTGACCTGGATGATCTGTGGGAAGCGGCGAAGGGGGAAGAATAGTGGTCCGGGCGAGTAGTCATTGGTCAATGCCGAGTTACGTCATTGCCAGCGGCACTGAACGGAGCGAAGTGCCGAGTAGCAGTCTCCTCCGCCCAGAGGCTCGCCGGCCTGTAGCGCGTCGGAGTGGGGGATGGGATAGCCACGGCCCCCTTCGCGGGCCTCGCAATGACGATCCGGATTTGACCACTGGCCACTGACCACCGACCACTAGAATAAGTAGCTCGCCACCAGCAGCGCCGCGCCGGTCGTCGTCAAGTTGTCGACGTCGGCCAGCGGCAGAGACTCGACGACGGTCGCGGCGAAGGCCACGGCGACGATCTTCCACATCGCCGACGGCCACGCCAGCGATGTTCGGAACAGGCCCAATCGGTCGAAGACCCACACCATCACAAGCGACAGGATCAGCCCTCCCAGGAACATGGCGGCTGATCCCAGCCAGCTCTTGCCGGCACTGTAGGGCAGGCGGCTGGATCCCCACCTCCGTCCGACAATATCGGCCAGTCCGTCCCCTCCGCACATGATCATCAGCGCCAGGATCCCCACGGGCGACGTCCTCCAGAATGCGACCGTGCAGGCAACGAAGACGAGCCCATAGAACATCGGCCCGCGCAGGATCTCCTGTGGATCGCCGTGGCGCGTCATCGCCTGCACGGCAGCGTCGTCCTTCATCCATCCTAGCCCGACGGCGATGAATTGAAGCGTGATCGCCAGCGGCACGAGGGCCGCCCACAGGCGCGCCGAGGCCGAGTCGCTGAAGAGAATCCAGCAAAGGACAAAGATCGGACCGGTGCCGATGTGGATGATCTTACGACTCAGTCTTGGTTGGACCACTCCGCGGTGCGCCAGGGCATCCATCAGCCGGAGCCACGCCAGCGCGATGCCGAAGGTCAGGACCGTAGCAACGATGTCCTGGACCGCGGGGGAAGGGAACCACGAATCGAGACCCATGCAGGCCTCCGCAGGAGCAGAGAGGCAAGCCTAGACCCGGCGGTGGCCCAAGTCAAGCGAGACGCGAACCCGCGCCGGTATAATGCGATCCGGGAGTCGCTGCCGCCAATGACCTTACCTGCCGAGACCCGCATGGGACCGGTCGGCCTGCGAGTGAGGGACGAGCAGGCCGCCCTCGACTTCTACGAGGGCCGGTTGGGGCTGCGCATCACGCGCGATCCGACGGGCCAGGTTCTGGATGTGGCTTCCCCGGGTGGGGAATCGCTGTTGAGGCTTTGGGTCGACCCGCAGGCCCTGCGCAAGCCGAAGCTGTCCACCGGGCTGTACCACTACGCCCTGGTCCTTCCTGATCGCGCCTCCCTCGGCGTCGCCCTCGAGACGCTCCTGGAAGGAGACTATCCGCTGGAGGGGGCGGCCGACCACCTGGTTTCGGAGGCCGTCTACCTGGCCGATCCGGAGGGCAACGGCATCGAACTCTATCGTGATCGGCCCCGCCAGGAATGGCCTCGAAGCGATGGAAGAATCACCATGGCGACCGACCCGCTGGATGCCGAGAGCCTGCTGGCCGAGGGACGATTGCGCGGGCCTGCCCGCGGCCTGGCGGCCGGCACCCGCATGGGTCACGTCCACCTGCACGTTTCGGATCTGGAGGCCGCCGAAGCGTTCTACTGCGGCGTCATCGGGTTCGACCTGGTCACACGCTACGGCGGGAGCGCCAGCTTCGTGTCGGCCGGCGGGTATCACCATCACCTGGGAATGAACATCTGGGCTGGCCGGGGGGCGCCTCCGCCACCGGAAGGTTCGGCCGGGCTCGTCTACACCACGATCTTGTTGCCCAAGTTGGACGACCTCTCGGCAGTTCGGATGCGGCTCGAAGGCGCGGGCGTCGAGATCGATGAGAGAGAAGGCGGGCTCTTCGTGCGCGACCCGTCGCACAACGGCGTGCTCCTCCGCGTCGACGAACCCAAGTCGCAACCCTGACCTGGCGCCACCCCGTCCGCTCACAGCGCCCGCCGGACAAAAGAGAGCCCCCGGATCCGAGGGGGACGGTCCCGGGGGCTGTCGCTACATTGACCGATTGGTCAAGTGACGACGACCTGGATTGTAGGGGCCGGCCAACCCCGAGAGAATAGGTCATCCATCCCAGCCACAGCGGCTCGGGGAACTGGCCCACGCTGGCCGGTGTATAGATAACGAACCCTCCGGCCGGAGGCAGGAATCTGACCGACGCTGATCTTGTCCAGCGCGCCGCCGCAGGGCAGCAGGCGGCGTGGGAGGCCATCGTTCAGGCCCATGGCGAGGCGGTCTTTCGCCTGGCGTTCCTGCTGCTTTCGGACGCAGCGGAGGCTGAAGACGTGGCCCAGGAGACCTTCGTGCGCGCCTTCCGCTCCCTGGAGAGGTTCGATCGCGCTCGCCCGCTGCGGCCGTGGCTGATGCGTATCACCTTGAACCTGTCGCGGAATCGCCGCCGCTCGGTCGCACGCTACCTGTCGGCACTCGAGCGATGGTTCCGGTCGGAAGACAGGACCATGGCTGGGGCGACGTCCGAAACCGCGGGTCTGGCCGTCAGCGAAGCCCGTTCCCTTCGGGCGGCCGTCGACCGATTGGGGCAGATGGATCGGGAGATCGTCTATCTCAGGTACTTCCTGGGCCAGGGCGAGGCGGAGGCCGCCACAGCCCTGGGCGTGCCGATCGGGACGGTGAAGTCCCGTCTGAGCCGGGCGCTGGGCCGGCTGCGGGCTGTCGTCGACGCTGAGTATCCAGAACTCCGCGAGGCCTTGAAGGCTTGAACACATCAGGTGTGTCTCGATCCGAAGAACGGCTGGTGGCCATCGCCGCGCAGACGGCGTACCCCTCCACGCCTGACCTGTGGAGTGGCGTCCGGTGGCGGCTGGCGCGGGAAACGAAGGCGCGAGCGCAACGTGGCGTCCGCCGCCTTGCTTTCGCGCTGGCCGCGCTGCTGTTGATCCTGGCCGTGGGAACGGCCGCCGGCCCTGCGGCGCGTGCTGCGCTCCTTCGAAGCTTGCGAGTCGGGGTCGTGCGCATCTTCTTCCCCGAGGCCACGCCATCTGCTCCCGCCCCGAGCACGGGTTCTCCTGTGCCTTCACCCTCGCCGGTTGTCCTGATGCCGCCCTTCGACCTGGCAGGTCAGACGACGCTGGCCGAGGCCGAGAGGGCCATCGGCAAGCCTCTCCTGCTGCCGACCTATCCGCCGGACCTGGGCACGCCGGATCTCGTCTTTCTCCAGAACTGGGACGGGCCGCTGGTGGTCCTGGTCTGGACGAAGCCGGAGGACCCACAACAGGCCCGCCTGTCGCTCCACATCCTCGGCCCGGGGACCTTCGCAGGGAAGAGCGCACCGGAGGTCGTCGTCGCGACGGAAGTCAACGGCCAGCCGGCTCTGTGGACTCAGGGCCCGCATCAGCTGATGCTCAGGTCCGGTCACGATACCTTCCGCAATCTCGTGAGCGGCAATGTCCTGATCTGGGAACAGGACGGGCTGACGTACCGCCTCGAGACCGATGTCACACTGGACGAGGCGGTCCGCATCGCCGAGTCGCTTCGCTGAGAGCAACCCAAGGAGGAGCAATGAGACGCAGAGTTGCGGTTTCCCTAGTGGTGACGGCGCTTCTGACGGTCCTCGCCCTTGCGCCGGCGTGGGCCGGCGGATGGGCAGTGATCACACTTGACTCCCTACCCGGGGAGGTGTCGGCCGGGCAACCGATCGCGATCGGCTTCACCGTTCGGCAACACGGGCGCACACCGCTTTCCGGGCTGGATCCCGCGCCGTCTGTCGAGGCCAGGTTGCCGGCGACCGGCGAGACCGTCCGAGCAGAAGCATCCGATTCCGAATCCGCCGGGCATTACACGGCGACTTTGATTCTGCCTGCCGCCGGGACGTGGGCCTGGGGCATCCGAGGCTTCGGTGACACGCTCCAACCCATGCCCCCCTTGCAGGTCACATCGGCGATCGCCGTGGCGAAAGTCCCGCAGGCCTCTCCGGCGCCCGTCCTGATCCTGGCAGGTGGAGCGGCCGCGCTCGGGTTGGCGCTTCTTGGCCGACGTCAGATACGATCGGCGACGGCCGTTCTCGGGCTTGCCGCCCTGTTGGCCCTCGGTGGGTTCTACCTCGGACGACCGGCGGCAGCTCCCGCCGTGGAGGCTGCATCTTCGAGGAGCAATACCTCAGGAGCGGAGCTGTTCCTGGCGAAAGGCTGCGTGATGTGTCATGTCCATCAGGCTGTGCCCGAATCGGCTACAGTAAGCCTGTCGATCGGTCCGGACTTGAGCCAATACCACAATTCCCCGGATTTCCTGCGAAGCTGGTTGGCCAACCCATCCGAGCTACGACCAAATACGGGAATGCCGGACCTCGGGCTGTCTCCCGAGGAGATCGAGGCCCTGATCGCGTTCATCAACCAGGATGGCTGACGCGACCGCGGCGAACGATTGCAGGCCAGGGCGGGCCGGAAGGCCCGCCCTGCTTTTGTGGTGCGCGGCCTTGACCGCGGCGATTCGTCGGCAGACCGTTGCAGCCGGGCCCTCACGGCCTTACAATGCACCCGCTCGACCGTGGGTCGAGCGAGGAGGCGATGCAAGCCATTCTTGTGGCATCGGACCAGGACGAACGTGACGTCCTGGCCTTCATCCTCCGGCACGCCGGCCTGGCGGTCGCGGCCAGCGCCGGCCTCCCGGGAGTCCTGGCCACATGGCTCGACCGGCCCGCCGATCTCATCGTGGCGGCTTTCGGGGACAGCCGGGACCTCGGCAAAGACATCTCGGCCATCCGCGCCGTGACCGACGTCCCGCTGCTCTTGATCGTCGACAACCCGGGCGAGGATCGGCTGTGCGCTCTGATCCGCGCCGGCGCCGACTTGGTGCTGCCTCGGCCGGTGTCCCCGCTCATTCTGGGCGCCTACGCCCAGGCCCTGCTCCGGAGGTCGGGGGCGGCCCCGGCTTTCTCCCTGCCGACGCTGACCCTCCCGGAGATCGGCCTCGACCCGGCCACTCGGACAGTCAAGCTGGAGGGCGGCGAACCGCAGCGGCTGACGCAGCTCGAGTTTCGCATCCTGTATCTGCTGATGACCAACCGCGGCCAGGTTCTGCCGACGGAGACGATCGTGGAGCGGGTGTGGGGCTACTCGGGCGAGGGCGACCGCGACCTGGTGCGGGGCTTGATCAGCCGGCTTCGACGCAAGATCGAGGTCGACGCGGAGAAGCCGCGCTTCATCCAGACGGTTCCCGGCGTCGGATACCTCTTCGCGACCGAGTCGGGCTGATCGCGGCGCCCCCGCGAATCTCACGCGATTTACACGACCTTCGCATACGAATCGCGCACCCCTACGGTATTTACTTACATTGGTCCAGTTCTTGGGGACCGAGGAGGCTTGTGGGATCGGTGCCCTGTCCGAGTTGCGGCAACAGTCTGCGCTTCCGAAAGGATCCGCGGATTGGGTCGCGCCTGACCTGCCCGTCGTGCGGCACCCGTTTGGAGGTGTTGGGGACGGCGCCGATCGAGCTCGATTGGGCGTTCGAAGAACCGATCCAGGAGCAGTTGTCTGAGGCTCTCGGGGATGTTGAGATCGACGATGGATTGGCCAAGTAAGACGAACCACCGATTCCGCGGCAGCTCTGCCCAGGAGAGCGTTCGCCCGCCGTCGTCGGCGGGGGGTACGCTCTCCCTTCACGTCTGCCCGGACCCCAAGACCGCGATCTAAGGAGGATCGACGCCATGCGTTACGCACAGAGTATCAAGAAACGGAGGCCGCCCGGGTCTGCGCAAAGACCTGGCCCCTGGCGAATCGCGCTCATCGCCAACCTCAAGGATGAGGTCGAGTGGGGTGCGGACGCGCCTCCCGATGCCGGAGCCGAGTTCGACCGGCACAGTACGGTAGAGGCCATCGCACGCGCCCTGGAGGCCGACAAGCACTGGGTGCACGTCTGCGCCGGTGACAGCACTCTGCCGGACGTTCTGTCGAGCCTGCGACCTCACATCTGCTTCAACATCGCCGAAGGTATCACCGGCGATGGACGCGAAGCCCAGGTCCCCGCTCTGTGCGAGCTGCTTGGCATCCCGTACACCGCCTCGCGGGTCGTCGCCAACGCCTTGTCCCTGGATAAGACTCGTACCAAGCGTATCTGGCGTGACGCCGGCCTCCCAACACCGGCCTTCCAGGAGTTCTCGCGGGCCGATCAGCCCCTCGACACCTCCCTGCGGTTCCCGTGCTTTGTCAAACCGGCCCGGGAGGGCACGGGCATGGGGGTTGACCCTGGGGCGGTGGTGCACGACGAAGCCCAACTGCGCAAACGCGTGGCGTGGGTCCTGTCGAGGTATCACCAGCCCGCTCTGGTCGAGGAGTTGCTCCCCGGCCGGGAGTTCACCGTCGGCTTCATCGGCAACCGGGGCGAGTCCAACCGCCGCCGGCGCCGACGCCCGTGGTTGTACAACGCTCAGGGATACCACGTCTTCCCTGTGCTCGAAATCGACAGCCAGATCGCCTCGACCCCGGGTGTGTACGGACATGACGCCAAGTCCTTCGACATCGGCGTCTCCGGAGCGCCGGACTACCTTTGCCCGGCGCGCATCCCCGAGTCGCTGCGCAAGCAGCTGGTCCAGCTGACGCTGCGGGCGGCCGAGGCCATCGGCGCCTGCGACGTCTCGCGTGTCGATTTCCGGCTGGGCGCCGACGGGCAGCCCTACTTGCTGGAGATCAACACCCTCCCTGGCCTGAACCCGGTCATCAGCGACCTGTGCATCATGGCCGCCGCCGAGGGTACGGTCTACGACGACGTGATCTCGGAGATCCTGTACCTGGCGGCCGAGCGCTTCGGCCTGCCGTTCGAGCCCCAGCCGGTGCCCGAGGCCGTGCCGGCGCGCTCGCGACAGCGGTCACGGCAGCTGGCCCGCGCATTGGGTGCGAGCGGAGCCTGACCTCTGATATCCGGAACGAACTTCGATCGGCCGCCGTCCCGAGCGTGTCGAGGGACGGCGGCCGATTGCGCGTCCGGACACGGCATTGGTGTAGAGTACAATCGCGGAAGTTGTGGAGGTAGGTAGGATGACGAAGCGGACGTTCCCATCACGGCGTGCCCCCATCTACGCCGATACCCCCGACGAACAGTGGAACAGCTGGCGCTGGCAGCTCAGCCATAGGCTGAACACCGCCGACGAGATCGGCCAGGTGCTGCGCCTGACCGACAGCGAGAAGGAGGCGCTGGCCGCCACGCACCTGTTCCGGGTCGAGATCACGCCCTACTTCATCTCGCTCATCGATCCCGACGACCCGGCGGATCCGATTCGCCGCCAGGTCATCCCGACGGCGGCCGAGCTTCAACCGTTCACCGCCATGATGGAAGACTCGCTGGCGGAGGATGCCCACTCGCCCGTCCCGGGCCTGGTCCATCGGTACCCCGACCGGGTGCTGATGCTCGTGACGACGCAGTGCGCCTCCTACTGCCGCTACTGCACGCGCTCGCGCATCGTCGGCGAGCCGAGCGAACAGTTCTCGCGGGCCGAGTTCGACATGCAGATCGACTACCTGAAACGCACGCCTCAGGTGCGCGACGTGCTGCTTTCCGGCGGCGATCCGCTGACGCTGGCCCCCAAGCTGCTGGCCGAGCTCATCGAGCGCCTGCGCGCCATCGAGCACATCGAGATCATCCGCATCGGCTCGCGCGTACCGGTCTTCATGCCGATGCGCGTGGATGACGAGCTGTGCGACGTGCTGCAGCGCTTCCATCCCATCTGGCTCAACATCCACGTCAACCATCCCAACGAGATCACCCAGGAGCTGGCCGAGGCTTGCGACCGCATGAGCCGCGCCGGCATTCCTCTCGGAAATCAATCGGTCCTGCTGGCCGGGGTCAACGACTGCGTGCACATCCAGCGTCAGCTGGTCCAGGATTTGGTGCGCATCCGTGTGCGGCCCTACTACCTGTACCAATGTGACCTGGTCGAAGGCTCAGGGCACTTCCGGACGCCGGTGGCCAAGGGCATCGAGATCATGGAGGGCTTGCGCGGACACACCTCGGGCTACTCGATCCCGACCTTCGTCGTCGACGCGCCGGGCGGCGGCGGCAAGATCCCGGTCATGCCCAACTACGCGTTGAGCCAGTCCGACCACAAGGTCGTGCTGCGCAATTTCGAAGGCTACATCACGACGTACGAGGAGCCGATCGAGTACACGCCGCACGATCCCAAGACCTGCGCCTACTGCCAGTCGAAGCGACCTGAACCCGGGCAGACGGGCGTCACGGGACTGCTCGACGGGGAAGCGATGTTCATCAAGCCCACCGGCTTCGACGAGGTCCATGCCCGCGGGGGTGGCCTCCACCGCTTGCGGAGTGACCCAACCAAGTGGCTGCCTCTGGGTATCGGGGAACCGGCTCGCGCCCTTCCGCCGGCGGAGGACAAGGGCTAGGTTCGGGTCAGGGGTCCGATCCACTGGGGAGCCGCGCGCATTCGCGGCTCCCTTCGCGTCGGAGGCGCACAAATCCTCTGGGACTCAGGACGGTGCTGTTAGGGGCGAAGCACGCTTCGCCCCTACGTGTCAGGCCGAGCCTCCGCAGGTTGTCTCTCATCCTTCACCATTCCATCGTCCGCTCGCAAGGTG
>DATIFK010000107.1:0-36585 GCA_035455265.1 Anaerolineales bacterium
TTCAGTCCCTCTCTTCGGCATCCCCGCCGGCGAGGCGATCATCGTGATCGCTTCCAACTGGGGCCGGCCCCACAACCCCTCCTGGTACAGACGTCTGAAAGCCGATCCCAGGGTCGCCGTCACCTACCGCAATCGGACGGCCGTCTTCACCGCCCAGGTCCTCGAGGGGGCTGAACGCGAGGTTCATTGGAGACGCGCTGTCGAGGCCTATCCGGGGTACGACGTGTACCAGCGACGCTGTCTACCCCGGAAGATCCCCGTGATCATGCTCCGACCTGCGCCGGCCTAACACGGCGGCGGGCAGCCGGTCCGCAAGGGCGGTCGCCTGTTTCTCAGCGTTGGCGCGATACTGGCATCGAGGATCCTGGCAGCCGCATCAGGCGCCCCGAGGGCCAAAGGCGCCTCGCCCACAAGGGATGCCCTAGAACAGGACGGGCAGCCATGACACAACCGCAAGCCTCGCGCCCGCAGTTCCCTAAGGGATACGTCGACAAACCCAAGGGCTTTGTGCCCTGGAGCCATGTCGAACAGCGATTGGCCGACGCGCTCAATTACTGGCTGTGCACCGTCCGGCCGAACGGACGACCGCATTCGATCCCCAAATGGGGCGTGTGGGTCGAAGGCCGGATTTACCTGGACGGGTCTCCGGAGACGCGCCATTCAAGAAACATCTCAGAGAATCCCCATGTGTCGCTGCACCTCGAGAGCGGCGATGACGTGGTCATTGTCGAGGGAACCGCGCGCCCCATCGCCCGCCCCTTGCCGCCGCTGGCCGCCCAGGTCTCCAGGGCCTACATCGCCAAGTACGGAGCCAGAGGCTATTCACCCGAGCCCAGCCAATAGGACAACGGCGGCCTGTACGAGATCACTCCGCGCACAGTCCTGGCCTGGACGAACTTCGTCGATGACCCGACGAAGTTCGTCCTCGCAGACGGCGAACCGCCAGGGCCATAGGATCCCAGGGCAGCACCCGCCGCCAGCAGACTCCCAACAGGGTGCGCGCCGGGAGGGAGCACGGGACGTATGACCAACAAGCTTCTTATCCGTTTTGCCATCCGCGAAGCCATGGGCCTGGTCTTCATGGGAGTGGCCCTCTTCTGGTCGGCCGGGAGCGTGGACTGGTGGCCCGCCCGGGCTTTGATCGTCCTGACCATGTCCTGGAGCATCGCCACCGCCGTCGTCATCGCGCGCCATCGACCGGACCTGCTGGCCGAACGGTTGGGGCCGCGCAAGGGGGCCAAGCGCTGGGACACGGTCCTCATGAGCGCCCACGGCCTAGTCCAGCTGGCGATCCTCGTGGTGTCCGGGCTCGATCGGCGTTTCGGCTGGTCCGAGGGCATCGTACCGGTGGCCCAGGTCGTTGCTTTCCTTGTCTGCTCCGTCGGATACGGCCTCGTCGTTTGGGCGACGGCCGCCAATGCCTTCTTCTCCCAGATTGTTCGCATCCAGACCGAGCGCGGCCACACGGTCGTCAGCGGTGGTCCTTATCACTACGTGCGTCATCCGGCCTACGCCGGCGGGATCCTCACGCAGCTCTCCATGCCGATCCTGCTCGGTTCCTGGTGGGCTCTGCTCGTCGGAGCCCTCGACGCCTTGCTGATGGTTGTGCGCACAGCCCTCGAAGACCGCACCTTGAAAGCCGAGCTGCCGGGGTATCCGGACTACGTCGGGCGCGTCCACCATCGCCTCATCCCGGGCATCTGGTAGCCTGCGCGCGCGGAGCGTCACTCGGGGAGCCGGAGATGCGTCTGAACCACGTTGTCGTCTGCGCCAGCGTCCTGGCCGTGCTCGCTTCCTGTTCCGGGCCGCGTCCATCGCCGTCGCCGACCGAGGCCCCGACCATCGCACCTACAGAAAGCCCCCCACCTCCGGCCCTGCCTCCGGCGACGGAGACACCTTCCCTCGTCACTCCCCAGCCCACCCAGGCCTCGCTCATTCGCCAGGTCCTGGCCTCGCCCGACGGGGAGTGGAACGCCGAGGCCTCCTTTGAGTTCCTGGATGGCGGTGCTTCCTTCCGCGTCCGGCTCGTCGTTCGTAAGATCGACGGCTCCGTCGAGTGGACTCCTGTCGACTACACCCAAACGGGCATTGGGTACAGCTACCCCGCCCTGCGGTGGTGGGCGCCCGACAGCCGCACCTTCTACTACTTCAACATGGCGACACCCGACGGCTGCGGTGATTTCTATCCGATTGAAGATGAATGGATTGCCCTTGATGTTGCCGACGGATCCCAGGCGCCCTTTCCACTTCCGGAGGGGCGAGGCCACACCGTCTCTCCCGACGGGGAAACCATGATCTATGCCAGCACCAGTTCGCCCTACCGTCTGGTCTTTCGTGACCTCGGGACCGGGACGGAACGGCTCCTTCCACTGCCTCCGCCCGACAACCAGAACCAGGAAGTTCAGGCGGGTGGCGCCGTCTGGTCTCCTGATGGCTTGTCCTTCGCCCTCTCCGTGGCGTATGGGGATTCCTGTGCCGAGCTCCCGCTGCGTTTCTCCGTCCTGCGCGTCGACCGGCTGTCGGACCCCTCGTTCCTCCCCCTGGTGAAGGGCAGCCGAAGACTGCTGCGGCTGATTCGGTGGGACCCGTCCGGCCCGATCCTGGTGAAGGACTGGGACGACTACAGCTGGTGGATCGACTCCCTGACGGGAGAACCTGTGCCGGCGCCAGCCCCGTGATGCCTTCCGTGCCAGAGCGGGAGGATTTGCCTCGGCCGAGGCCGCGGCGCAGAACTAGATCCGGTCGCGCCCGGCGGCGGTTCGCTTCGAGGCCTTCCGGCGATCGCGGTCGCCCGAAGACCAAGACCCCTCGCCTCGGTGTTGGCCGTCGCCTTCTTCATCACCTACTGGATTCCGAATGCAGGGCTGAGGCGCCTGCGCGCCCAGCCGGCTAGAGACTCGTGCCCACGCCGGGAGGGGGCGAGCTCGGGCACTGCCCCGGACTCCAACATCTCGATCGAAGCGATCCGCTCAGCCTCGACCGGTAGCTCTTGCCCGGACCGCCCGGCAGGCATACAGTAGACCCCTCACATTCGATCGGGGCCACGCCGAGACGGTCCATGACAGCCAGCGACTCGGGTTCTCGCAAGTTCATCTACGTGGATCGCACCGCCTGTGCGGTGGTCCTGCTTTTCGTTCTGGGCCTGACCGTTGCAGCCGTCTTCCTCGCCCGGGCGGCCTCACCCTTCGTCGCCTCTCTATTGGTGACGGCGACTCCCGCGCCCACTCCCACCCTGGCCGCCGCATCGCCGGGCAAGAACGTAGCCTACAACGGCATCGTGACAGTCTCGCGAACCCAGCCCGGATTCCCTGCCAGCCTGGCGGTGGATGGCAACCAACTCAGCTGGTGGGGCTCCGGCGAGCATGCCCCGCAATGGCTGGAGATCGACATGGGAGGCAACTACGTCGTCTCCGTCATCAGGTTGTTGCCCAGCCAGACTCCCGCCGGCGTGACCGTCCACGACGTGTATGTCCGTGGGACGGCCACGAACGACGACTACCTCCTTCTCCACACCTTCGACGGACCGACGTCCGACTCCAAATGGCTTAGCTATGCGCCGCCTGATCCCATCCGCGGCGTCCGCTACGTGAGGGTGGAAACCGTCAGCAGCCCGTCCTGGGTCAGCTGGCGCGAGATTGAAGTGATCGCCTTGGAATGATATTCTGTGGGCGAATCCGGCGGCGGATCGAGTCCGTGCCCCTTTGGGGCACCTCCAAATCGCCGGGAGAGGATCTAGGCAACTTGGGCGCCGCACCGCCGTGGAACGAGAGCGGCCGTCAGAATCTTCGCAGCGAGGGGTCACCGAAGCATGGATCCAGTCAGGCTCACCGAGGCCGTCGTGCGGGATCTCTCCCGACACCGCAGCCGGAATGACATCATCATGAACATCTGCCAATCGACCGGCATGGACTGGAAGCAGGCGGAGGCCTTCGTCCATCAGGTCGAACAATCCAACCGCTCGACGATCGCCGGACGCCAGGCGCCCATGCTCCTGATCCTGGCCGGCATCGCCGTCGTGGGTGGCCTCTCGACTGTGGTCGCCATGGTCGCTGCGACGCTCGATGGGACCATCATCTACCTACCGTCGTTGCCCATTCCCTATCTGGGCAACGTCGTCTACTTCTCCCTCGGTATTCTGGGCATCGCGGGCGGACTCCTCGGCCTCGTGCGCTGGCTGCGCGATCTTCGACCACAATGACGGCCAGGCGTCGAGCTGTGCCAAGGGGAGGATGAGCATGTCGATTCGGATCGTTCGTCTGGGGACACCCCGCGCTGCCGGCGAGGGACTGCGCCTCGGCACCGTCCGCCGCCCTCCCCGCGGGGTGCGCAAGGCACAGTTCGCCTCCCTCAACTACTATGACGTATGGCTCCCGGAGCTCGCCCCGAGCGAGCGGCTGGTCAAAGTCGCCCAACAGGCTAAAGACGCGACGGACTGGCGGTCCTTCGTCCGCCGGTTCCAGAGCGAGATGAAGCGTCCCGAGGCCTCGCGGCTCCTCGACCTTCTGACGGCACTCTCGCGGCAGACCGACTTCTCGATTGGATGCTATTGCGAGCGCGAGGACCGTTGCCACCGGTCCGTCTTGCGGAGCCTGCTCGAGCGGCGCGGGGCGAAGATCGTCCCTCGCCAGAAGTCCTGAGTCGCCTCCGCAGACTGACAAGCCGTTCGTCCTGCCCCCCTCGACGATTCCAAACTCGGATTTCGAAGGAGGGTTTGCGATGCCCCCAGCCGGCCGTGTCCACTACCTTGACCCCGAAGACCTCCACAAGAACCCCGCCTTCACCAACGTTGTTGTCGTCGAAGGATCGGTGAAGACCGTCTACATTGGTGGGCAGGACGCCGTCGATACCTCGGGCCAGATCGTCGGCCGAGGCGACCTCTCCGCTCAGACGGAGCAGGTGCTGAGGAACATCCGGGCCGCCCTGACGGCCGCCGGAGCCCGACCGGAGCACGTGGTCAGGTGGACTCTCTACGTGGTGCAGGGACAATCGCTCCAGGCGGGCTTCGAGGCGTTCCGGCGCATGTGGGGAACCCCGCCCAACCCTCCCGCCATCTCCGTCTTGTTCGTGGCCGGACTCGCGCACCCCGACTTCCTCGTGGAAATGGATGCCGTCGCCGTCGTTCCTCAGTAGAACGCAGCCCCGCGGCCCACGGTTCCCCGAGACGGGCATCTGTCCCTGACACGCCCTCTCCGCCGGCGTTCCACAACTCGCCGGCGTGTACCCCGCGCTTCCACATCCGCCACTTGCCATGGACCTGGGGCTGTCGTACAGTGGGCGTGGCTGCGTCTCAAGGCCGTCAGGCTTTCCTGCTCCCATCCCACCCCGACGGCCATGAGGAGTATTCGGATACGCAAGTTCCAAGTATTCACGGACAGGTCAGGAGCGTGTCGCCGGCGGCTCATCGCGCCCAATAGCAGCATCATCGCGGACTCGGCCGGAGGCTACTCTTCCAAGCGAGCCAGCCTGGCAGGGATCGTTTCCGTCAAGAGGAATGCCCGCGCCGCCAAGATCATCGAAGACTCGGACCGGATAGCGGCACGTCCTCCCGCGCAGACGACCACAGCGCACCGATTCGCTCGCGCGGCGCGCTGCCCTGCCCGAACTCGGCAGCCAGCTCCGGTACATCGTCTCGCCTATCCTGCAAACCTCTAAGGAGCCAACGCCATGTCCCCCAAGCGAGAGTTCACTCTCGAACAAGCAAGGAAGATCGGAGATTCCCTAGGGGTCGATTGGACCAAAGTTCCCCTCGAACAGTTTCGCCAGGGGCTGGCGATCGAACTCGAGCATGGACGCCGGGATCCACTGACCAATGTGACCAACGACGACGAGCTCCTGACCGGGAAGATCGCTCTCGCGCACCTGAAGGAGTTCGCCGACTACTACGATCGCCTGGCCAAGTTGGAGAAGGACGCGGAGGACTACTGGGCCACGCGGAGGGGTGCGTAGCCAGGCCCGCCTCAGGCTTCTCGGCCGCCACTCGAACAGCACGAGCCTCTCCGCCGTGGCGCCGACCGCTGCCTTAGCCGGCGATTCCCGTTTCTCATCATTTGCGGACCCCAAGGAGGAACAACAATGGCCACCAGACAACCGAATCTGGCGAAGGTCTTTCAGACCGTGACCAAAGCGCTGGCGAGCCGGCAGCAAACCCTGAACCAGGCCGATAGCATCAATCACAATCACGGAGACAACATGGTGGAGGTCTTCGAGGTTGTGACCCGAGCGATGAAAGAGAAGAAGGGGGCCTCGGCGGCCGATCAGTTGGCCTACGCCAGCCAGCTCCTTCGCCAACGGGAGACCGGTTCGGCCCAGCACTACGCCAGCGGGCTGTCGCAAGCGGCGCAAATGTTCGAGGGCCAGAAGCTCACCTCCGACAACGCCCTTCAGCTCATTGAGACGCTCGTCTCCGGAGGACAGCCGGCAACACTATCGCAGCAGCAGCCGGCAGCGGCCGATCCGCTCGCCACGCTGCTTGGCGGCCTGGGGGTAACGGGCCAGGAGGGCGCGGCTCCGGCGATCGACATCGGAAGCCTGCTCAATGCCGGCATGTCCTTCCTCAACGCCAAGCAGACGGGCCAGGGTGACATGGACGCGCTGATGGGGGCCCTGGCGGCCGGAACCCAGGGTGGAAGCGCGCCGCATCGGGCCCAATCGGGTGCGGTGGTTGTCAACGCCCTATTGCAGGCCCTCGGAGGTCTGTCCTCGCGTCGCTGAGTCTGTCGTTCGGTGAGGGGAACACGCCAATAGAGATCGTCGTGTCATGTCGGCCGCCGATGAACCTTGCCGCGGCGGTCGAGTTGAGGGATTCCATTCGGAGGGTCGGAAGAGTCCATGGCTGAACTCACGTTGACCACGTTTCTGACCCTCGACGTGGTCATGCAAGCACCGGCGGCCCGGACGAAGACACCGGTGGCGGCTTCCCCGCGGCGGCGGCTCGTTCCCCACACCGATGACGAGTAAGGCACTGCCATCGTCGAGATCTTCTCCCACGCGGACGCGGCTGTGGCGGCGCTCCCGACCACCGGCAGCTGGAATGCCCGGCTCCTTCTGGTCGAGGCATAGACTGCTCACACCCACGACTTCCAGTACCTTGCCTCGCTCTCCAGGCTGGCGTAGAGTGAAGGGTGCGGTTGCGTCGGACGGCCGCCCCCGTCCAGGCCATCGACCGCCTTGAACAATCGTCGAGGGACATCCCGATGAAGAACATCCTCGTGACAAGCCTGGCCACGATCGTCGTTCCGGGAGCGGCTGTCTTCCTCGTCCCCTACCTCATCCTTCAGGCAACCGGCGAGTTGGCACCTCCCCAACTGGGCGTGGTGGAAGCCGTCTCGATCGCCTTCGCCATCGTCGGCATGGCCATGGTCATCTGGGTATCGGTCGTCTTCGTGACTCACGGGGAGGGCACGCCGGTCCCGATCGAGCCTCCCAGGAACTTCGTCGCTGCGGGACTCTATCGGTTCGTGAGGAACCCTATGTACCTCGGCGCCATCCTGGTGCTGTTCGCCGAGGCGGCCCTCTTCCGCTCCCTGTGGATCCTCCTGTACGCCGGAGCCTTGTGGCTGGCTCTCCACACCTTCACTGTGTTTCTGGAAGAGCCGCAACTGGAACGGCGCTTTGGAGACACCTACCGGGAATACAAGGCGAGCACGCCTCGCTGGCTTCCCCGTAGGCCGAGAGGCGGCTAGCCCCGAATCCTCCGGTGGCATCGAGTGAAGGGCCTGGGCCGGGTTCCCGGGGCACGACCGAAGGAAGCGAATCCACTATGACAACCACCATCCGGACTCACATCGACATCGGCGCGCCGCCGGGGGATGTCGCCGCCGTGATCCTCGATGCCTCGAAGGCCGCCCTTTGGACGGCCGATCTGGAACGCTTCGAGGTCGTCACCGGAACACCCGGGCTCGTGGGGTCGAAGGCCCGCCTGCATTACATCCAGAATGGACGCCGCTACACCATGGAGGACGAACTCCTCGAAGTGGAACCGAACCGGCGTTACCTCTCTCGCGTCTCGGGGGACGCCCTGGTCGCCGAGGTCGAGACTCGCCTGACTCCGTCCGCCGGGGGTACAAGGGTTGATGTCCGCTGGTCGGGCAAGGCGAGGCCGTTCATGCTTCGCCTCATGCTACCCTTCCTGCGCGGGGCCATCGCGCGGCAGGCGCTGGGTGACCTTGTCAAGCTGAAACAGATCGTGGAGGCCCCCGGCGAGAAGGCTGGCTGACGACTCGGGCGGCTGTCGGGCACCCGCAAGCGGGCCCTTGATCTGCCCGGCCGGTGGTCCAGAGTAGGGACAACGCACCCGGGCGGGCATCACTGCTGCAGCACCGAGCATCACTGGTTCACGCCGGATATCTTGCTCACGGACGGCCAGGATCTCTCCACCCGGTGTCCTATCGCTCCCGGGCCATTCGAGGGGCTCCATCGGGGATCCTTGCGCCCGGCGGGAACCTTTTCTGTGGAGACCTGCTCGAGAACACAACAGAGCCGAAACTCAATCCCCTGATGGACGACGCTTACGCCGCGAACGCGAGTGTCGCCAGACTGAAGCCCCTTTTCATAACAACTGTGTATCCTGGGCACGGCGAACCCTCCCCATGGGCCCCCTTGCCATGGGCCCCAACACAGGCTTCGTAACAACTCGGACAGACCTCCCGGGACCCGGACTCTCGTCTCCCCGACGCCGGGGCGGGAAGGCCTCTCCGCCGGGGAGGGCCTCCGTTGCGGTTCCGTGCCGTTTTCGACAACTGTGGTATCAATGCAAGGCGGTCGAAACCCCGGTCGGGCAGATACTCGGCGGAGGAGTGAGCCTTGGAGCAACGGCATCTTCGGTTTCTTGGGGCGATGGCGGCTGTCGCCCTTCTCATGAGCTCCTGCGGTCAGGGGTCTGCCCCTCCCGCGACGGCTCTGGACACCCCGAGCAAGTCGGCGACCAGCGTGCCGCCGCCACCCACCAGCACGCCAACCGTCACGTCGACAAGCACGCCTTCCCCGTCTCCGACTCCCACGCAGGTCCCTCGGATCAGCGTTTCGGAGAACACCAACTGCCGCTCCGGCCCGGGTGCCGACTATCCGGCTCAGGGGGTGTTGGAGGTCGGCGACGTGGCCGAGGTCATCGGGCGGGGTCCCGAACCGGGGTTCTGGTTCGTCAAGGGGGCTGACCTTCCGCTGGAAGGCTGCTGGCTGTGGGGCAAGTTCGCCCAGGTCGAGGGTGAGGTAGAGCCGCTCCCCGTCTTCACTCCGGCGCCCAGCCCGACGCCCCAGGTGGGCTTCCGCATCTCGCTGAAGAGTTTCCAACATTGCGGAGACATCTTCTACGTTGTGTTCGCCGTCCGGAACGTCGGGGGGCAGCGGTTGTGGTCCGGCTATGCCGAAGTGCAGGACTTCGCGACACGCGCGCCGCTCTACAGGCACAGCGAACGGTATCCGTTTGCGGACACCGTCCAACCCGTGTGCCCGCCCGGTCATGGGAATGAGCTCTGGCCGGGAGAGTTGCGCTACATCCACGTGCCGCTCTCGGATGTCAAGTCCGGAAGCGACGCCATCGGCATTATCACCTTATGCAACGCAGACCATCAAGGCGGGACCTGTGTGACGGAGTACACGTACTTCGAGCTGCCGTGAGGGCCAAGGCGAAGGCGATCCTTGCCGGCCGCACGTCCGGCGTCCTTGCCCGCATCGTTTGTCAAGATCTCCAATGCCGACCTCGAACGTCCTCTCCCGGAGACTGCGGACCTTCCTGAGCAAGCCGCGCCTGGCGCGCCTTTGCACGATCGATCCCAAGGGCTTCCCTCACGTCGTACCCGTCGACTTTATGCGCCAGGGCGATGAGATTGTGTTCGGCACCGACGCCGGCGAGGCCAAGATGCGCAATCCTCTGCCCAATCCAAAGGGGAGATACACGTGCAGGAAGCGCACGGGTTCCAGCCTTGGTTCACCGCTCCCGATCGGCCCTAGACTTCGATCGCGCCGGCCAAGTACAAGATGGCCCTGCTCACCATCCTGGCCCTCTATCCGCCACTGCTCGCTCTCAGCACCCTCCTACGTGCTGCACGGCTGGCCCCGGCCCTTGCTGATGTTCGCGACGGTGGCCCTGCTGGTTCCCGCCATGACCTACACCATCATGCCGTGGGTCACCCGGCTGTTTCGGTCGTGGCTCTACCCGGCATCTCGCGCCGGCTAGTCCGGCAACGGAAGCCGCTCCGATGGATCCTTCCGTTATCGTGCGCTCGGGCTACGATGCGATGTCCAGCCGCTACCTGGAGGCGCGTCTCCGGGGCATCGATGAACTGCCCCTCGTTCGGGAGTTGTGCCGGCTGGTACCGGCCGGTCGGCTCGTCCTCGACGCCGGCTGTGGGGCCGGGGTCCCCCTGACCAAACACCTGGCCGAGTCGTACCGCGTCCTGGGTGTCGACTTCTCCCTCGGCCAGCTCCGGCTGGCGTCCGAGTTGGCTCCCATGGCGAGCTACGCCTGTCAGGACCTTGCCCATCTCGGCATCGCCCGCGCCAGCGTCGATGCCATCTGCTCCTTCTATGCCATCATTCACATTCCCCGTTCGCGACACGCCCGACTGATCCGCGATTTGTTGGATCTTCTGAAGCCTGGCGGCTATGCCCTGCTGTGCCTTGGCACCGAGGACATCGAGGAGGATTTCGGCACATACCAGGGAGTTCCGATGTACTGGAGCCACTTCGACGCCAAGGCCAATGTCAGCATGGTTTCTGAGATCGGCTTCACCATCACCCGGTCTCTGACGGTCCGGGATCCGATCGATGAGGCCGGATCGCATCTCTTCGTTCTCGCCCAGAAGCCCGGCTTCCGAGAACTCAGACTCAGACCGCCTGCGAGGCAACCATGAGCCTTTACCTCATCCTTCGACTCCTCCATATCTCCGCCGTCATCGTCTTCGTCGGCGGGCTATTCGCCCGCCAGGTCGTCCGGTCTCTGATCTCCAGAGCCCAAGTCGTCTCGGCGATCGCCACACTGACCGAGGCGGCCGGCCGGGTCGAACGATGGATGGTCATCCCGGGCAATATCCTGGCGATCGTCTTCGGCCTGATCCTGGCGCTCGCCACCCGGGCACCGATCCTGGGCGCCCTGCAGGGCTCGCAAGCCAACTGGCTCCTGGTCTCGATCGTTCTGCTGGCTGTGCTCTTCCCGCTCGTCCCGATCGTCTTCCTTCCCAGAGGGAAGATCTTCGAAGCCAGCCTGCAGCAGGCCGTGGCGTCCGGCCGGGTCACTCCCGAGCTCCGCGAACGGATGAACGATCCCGTCGTCCGGTGGGCCCACACCGCCGAAATGGTGGGCGTGATCCTGATCGTCTTCTTGATGGTTGTGAAGCCCTTCTAGCGCCAACAACTCGGTCCGACGGGCGGCCCCATGCTTGCGCCGCCTGCGATGCGGGCGTACAGTCAAGCCGGTACCCCCGCCCCGGCCGTCTCGAGGTTGCCGGAGTGCGGCCAGGCCCTGCAATGGCATCCGATCCCCTCCCCTCGCTCCAGGTGCTTCGGGAAGGCAGCGGCACCCGGATTACCGCTGGCCGGTTGAACTTCCTATTCCCCGACTCCGAAGCCGGCGAGATCAGCGACGCTTACCATCGCCTGATCGTTGAGACCGAACGCCGCTTCACCCCGCGCTGGAAGGCCTTCGCCGGCGTCAGTATCGGGGAAGCCCCATTCCTCGAGATCGTCCAGGAGATCACGCTGCACTGGATGTACTTCTACGCGTTGCATCAGCTGCCGCTGGAAATCCAGGAGGCCGACTGGGACCATCCCCAAACCCGCCGGATCCTTCAGGGTGGCGTCCGTCGCCACCTCCCCGGCGATGCCGAAGCGCAGGCACGGCTTTCGGCTCACCTGATGGGCCTTTCGATTGCCGAGTACCTGAAATGGCATGAGGTAGACGATGCCTTTCTCAGCATGTGGTAGGAGCAGCCGTCGAACGCGGCCGGATCGACCGCGCTCGCCCGCAGCCCGATCGCCGCGACTCCTCGGCGCACCTGCTTGCGCTCGAGGGTCTGCCTTTACTCGGAGGTCATCATGAGAGCCCAAGAGGCCATATCCGAGCTTCACTACGAGGGCGAAGCCCGCGGCTCCCGGCAGACGTATCACATCTTCCGCGGCCGTCGCCATTTCCTCGTCCTCTCCTTCAAGAGGAACGACCCGTCCGCGGGCAACTTCAACCTCATCCAGTCGTCCGCGGTCCGCTACGTGGAGGCGAGGTACCGGCGCTCCAGGTCGGTTACCGCCAAGCAGGTCCTGGAAGATGCTCGAACGACGAGGCATTTCAAGGATCGGTTTGCCGCGCTGAATACCCTCTACGTCCTCGTGGCCCTGAAGAAGGTCACCGTCTCGCGCCGACCCAAGGTGGGCGCCCTGGTCTTCCGCTTTGGGTGACCGGGCCGACGGATAGAGACGGGCCTTGCGCCTTCGGCCCAACTCCCCCCGATCGGCCTTGGCGACCGCGGCGACAACGAGGCGATGGATGCGGACCAGAACGCAAGCTGCCATCATGAAGTATTCCATCGCCGCACCCGCCCTGCTGCTCGTTCCTATCTTTGTCCTGACAAGGATGATTCCAGGACCGCAGGTGCAGTGCGGCTCCCTGGTCGCCTTCTTCGTGGTGCCGCTGTCTCTTTGGTATGGCGTTCCGGCCCTACCCATCCGTTGCGATACGCCGGGCTGTAGAGGTCGCGTTCAACGGACGTCCACGCGCCATTCGCCGATGAAGGTCCGATGGCATTACAGCTGTCCGGTTTGCGGCGATGTCCACGAGGTGGATGGGATCGCGCCGGAACCGGACTTCCGCCCCTAGCCGCCCGCCGGGCGGCGGACTCGGCCACGCCCTGGAGGCATCGCCGACGGATGACGAGCGCATCTCGAGCCAACACGCTAAGCCCAGCAAGACCTGTATAATGCGCCCGAAAGCTCGGAAGGCCCAGTCGCCGACGCGCGTCTCCATTCGGAGGTGCCGATGCGATCCGTCGCCCGAATCCACAACTCGCAGGGCGAGCACCACGTCAAGCTTTCTACCGGCGACCGCACTTCGAAGATCGAGATCCCGCCCAAGCCGTCCGGTCTCGGGTCCAGCGCCACTGGCGGAGAGCTGCTCATGCTCGCCCTCGCCACCTGCTACTGCAACGATGTGTATCGGGAGGCGGCCAAGATCGGCCTCGAGGTCTCCCACGTAGATGTCGAGTGCAGCGGCGATTTCCCGGCCGAAGGCCAGCCGGCGCGAGACGTCGCCTACACCGTGAGAATCACGGCCAACGGTTCGTCTCAACAGATTCGCGAGCTGGCCGTCCAGGTCGATCGGATGGCGGAGATCCACAACACGCTTCGTGCAGGAACCCCGGTCGTGATGACGCAGGCAGAGACGGAGTCCGTCTAGGTTCTCGACGCACGGCCCGGGCGCGTGTGCCGGCGACATCATTGGGAAGGAATCTCCATGGTTTCCCTTCGCGCGATGACCGAAGAGGAGTTCCGCTCCTTCCTGTCCAAGGACATCGAGGACTATGCTGCGGAGAAGGTCAAGGCCGGGAACTGGACGGCCGAAGAGGCTCTGCGGCGGTCCCAGCAAGACCATGATGGCCTGCTCCCCCGCGGCCTGGCTTCCCCCCACCAACACCTCTACACGATCGAGCTCGATGGTGAGCCTGTCGGCCGCCTGTGGCTCTCTACGGATCCCAAGCTCGGTGGGGGTGTAGGCTTCATCTACGATGTCTTCGTCGCCGAAGCCTTCCGTCGCCGAGGCGTCGCCAAACAAGCGCTGCGCCTTCTCGAGACGGAGGCGCTGCAGTTCGGGCTCAAGAGTCTTGCCCTCCACGTATTTGGGTTCAACACCGCCGCCCGGTCCATGTACGAAGACCTGGGCTACACGGTCACAAACATCAATATGGCGAAGGCGCTGTCCGCTGAGTAGAGGTCTGCCGGGCCTCGAGACTCTCGCCGGATTCCTTTCGCCCGAGGAGTCCGCGATGATCCGAAAACTCAAGTCCGGTCTCTACCGTCTGTATTCCAAGAAGAAGGACCCTAAGACGGGCAAGAGGCGAAACCTGGGCACCTTCAAGACCAGGGAGGCAGCCCTCAAGCACGAACGCGAGATTCAATTCTTCAAACGTCATTAGGCCCCGGTCTGGAGTGCGGCGGATTCCGCGGCATTCGGCGTTGCACGCCTCGCCCAGGGCGCGGTTGGCGAAGTTTGCTCGCCTCGCAGGAAGGTCGGATCATGTCCACATGGAATCTCATCCTGGCAGGATTGTTCACTCTGCCCGTCCTGGGCGCCGGCGTGCTGCTCGCAGTGAGGCGCGCCCCGTCGCTGCGCCACCTGGCCCCGGCGATCCTCTTGTCCGCGGTCACGACGTCGATCCTCGCCGCTGGCTATGGCTTCTCGCAGTCCACCATGCCGATCCGTCCCTATGAAGGGGAAGTCCCCTGGCTCGACCTTGCGAAGACATTGCTCGGCTTCGTCTACGTCGGCTTCGGCGTTGGCGCAGTCCTTGCGTCGGCCCTGGTAGTGCCAACGGCCATGGCGGCCCGGCTCCTCAAACGCCGCGGCACGCCGACAGATCAGGTTCCCTCCGATCCCGTTCGCCACAAATGAGAAACGTTCCTGGAGATAGGGCCTGAGCTTTCGGGAGTCTGTCCCTCTCGCGCGAAGCGACTCACTTGACTTGCGGACACCTCCGACCGGTTTGCGCCCGGTCCCTCCCAGGTGGCATCAGATGCGCGGCTTCTTGCCTCTGGCGGGGTTGTCGGTGGTAGACGGGGTTCCGAATGGTTCGGCTCTGCTGGGCCAAGCGCTCCAAGCCCTTCAGGAGGCAACGCATGAATCTCAGCGCTCCCAAGTTCGCCTGGTGGATGATCAGCCTTGTTCTCGGGGTGATCGGACTGTTGGGCTTCCTGGTGACCATTCCGGTCATCTCGGGGCTCGCTTTCTGGTTGGTGCTACTTGGGCTGGGGCTGCTTCTGCTGGCGACGGCCATCTCAGGCATGTAGCTCACCTAACGCCGACGCTTCCTGGGCTCAGGGTTCGCGTTCGTTGGATGACCCCGTCCGGACGCGGGACCAACGCCTTTGTGCCTGGTCTCGGAAGGCCCCGCCCCACATCCCGCTCATCGGCCTCACCTCGGTCAGACTGTCGAAACGCCGCCCGACACGGGATGAACGCCTCCCGTCAGCCTGCTCGAGATCGACGCTTCCGAGCGGTTGGCTCTAGCCAGGGGCTGCGCTCGTGCCAAGAGTGTTTCTCCGTGTTTCTCGTACCTGGGTGCGCGGCCGTTAGCTCATCCGACCACATCTGGAGGAAACGCCATGCTCAAGGATTTCAGGGCCTTCGTCATGCGGGGCAATGTCCTCGATCTCGCCGTCGCTGTTATTGTCGGCGGGGCCTTCGGCAAGATCGTCACCTCGTTCGTGAGCGACATCATCATGCCCCCCATCGGTCTGGTGTTGGGCAAGGTCGACTTCAGCAGCCTGTACCTCAACCTCTCCGGCACGCCCTACCCCACATTGGCCGACGCTCAGGCCGCAGGCGCTGCGACCGTCAACTACGGTCTCTTCATCAGCACCGTGGTGGACTTCCTCATCGTCGCCGCGGCCATCTTCGCCCTCATCCGGTTCGCGGCGCGCTTTGAGACGCGCAAAGCGGCCGAGGCTCCTTCGACGAAGACGTGCCCCCATTGTCTCTCCACCATTCCTCTCAAGGCGACCCGGTGCGCCTACTGCACGTCCGAGCAGTAGCCCTCGGGCCCCGCGGTCCGTACTGCCTCGGCGGGCGGAACCGCCGAGAGGTCGAATCGGGTAGCCCTTGCCTCGACCGCCGGCCTGTCGTAGAGTGGGCCGCGTGCCGCGCCGTCGGCCGATTTCCTCTCAAGGCCGCCACTCCGTCCGCGCGGGCGAACGCCAAAGGAGACCTCGCCGAATGGCACCGGAACAGCACCCTCACGAACGCTTGCTGCAGGAGGTTCAAAAGGAGCTCGCCCAGATCCTGGAGGGATCCAGCCAGGGCATCTACGTCTACCTCGATGATCCCCACTGGATCTGCAACCAGCGGATGGCCACGCTCCTGGGCTATGCCTCCCCCGCCGAAGTGGTCGCCCTGACGGCGCAAACGCCTCTTCTCGACGCCCTCGTCGCCCCCGCGAGCCACAACACCGTCGTCGACGCCTACATGAAGACCATCAACGACAAGCTCGCTTCGGTCGTCCGCGTCACGTGGAAGAAGAAGGACGGCGCCACGTTCCAGAGCCAGACCGTCTTCGTTCCTTTCAGCTTCAAGGGTACGGCCATGACGCTTCACTTCATCGCCCCGTCCTGACCGTCGCCAGCGCGGCGGACGCTACGAGCTCCAGTGGCCAGGAGGGCCGTGCTCACGGTGGACGCGACTTGACCATCCGCGTTCTCGACTGCGCCCCGATGTCTCCGTGGTTCCCTCGGTGGCACGTCGGTGGCACGTGCCTGCTGGTGGAGACGGACAAGGGCCCGGTGCTCGTGGATACCGGGCTCGGCCTGCACGACTACATGGCTCCGACGCCACTGGTGCGCTTCTTCTGGCTGGACTTCGGAATCCACAACGACCCGGACAAGGCGGCCGTTCGCCAGGTCGCCCGCCTCGGGTACCCGCCCGAGAACGTCCGCCACCTCGTGATGACCCACCTTCATTTCGACCACGCCGGCGGCCTGCCGGATTTCCCGCACGCCCAGGTCCACGTACACCGCCGGGAAGTTGAGGCGATGCGGCGCCCGCGCACGTGGATCGAGCTGGCCTACGACCGCTCCGATTTCGCGCATCAGCCGGACTGGGTCCTCTACGACCGGGTCGATGCGGATTGGCTGGGGTTCGAAGCCATCCGGCTGCCGTTCTCGCCGGAGATGTACTTGGTGCCGCTCTTCGGCCACACCCGCGGGCATTGCGGTGTGGCGGTCCGCGAGGCGGACGGATGGGTCTTTCAATGCGCCGACGCCATCCCAACCCATGCCGATTTCGGCATCACACCCCGCTTCCTCAACAGGCTTGTGCTCGGTAACCATGTCGATCGCCTGCGCCAGTTTTCGTCTGAGCATCCGGAGGTTCGCCTGTTGGCAGGACACATGTGGACGTCGTTCTTCGAAACCGGCGTGCTGCCGCGGCGGGCCTGATGCCAGTGAGCGCCTCGCGGCTATCGCCGACCTTGGGCAAGCGCAGCGCAAATCCACCTTGGATCACCCGCAACCTCAGGTTCGTCCGGCTTGCTTGACACGGGCATCGGCGAGGCGTAGCCTTCCTCCCAAAAGGAGTTGCGGCCCCGCCTGACCGCGAACTACCTCCATGCTTCCGGTGCGCGACATCGAAACGATCCTCCGCGACGTCGACCCTGAATTGCGCGACATCATCCTCGAGCTGCGGAGTCTCATCGCCTCGGCCGCCCCCAACGCAAGCGAAACGTTCCTGTGGCGAGGCTTCACGTACTTCGACAAGGAGCGCGGTGGTCCGGTGAAAGGCGGCTTCTGCCAGATAGGCATCCATCGCGACCACGTGCGGCTCGAGTTCCTGCGCGGTTGTGCGCTCCCCGACCCCGCCCATCTCCTGCGAGGTGACCGCAAGTACAAGCGCTATGTCCGCCTCACCTCGTTCGACGACGCTCCCTGGCCTCAGCTCTCCGACCTGGTGCGCGCCTCCACCCGAGTCGATCCGGCGACCCTCGAGCTGCGCCCCGAGGGGAGTTGAGGCAGATGGGCCGAGGATCGCCGACGTCCGCCATCGACGGTGCCGCCGATGCCGCCTGATCAGAATCCCCTGCCATTCGCCAGTCGAAGCGAATGGCGCGCCTGGCTCAAGGCCCACCACCAGCACGCCAACGAGGCATGGTTGATCATCTGCAAGAAGACGGAGAGACCCTCCGGTCTCGCCCTTGCCGAGGCCGTCGAGGAGGCCCTGTGCTACGGGTGGATCGACGGGAAGTTGAAGAGCCTCGACCGGGCCCACTACCTCCTCAGGTTCAGCCCGCGCCGACGCGGCAGCGTCTGGTCGGTCTCCAACATCCGACGAGTTCGGGAGCTCATCCAGACGGGGCGCATGACCAAGGCTGGGCTGGCCAAAGTCTTCGAGGGGCGTCTTTCGGGGCAATGGGATGCGGCCCTCGAAAGGGAAGAAACCGGGCGAGTCCCTCCCGATTTGGAGGCAGCCCTGCGGCGCCGCAAGGGCGCCCTGGGGGGTTACCGGGGGCTGAGGGTCTCGCGCAAGAAGATGTTGCTTCATTGGCTGCAGGACGCCAAGCGACCCGAGACCAGGCTGAAGAGAATCCGGATGATTGTCCGTGAGGTTGCCGGCTGAGGGGTACCTTGCCTGGCGGTAGAGCGCGGCTGTTGCGTGTCAACGCCAGACCCTTTCGAGGCGAAACGGTGCGATGCCCTTATTGCCGTGTTGAAATGACCCCCGGGCGGGTCTCCCTGCGAGCCCAATACTTGTCGCGAGCGGTGTTCTCACCGGAAGGACTGACCGACGGCTTCAGGCAGAAGTGGCTGAAGGGCACGTTTCTGGACAGAGGCCCCCGGGCCGGAGAGGCCGACATCGTGAGCAACTATTCGGGCTCGCCTGGCCCGTCGGCCCGAGGGGCCACACGCTGCCCGAATTGCGGAGCCATCGTCATCCCTCCCTAGGCCTCGGTTTGCCTTTCGCGAATCCAACCCGGGTCCGAAGACCTGTGCGATACTAGTCGAAATCCAGCCCTCGCACTTCCATCGCTCTCCCATCGACGGCGAAGCCCTCGAGGATCCTGCATGTTACCTTCTCTCTGTAGAAGTCATTGTGGTCTTGGGCGGTGTCTGCGCCTCGACCGTCCGATTTCGCGCTGACGTGTGACGTCCATGGTTGGATGGCAGGCGTGACCGTCATTCTGGAAACCGGCCACCCGCTGGCGGGACCGGCAGGCAGGAGGAGTGCTCGGTGAACGATCTACCAAGCCAGATGAGGCGAGTGGGATGGGTGATGTTCGGCGTCATGTGGATTCCGTTTGTCACCCTCTTCGTAGGAATGATCGGATTGCCGGACGGCGAGTATGCGTGGTCCCAGCTGCCGCCGCTGGCGAGAAGCTCCCTCCTCGCCGTCGGAGTCCTGGCCTTTCTGTCGATCGCCATGCTCGTAGGATCACCCATCCTGAGCGGGCTGATCCATCGAGCCGTTCTGGCCAACGGCCGCAGGGCGACCGCCCAGATCGTGTCCATCTCGGACACGAAGACCACCATCAACTACGACCCGGTGGTCCATTTCGTTCTGGATGTCCATCCGGCCGATGGACCGGCGTTCCAGGCCGAAACCGACCAGCTCGTGTCACGTCTGCGGATCCCCCAGCTGCAACCCGGGGCTTCCGTGGGGGTCATGTATCACCCGGAGACCCACGCGGTCGCCTTGCTCGACGAGGCCTCCCCCGCCCCACCAACGTAGGAACCAAGGGAAAAAGCTGCGCCGCCGGAGAGCGAACGCAGGCGCAGGGGCGCCGACGACGGCCGCCGACGCGCCGTCACCATCCCTACGGTCGCGTCGACGGGCTCATCGCCCAGGAGAAACGCAATGGACCAGACCGAAACGGACCTTCCGTTCGAGCCCCCGACCGCCCTCAGCGCAGCCATAGAGCGCTACGTCCGCACGATCGTCCGGCTGCGCATGAAGGCGGCTCGCGAGAGGTCGATTCAAGATCGGTTCGCCGACGCCATTACGGGGTTCTCCGGCCACATGGGGTTCGTTTACGTCCACATGGTTTGGTTCGCGGCCTGGGTGCTTCTCAACACGGGGCGCTTCGGCCTGCATCCGTTCGACCCGTTCCCCTACGGTCTGCTGACCATGATCGTTTCCCTGGAAGCGATCTTCCTGTCCACCTTCGTCCTCATCAGCCAGAATCGACTGGGCCAACTGGCGGAGCGGCGCGCCGATCTGGACCTGCACATCGATCTCCTGACGGAGTACGAGCTCACGCGCGTCCTGCAGATGCTGGACGCCGTCCAGGACAAGCTGGGAATCGAGAACGATCAGGACGTGGAGCTGGGTGAACTCGAAAGCGAAACCAAGCCGGAGGAGGTCCTGGCCGAGATCGAGCGCCTTCAAGCCCGGGTCCTGCGGCCGTTCAAACGCCGACGAGGTCTTGAGGCTTGAAGCGAAGTCGTCCCCCGTTGCTCTGCTCCAGATGGAGGTATCCTTGCGATGAATACGTCGCTGCGGCGCGTCTCGAAACCTCGATGCTACCTTGTCTATGCTCTGGCTCCGCCCGGACTCCCAGCCCGGGAGGCCAACCGCATCTTCAACGAGTACCTCGCCGATCCCGGCCTGCCCCTGCCGCTCTTCCACGATCACTTCATCGGGCAGCCCGGCGGGGTCGCCGTCTTTTTCGTGGAGAGCACCTCCCAACGCGATGCCCTGCTCGACAACACGTCGCTCCAGAGCTGGCAGGTCGAGATTCAGCCCATGATCTTCGCCTACTCACCGGCGGCTTTCGATGAACAGGCATCCTTCACCTTGCGGGCCTACCGGGGCCTCGACTGGGAGGTCCTTCAGAGGGAGAAGAGACCGTCCTACGGAGATCCGGGCCGGGAGGCCGAGACGGCACAGGAGCAGGATGCCCGGCCATCCTGACGGGATTCCGTTCCAGAGAAAGGTCCTTGGGTTGCACCCGAGCCGATCCGGGAGACGAGCCCGGCACGCCATCGTGCTGGCGCTGTGGATCGCAGGCTGCGCGCGCTCGGGCCCTCCGCCGACATCCCCCAGTCCAGCCGCCCCGATCGAGGCCAAACTGGGCTTGCTCTATCCGACGGCGGAATCGGCCGTCGAGATGGGTCGCGAAGTGAAGCTCATCCTGACCGCTGAAGCGGATGGCACAGGGCCCCCGCCCGGCTCTCGACTCACCGCGCTCCTCCGAAACCCCGCGGGGAGGCTGTCAGCGGTGCTTCCAGCCGAGATCGGGCCTGGCAACGTCTTCCGAACTCAGGGGTGGCCAATCCCGCATCGCTCGATGCCCGGGATGTGGACGGTCGAGGCCAAGGTGGAAGGGTCGCCGGACCGGGCTTTGCCTCTCGGTCAATTCGAAGTTCGTGAGTCCAAGAGCGAGACCCTGCTCGGACGGTACGGCGTATGGATCGACCCGCCCTCCTTCGGCGGCATCGGCACCGACGTTTTCGCCGAACGAGGCGACAGCGAAGACGGGATGTTCCGAATCGGCGGCACGAAACCGGCCCAGCATGTGTTTCCGGAGGAGTGGATCGAGGTCCACTGGCGGCGAGGCGATTATGGGCTGGAGGACGGGGCGGCAGCGCGCCGTTTCATGCTGGAGGCGGTCGGGGATTTCGGCTTCGCACCCACTCGCGAGCTGGGGGAGTTCCACGAGTTTGCTTTCAAGGAGTGGTCGGGGTGGAGGGCTCCGGCCCGGGGAGAGCTTTCCCACACCCAGATCGAGTGGGTCGTTTTCTACGCGCCCGAAATGGATCGGACGTATGCTCTCGGCACAACCGTCGTTCTTCCACCAAAGGGTGTCGAACCGCACGTCCTTCTGCGCGCAAGTTTCGAGCTCCACCCGGAGGTGCATCCGAGCTATGCCTCCGCCCAGGCTTTGCCACGGCTCCGGCCCGGTCCGGAACTGATCAGCCCTCCAATGGGCGCCACCTTTCGAGGCGAGGAGGAGCCGGTCGTGTTGCGTTGGGCGCCGGTGACCGATCTGGCCGACGGCGAGTACTACCAGGTCGAGGTCGACTACGATTACCGCGAGGCGAGTTTCTCGTTGAAGTTCACCACGCGCTCCACCGAGGTCTTGCTGCCCGCGACCCTCTACCAGACGCCCAACTGCCACGTGTTCAACTGGCAGGTCACAATCATGGAGCAGACCGGCACGACGCCCGGCGGTGTGCCCACCGGGGTTCCCCGCAGCTTCCCAAGCTTCTACGCCTATATCGAATGGACCTATCCGCTCGCGGAGACTCAGCCCTTCCCTCCGGTGTGCCCCAACCCCCAGACGTAGGCGAGGCCCGGGCGGGCTCATGGGAGGGACGCGCCCGGCTTCCTTTCCCCCACGGAGAGGATTGCACCGCAACTCGCCCCTGTCTAGAGTCATGACACGTTGCCGACACACCCTGTGGTGGGGGGACCGATCCCAAGAGGTGCCCATGTCGCTTCCCTTCGTGAATGAGAACACGGACTCCAGACGCAGGTTGGAGTCGGTCGTCCGCCGGCTGTCCGAGGAGGACCTGCGGCGGACAACCCCGTATGGGTGGACGGTCTCAGCGTTGCTGGCCCATCTCGCCTTCTGGGACCAACGCGTTCTCGTCCTGCTCCGGCGCTGGAAGGAGAAAGGGGTCGATGAGTCCCCGATCGACTCGGACGCAATGAATGGCGCGCTCCAGCCGCTGTGTCACGCCGTCGAAGCGCGCCAGGCCATCGATCTGTGTCTGTCGTCGGCCAGGTCGGTCGACGCCGAGCTGGAGACGGTCACCCCGGAGTTGTTCGAGACGATCCGCTCGTCGCCCACCCATTTCCGATTCAGTCGCGCCCTTCATCGCAACGATCATCTGAACGACATCGAGGCGTTGCTTTCCGGGTGACCCCGGCCCGCCCGGCGAGGTCAGGAGGGAATATGGCGCGATCCGACTTCTCTCGGTTGAAACGGCCCGTTCAACGAATGCCGGTCTTCGTGCGCCGGGCGCTGATGGCGCACAAGCTCCTGCGCGCCTACCGCGCTCGCCCCGCCTACCAACAGAATGACTACCTTTCCTGGATCCAGCGGGCGAAGCTGCCGGCCACGCGACAGAAGCGGCTGGCCATCATGCTCGAGGACCTCAAAGCCGGCGACCGGTATATGGGCATGGCCTATCGCTCGAAGAAGCCGCGCGGATAGCCGCTCGCTTTCGCTCTCCGGCCGGCTGAACCCAAACGCCACCCAGGCAGGGGTGCGCGTGTCGCTACATCCGGAGGAGGCGTCGCATGCGTGTTTTGGTCGTTCCCTTGCTCGCCATCGTGTCGGGGCTGGCCATCACCCTGCAAGGGCAGTTCATGGGCCTGATGGACAGGGCCCTCGGCACGAAGGAAAGTGCCTTCATCACCTACGTCAGCGGAGGCCTGCTCGCCGCCGCCCTGGCACTCATCCTGGGCATCTCGAGGCTGAGTACGACAGCCGGCCTGCCCTGGTACGCGTACACCTCAGGCGCTCTCGGGCTGGTCATCGTGGCCACGGTCGGCTTTGTCATTCCACGGCTGGGCGCGGCCAAGGGATTCACATTGATCCTGGCATCCCAGTTCCTGCTGGCGGCGCTCATCGACCACTTTGGGCTGTTCGGCGCGGCGGTCCGTCCCTTGACCGCTTCCAGGGTGGTGGGGCTGGGGACGCTGCTGGCCAGCGTGTGGCTGGTTGTTCGTTAGGGCGGACGCCGCGGCCGCCGTCCTTCGTCCCTCCGGATGAACCACGCCGATCACGTCGACCTGTTGCGGGATGGTGTCCCAGGCGCCGGAGGGACGTGGGCCGATCTGGGCTGCGGCACGGGGGCCTTCACCCTGGCGCTGGCGGAACTCGTCGGCCCGCGGGCGGTCGTGTTCTCCATCGATCAGGACCAGCGTGCGCTGGCTCAACTTCGCACACGCGTCCGATCCCGCTTTCCGGAGCACGACATTCGCACCGTCGAGGCGGACTTCACGCGGCACCTCGATCTCCCGGTGCTGGATGGGATCGTGATGGCGAACTCACTCCACTTTGTGAAGGACAAGGAGCCCGTCGTGCGGGCGGTGCGGGGCCTGTTGGCACCGACCGCCCGCCTCATCCTGGTCGAATACAATACCGATCGCGGCAACGAGTGGGTTCCTCATCCGATGTCGTACCCGACGTGGGAACGCCTGGCCGGTCGGTGCGGGTTCTCCTCCACCCTCAAGATCGGAGCGAAGCCCAGCTCGTTCCTGGGAGAGATCTACTCGGCGATCAGTTGGAACGAGCAAGCAGGATGATGAGCGCGCCATACGCCATGTCCGTGGGTCGTGGATGCGGCCGAAGACCATCCTCGAATTGGAGTTGGAGCGAGGTGGAAGGATGAGCTCCTCCGCGCCGGACATCGAGGTTCGCGAGCTGACCCCCGGCCTCCTGACCGATTGGCTCGCCTTCTTCGACCATGATGCCTTCTCCGACAATCCCAAGTGGGCCACGTGCTATTGCCATTTCTACTTTGCCGATCACACGGCACGGGATTGGGATCTCCGATCGGCGGCGGAGAACCGTGAGGCTTCAAGTGGGCTGATCACAGGCGGACGCCTGCGGGGATACCTGGCCTATCGGGACGGCAAGCCCGTCGGTTGGTGCCAGGCCGGACGGCGAGACCGCATCCCCAACCTCCAGAACGAAGAGGTTCTGGCGGTGGACGACTCCGACCGGGTGGGCTCGATCGTGTGCTTCATTGTGGCCGAACCTCAGCGCGGGCGAGGTGTAGCTCGGAGGCTCCTGGATGCCGCCTGCGCCGGCTTTCGATCTCAGGGGCTGGCCTTCGCCGAGGGTTATCCCCGCCGGGCGGCGACAAGCAACGCGGCCAACTACCATGGACCTCTTGCGTTGTATCTGGATTCGGGTTTCACGGTCTTCCGCGAAACCGACGAGGTCACGATCGTCCGAAAAGACCTCACTGCAGTCGGCGTGAAGCCATGACGGTGTCGGCGAAAGCCATTCCGATCTACCTGGAGAAGGGCTCCAAGCGGACGTTCGCCGGCGCCATCGACTGGCCTGGCTGGTGCCGCTCGGCGCGCGACGAAGCAGGCGCCGTAGAAGCCCTGCTGGCCTATGGGCCGCGCTACGCTCGCGTCTTGCGTGGGGCGCGGCTCGGATTCGAACCTCCCACGGCCGTCGGCCGCTTCATCGTCATTGAGCGCCTGGAAGGCTCGGCGACGACGGATTTCGGGTCACCGGGCGGGCATCCCTCCCTAGATGCGCGCCCCTTGAAGGCACAGGAACTCCGCCGCGCCGAAACCCTCCTCAAAGCCTGTTGGGGCGCGTTCGATCGCGCCGTCTTGTCGGCGGGCACGAAGTCCCTGCGCAAGGGGCCCCGCGGGGGCGGCCGGGACCTCAAGAAGATCGTCGACCATGTCCACGAGGCCGAGCTGGCGTACGTGAGTGCCCTGGGTTGGAAGATCGATCCGGCCATGGGCCGGTCGGGGTTGAAGCGCGCGCGCCGGGAGGTCCTCGAGGCCCTGGCGTACGCCGCCACGCACGAGATGCCGGGGAAGGGACCGCGCGGCGGGATTCGCTGGAAGCCTCGCTACTTCGTGCGGCGCGTCGCCTGGCACATCCTCGACCACGCCTGGGAAATCGAGGATCGATCGGCCTGAGTCCTCAGCATCCGAACCGGCCCGAGGAAAACGATGTCGTCTACCGACTACGTTCGGACGGATGATCCTGAACTGCAGTCCCGAGTCAGATCGCGCTATGCCAAGGACATCGAAGCATTGGCCCGCCTTGGATTCCGAACGCTGTGTACCTGTGTCGAACAACTGGGGCCGTACTCCGCCATCCTGCGCCTTCCGATGATGCTCCTGATGTTGGGCTTTCGGGAGGTACTCCTGATTCGGCCGCCACTGCGCGTGGCCGCGGGTTCCTTGCTGATGACTCATCCAGATCCGCCCACCGTGGCCCTGCCGATGGGGATGGGCGTCAAGTTCTATAGCGGTTTCTCCGACGGATCCGTCCTGGTCACAACCTCGTTCCAGAGCTACGCCGTACCTCGCCCGGCATCGCCCATCGAGAAGCAGGTCGTCCTCCTGGGCGGCCTGCCGGGCGCATGGCGGGGCCACTGTGACCGGGTGAACGCGCGCATCGCCGACGGCAAAGTACTGGAGACCCAACTCACCTTCGAGGCCTACGTGGATCTCTCCCGCAGGGAAGAGAACCCGGACGCGTACACGACGAAGATCGGCTGAGAGGCGATCGGTGTCCTTCGAACGCAGACCTCGAACGGGGCCGAGGAACGCGCTGAATCTGCAGTGGTTTCGCGATCGTTGGGGTTGGGTCCTTCTCGTCCTTGTTGGCACGTTGGTCTTCCTCAGAGCGTGCGTGCCCCAACTGTGGGGGCCCTACCTTCCCGCTGCGGTCGTGCGCAGGATCACCGACGACCACACCGTCTGCATCGGCACCAACGATGTCCCGATCTGGCCGGGCGATCCTCGCCAGGCCCAATGCAGCTCGGTTCGGTTGGTTCCTCTGGCGGCCGGTGTGGTTCCTCCGGAAGCGCACAGCCGGTCCGTCACCAAGGCCGTGTGCTACGAACTCACCGTGGAGCATCCCTATTGGGAAACCATCGGTCAGACGCGTCATGAGATCCTGACCAGTTCACGAACCTACTTCAAGGTCGCCATCCTCCAGAACGGAGTGTGGAATCTCTTCGCCGACGAAGACACTCAGGATCGGGCCCGCTGGCTCGAGTATGGGTGCCCTGCCCCGGCGGGGGACTGAGGCGCAGCTTGACTCGCAAGGGCGACGTCAGGATCGTCTGAGGAGACTACCGGCTCGTCCCCCGACTCGGATTCACCGGAGAACCTCGATTGGGTCACCCCATGCTCCCCCTCCCGAAAGAGACCGCCCGGCTGATCCTGCGCTCCCCATCGGCGCAGGATGCCCCTGTGGTTCAGCAAGCGGTCGAGGAGTCCTTCGCCGACCTCCACCCGTGGATGGCATGGGCGGACTCGCTTCAAACTCTCGAGATGACGCGCGCCTTCCTGGCCGGCGCCGAATCGCGCTTCCACCTGGGGGAAGACTTCGGCGTCACCGGGTTCCTCCAGGAGACCGGGGAATTCGTCCTCGGCACCGGCCTGCACCCCCGCAATTGGAGAGTCCCGAGGTTCGAGATCGGGTACTGGTGCCGCACCTCGATGCAGGGTCGAGGCTTCGTCACGGAAGCCGTCGTGGCGCTCACCCGGATGGCCTTCGAGGCGATGGGCGCCAACCGTGTGGAGATCCGCTGCGACGCCCGCAACATACGCAGTCGCCGCGTGGCCGAACGCGCCGGCTATCGCCTGGAGGCCACGCTGCGCAACGATGACCGGGCCAACGACGGCTCCCTGCGCGATACGACCGTCTACACGTTCCTTCGCTCCGAATTCGATCATCGCGGCTGACCCGAGCACGCGCCTCCGCCGGTTGGGCGGACCGAAAGGGCCGCATGGTATACTGCGTGTCCTTCCCGGTCCGTGCCGCGCCAGGCCGACGAGAATGAATGGAGACGCGATGGATACGAAGTTGTACGTCGGCAACCTAGCTTACTCGACCACGGAAGACGAGCTTCGCGCCCTCTTCGCCCAGCTCGGCTCCGTCCGGTCCGTATCCGTTATCAAGGACCGCGATACCGGTCGCTCCAAGGGTTTCGCCTTCGTCGAAATGGACACCCAGGCCGAGGCGCAGAAGGCCATCGGTGTGCTGAATGGCAAGCAGCTCAACGAGCGTTCGCTGACGGTCGGCTTCGCCCGGCCCCGAGAGGAACGCGGCCCTGGCGGCGATCGACGCCGGCCGGGCGGACGACGACGAGGCTGGTAAGGCCGAACCCGCCGCCATCATCCGCAACCGGCGCGACGTGCGCGCCGCAGGATCACGAGCCACCCTCCGCTGACCGCCCTGCCTCTGGGCCATAGCCCCGACGGAGGCCCCCATGCCCGGCTTGATCGAACCCGAGACCATCGCGGCCGATGATCTCCCGACGGTGTGGTCTCCCATCCAGGCGCCTCTCGCCGAAGACGAACACGCCCGGGAGCTCGAAGAACAGGCGACAGCCAGCCTTCTGTGGGCGGCCCCTGTCGCCGAGCAGATCCTGCGCGTCCTTCTCAACGAGGCCGACGTCGAGGCGGTCACGGAACCTCCTCCCGGGTATGATCCGGACCTCCAGGGAGAATGGGATCCAGACGTGCTCACCTTCGCCTTCAAGCGGCCGATCCGGCGAACGCGCGAGGATCGGTCACCGGAGCGCCTTGTTCTGGAGTACAGGCTCGAAGGCGCCGGCGATTGGCTCTTCGAAATCACCCCGGAAGGGATGACGCTGGGCCGCATCTGAACGCCGCGGGCCACGCGCCCCGTCTGCACGTGCCCATTCGCACGACCTTCAGCTCGCCGTGACAACCAGCCCCGCCCATCGCAACCTCATCGCCTTGCTCACCTACGGCTCGCGCGGCGACGTCGAGCCCTTCATCGCCTTGGGCCTCGGCCTGTCGCGCGCCGGCTACCCCGTTCGTCTGATGGCCCCGGCACCCTATCGAGAGATGGCCGAACGACGGGGCCTTGCCTTTCACGCACTCGACGGAGACCCCGAGCAATTGGCGCGCTCGTTTGCCGATAGCGCCGGCTTGAGCTGGCCGAGGATGATCGCCCGGATGATCGAGTTTGTCCGCCCTGTGGCGGTTTCCGTCTTGCGATCGGTGCTCGAGGCCAGCGCCGACGCGCAGGCGATCGTCCATTCCTTCCTTATGACCGAAGCCGGTCACACGATAGCTCGTCAGCGCGGGCTGCCCGATGTCTCCGCGCAACTCTTCCCTGTCTTCGTTCCCACCTCGTCCTTCCCTGCGGTGGCTCTCCCCGATCTGCCGTTGGGGCCTGCGTACAGGCTCGCCACTCATCACCTCAACACCCTGGTGTTCCGCTTCGGCGGGCGCGTGCTGTATCGAGAGATTCAGGCACAGAACGAGGGGCTCCCCGACCTCGCCCCGTGGCCGTTCGGGGGCGACCCGTCCTCCCGCCCTCCGGTCCTGTTCGCCTTCAGTCCGGTGATCCTCCCTCCCCCTCGCGACTGGCCGCCCGGCGTCACCATCACGGGCTACTGGCACCTCGGTCCGCCGGATGGGTGGACCCCACCGGCGGCCCTGGCGCGATTCCTTGAGTCCGATCCTCCGCCCGTCTACTTTGGTGTGGGAAGCATGCGGAGCGCCCGGATGCGCGAGCTCGTCCAGATAGCGATGCGAGCGGCGCAGTCCACGGGGCAACGGCTGATTCTGGGCGTACCCCAGGAAGCCATGACCGATGCCGCAGAGTCCGGATGGCTCATGCGCGCCGAAGGGATTCCCCATGAATGGCTTTTTCCGCGGCTGCGGCTGATCCTCCATCACGGTGGGGCCGGCACGACAGGCGCTGCCCTGCGGGCCGGGGTCCCGAGCGTCGCGGTGCCCTTTGGCGCCGATCAGGCGTTCTGGGCCCGACGCATGAGCCGATTGGGTGTCGGGCCGGCTGCGCCGGCGGCTCATCGCCTGACGGTGGATCGGCTGGCGACCGTCATCGATCGAGCGCTAACAGATCCCGCCTTCCGGATTCGCGCGGCGCAGGTGGGAGAGGCAGTGCGCCACGAAGAAGGCGTCTCGATGGCCGTCGGCCTCATCGAAGACCACATTCGCGCGGCCCGATGACGTCTGGAGTCGCAGGATGACAGGTGGCCCGATGACACAAACCGCAGACCAATTGGCGGCGCAGCTCTATGACCAGAGCATGACGGACTGGCCGGGCGAAGTCGATTTCTATGCTCGGCTGTGCTCGGCCGCGGCGGAACGCGGGGGAAAGGTTCTCGATGTAGCTTGCGGGACAGGTCGGTTGGCCTTGCGTCTCGCCTCCCCCCGCCTGGAGATGACGGCCCTGGATTCCTCTGCCGAGATGTTATCCATCGCGCGAGCCAAGGCCGGGCACCTTCCCGGATTGCGCTGGGTCCAGGCGGACATGAGATCGTTCGATCTCGGGCAGACCTTCGCGCTGGCGTTCGTCGCCGCTCACTCGTTCCAGTTCCTGCTTACGCCGGAAGACCAGATGGACTGCCTCGCCTGCCTCCGGCGCCATCTCGATCCGGGGGCGATCCTGGTGATTCACCTCGATCATCAGGATCCGCACTGGCTGGCCGACGTCGTGGAGGGCCGAGGGGATCCAGCCCCCTTGATGCTCGAGCTCGCCCCTGGCCGGCGGATCCGGGCCTCCCGGGCCTGGACACTCGAGCGGGCGACTCAGACTGCCTTTGTGACCACCCGCTGGGAGGAACTCGACGGCTCGGGAGGGGTTATCCAAACATGGACCCGGGGACCGATCGCGCTCCATTGCCTCTTCCGCTATGAAATGGAGCACTTGCTGGCCCGGGCGGGGTTTCGGCTGCAGGCTCTGTACGGGGATTTCACCGGCGGGGCCCTGGAGGACAGTTCGACGGAGATGATCTTCCTGGCGCAACGCCACCGGGATCCCGGTTGACGCCGCGCCGCTCTCCGCCCGTGCTATCATCAGTGTTTTGGGGTCCCGTCTCGTCAAAGGAGGAGCATGCCCCCGTCCTGGCTCGATCCCGCGCTCTTCGCCGCCTATGCCCAAAGGCTGGAGGTGAAGCGCCGGCTGGCGGGCGCCCGCCGCCTGACCCGTTTTCGGGAGTATATGTGGTTCGTGCTCGTCACCACGCTCTTGGGTGCCGCCGCGGGCGGCGGATCCTTCGGTTGGCCATTGGTGATCGTCCTCATCGCCAACTGGGTCGCCGTCGGATTCGCCTTCATGATCAATGACGTCGAAGACGCCCCGGACGACGCCCTCAATCCCGCCAAACAAACGCGCAACCCCGTCTCCTCCGGCGATCTGACGCCACGCACCGCTCGTCTCCTGTCGTACGCCGCGGCGGCGCTGGCAGCCCTGCTGTACGCTTCGCTGGGATGGCGCGCCATGCTTTGGGGCTGGCTGTGCCTGGCCCTGGCTTACCTGTACTCGGCGCGGCACGTTCGCCTCAAGACGATTCCCGTCGCCGACCTCGTGTCCCACGCGATGATGTTGGCCGGCCTGCAATTCCTCGCCGCCTTCGATGTCTTCGGCGCTCCTCAGTCGTGGCTGTGGACGTTCGCCTTGGTGTTCGTCATGTCCATCAGTCTGTACGGTCAGTTGTTCAACGAACTGCGCGACCTGGAGGGCGATGTGGCCGCCGGTGTGACACACACCGCCAGCCTGCTGGGCCCACGCGCCGCCCACGCGCTGATGGTCGGTTGTTTCGTCGTCGGGGGAATCGGCGGGGTGCTGACCGTGGCGGTGGCGCACCTGATCCCGGCGTGGGTGGTCCTGGTGATGGCCTCGTTGGCCGCCCTGCTGTGCGTGCCGCCTGCCCTCAAGGTCCGGCGAGACCACACCACGATCGAGCTCCAAGAGCCTTTCCAGAAGCCTCTCGAGGTCGCCGGGGCTTTGGCCCTGGCAACCTGGTTCGCGGGGCCATCGGCGCTGGCGGCCCTCCGCGCCACCGACTTCGCCAATCCTTCGGTCTGGGTCAGTCTCCTGTTCCAGTAGAGACCAACTGCCGCAACCCGGCCCGCACCGCAGGCCTGGACTGCGCAACCGGATGACAGCGTGGATCCCATGCCCGATCCCGTGGCGGCCCTGATCGAAAGGGTCCGTGCCTGGGCATCCTCCCAGCCTTATGTGCATGCGCTGGCATTGGTGGGCTCTTGGGCACGCGGCGCGGCGAGGGAGGACTCCGACGTCGACCTGGTGATCGTCGCGGAGGCGACGCCGCCCCTACTGGCCGACCTGCGCTGGACGAACCACTTCGGTTCTGTCCTTCGGACCCAGGTCGAAGACTGGGGCATGGTCCAGTCCGTTCGTGTCTGGTACGCCAATGGCCCCGAGGTGGAATTCGGCGTCGCACCCAAGGAATGGGCCTTCCTTCCCCTCGACGCCGGGACGGAGCGGGTCCTTCGCGACGGTGCGATCATCCTTCATGATCCCATGGGATCGCTCGGCGCGGCTTGCGAGGCGATCGCACGCACCGCTTGAGCGGCCCCGTCGGCCGGCCGAACCGACAAGATCGCCGGCAGGAGGAGCCTACCTGTGATCGCCCGCCTCTGGCATGGAGCCACCCCGGCTTCGCGCTCCGACGCCTACCTTCAGTTTCTGATGCGGACCGGGATCCCCGACTACGCCAAGACCGCCGGCCACCGCGGCACACAGATTCTTGTGCGCACGGAAGGGGACGTCGCTCATTTCCTTCTGATCTCCCTTTGGGATTCGATGGAAGCCATCCGGCGGTTCGCCGGCCCGGAAGCCGACCGGGCGAAGTACTATCCTGAGGATCCCGAGTATCTTCTCGAGCTCGAGCCGACCGTCGTTCACTACGAGGTGGCTTTTCCCACATGACCGCTCGCCGCTATCCACGGTCACTGGCCTCGCTTCGGCCGGACTTCTTCGAGCACCGCCGGATCGCCTTGTTGATCTTGGCCGCCATGGCGGCGGCACTTGCCTGCCGAGCCCCTGCGCAGGCGACGTCCTTTCCCTCCCTCACGCCGACCAGCCTCGCTGACGCCCAGGACTCCGCGCCTCCTGGATGGACGGTCTACCGCGATCTGGATCACGGCTTCGGCTTCTGGTACCCGGCCGACGCCAAGGTCACCAGCGCGACAGGCGAGCAGGCGGCAAGGATCGAGTTCCTGCAACCGAACCCCACGAACGTCGTGGAGGAATCCTTGACGGTGCGCGTCGGCGGCATGGAGAACGGCTGCCGGGGGCCGCTGGATCTGGAGTTCGATCCCGCCGGGGTCGAATCGCGCGACGTCGAATTGGACGGCTCGGCGTTCGTAAGGCAGACACATTCCGGCGCGGCCGCCGGCACCGCGGTCCTGCGGGTGGTGTACTCCACCTCGCGTGGGTCCGAGTGCGTCAGCCTCGACTTCACCCTGAGCACATTTGACATTGCCAACCTGGACCCGACGCATTTCCCAAATCCCCCTGCCTCCATCGATCCTGCCGTCGAGCAACAGCTGTTTGAGGAGATCGCCGCCTCCCTTCGCTGGCTCCCCTAGAGGCCCAGGGGCGCCCGTTACGACGGGGTACCATTCCCGCAGGTCGACGGGCGGCGTCGGCTGGAGGATGGAGCGATGAGCGACTTGGCCCGTTGGCTGTCCAGGGAAGATCTCCGCAGTGACGGGGCAGCCAACGAAGTCGTCGAGGTCGTGCGGCGCAATCCCGGCTTTCTCTCCGACCTGATCGATGCCTTGAGCTCCTCCGATCCCGCCACGCGCGGTCATGCCGCTGACGCGCTGGAGAAGCTGGGACGAGGGCACGCCTCGGATCTGCGCCGGCACCTTCCGATCTTCCTCAAAGCACTGCGCAACGACGAGGTGGCGATGGTGCGCTGGCACATGGCCATGCTGCTCGGTCACCTGTCACGCGACCTGAGGCTCGTCCCGCGCCTGGTGGCGGCTCTGGTTCGCGCCGCCCGAGACCCAAGCGTCTTCGTTCAGAGCTGGGCGGTGACAAGCTTGTGCCTGATCGCCCGGCAGGTTCCCTCCCGGGCGGGCTCGATCGCCGGGACGATCGCCCCACTGACACGCTCCTCGAGTGTCGCCCTGCGGGGCCGTGCCCGTCGTGCGTTGAGCCTCATCGCGAACCCAACCGCGCCCTTTCCGCGCGGCTGGATCAAGGCGCAAGCCCTGAAACATTTCGAGTCCGGCGGTGGCCCGGCCCTATCGTCCGGTCGCCGAAGAGCGAGGACGCAGCGGAGGTAGACCATGCTCCCATCCCGCCATATGCTTTCCGATTGGCTGTCCGGCGCGGCGCGGCCACCGATTGCGGAGCTCCTCGGCTTGAAGTTGGTCCAGGCCGAGAACGGAACCGTCACGATGACGCTGGTGGTGGACCGCCGGCACCACAATCCGATCGGCACCGTCCACGGCGGCATTCTCGCCGATCTGGCCGATGCCGCCATGGGAACCGCGGTGGCGACGACTCTCGCCGAGGGGGAAACGTTCACCACCACCGGCCTCTCCCTGCACTTCCTGGAACCTGTGCGTGAGGGCCTGCTGCGCGGGCAGGCGACCGTCGTTCGTCGCGGCCGGCGCCTGGCGTACGCCGAGTGCGACATCCTGGCGCCCGACGGCGCCTTGGTCGCCCGGGCCCAGTCGACTTGCTTCCTGGCCCGGCCTTCGGGATAAGCCGCCGACACACCGCCTCCGTCCCAGAGTAGAATGCAACCCGGAGTCACATCTGGTATGCATCCTGTTGTGCGCGGCTCTCTGATCGTGGTCGGTACTCTGGCCGTTTCGTTGGGCGTCATCGGCGTTTTCGTGCCCATCCTGCCGACGACGCCGTTTCTCCTCCTGGGCGCCTACTGCTACGCTCGCAGCTCGGACCGTTTCTATCGGCGGCTGCTGTCCAACCGATGGTTGGGGCCCTACATCCGGAACTACCGCGAGGGCGGCGGCATGCTCCTGCGGGACAAGGCGCTCACCCTCACCGCCCTGTGGCTGACCATCGGCTCGACTGTCGCCTTCGCCGTGGAGTCTCCGATCGGCCGGGGAGCCATGCTCCTCGTGGCGTGCGCGGTCACCGTACATCTTCTCCACATTCAGACGCTGCGCGTCGCCGTCCCTGAGCCCTCGGCGCCGGTGCCCTTGGGCGAGGCGGTCCTACCCGATCGAGAGTGACATCGGGCCGTCGGGAACCTTGAGGTCGGCTCGGGCGTCTGCGCAATACGAACGTTGGAGGACCCCATGAACGTGAGGCGCGGTTCCCTGATCCCGCTTCTCCTCGTGCTGGCGGCCTGCAGCCCGGCGGCGGCTACCGAGGTCGTGCCCAGCCAGATCCCTGCCACCTCGCCTCCAGTTTCACCGACGCCTTCTCCTACGGCGGTCTCTGAGCAACCCATCATCCTTCAGTCCGCCAGTCTTTCGATGATTGCCGCGGATCCGGTCGAGGCGTCTGCCGCGCTGCAAGCCCTGATCTTGGAAGCAGGCGGGTACGTCGTGTCGTCATCGTCCTGGTCGTCCACGGGCAGCGGCTATGCCAGCCTGAGCGCCCGCGTGCCTCCGGAGGCGCTGGCCTCGCTGCGGCGGGCTGCCGTAGAAGCGGCTGACCAGATTCAGAGTGACAGCATGTACAGCCAGGATGTCAGTCTCGAGTACGGCCTGCTGCTCGAACGCGCCGCCGCCCTCGACCACGCCGACGGGCTACTCCAGCGACTGCTGTCCCAGGCCGGGGAGCCGGAAGCCCTGTCGTCGTACATCCTCCTGCGGGAACTGCTGATCCAGGAGCAGAAGAACGTCGAAAGCCAGATTCAGAACTACCGAAGCCGGATGAGCATGGCTTCTCTGGACGTGTCCTGGTCCCAGGCCGCCCTGACCCCTATGCCCATCGAGTGAACGGGCGCGGCCGCAGCTGGCAGACCTCCACCGCGGGTATGATTCCCTGGCCGCCGTCGACAGCCGGGAGGACCGCGTGGAGCCGATCGAGTATCGCTACGGAAACGACCTCGACCTGGAGGCGGTGTTGGAGCTGTATCGCGACTCCACGCTCGCCGAACGGCGGCCGGTCGACGATCGAGCGATCGCGGCCGACATGCTCCGCCATGCCAATCTGGTTGTCACCGCGTGGGACGGCCCGTCCCTGATTGGAATCGCCCGGACGTTGACCGATTTCAGCTACGTCGGTTATCTGGCCGACCTGGCCGTTCGCCGGTCCTATCAGCGTCGCGGCATCGGAACTGCCCTCATCGAGGCGACACGTCGCAAGATGGGACCGAGGTCGATGCTGGTCCTGTTGGCCGCTCCAGCCGCCGTCGACTACTATCCCCGCCTCGGCTTTCAGCCTCACTCGAGCGCGTGGGTGCTACGAGCCGGCGACCCGTTCCCGGGCAGCGCCTGACGCCGCCGAACGCGTCTCGCACCTGCGACGATCTGGATGGCTTCTAGATGAACCTCCGCTCGATGGGTTATCGAACGGACCTGATCTTCCCCGGATTCGACGGGAGCATTGTCGACCGCGGCGACTACCTTGTCGTCCAGACTCCGACCAATCCAGACTTCTACTGGGGGAACTTCCTGATCTTCCAGGATCCGCCGGCGGCCGAGGATGCCGTCCGGTGGAGGCAGCGGTTCGCCGAAGAGATCGGCAGTCCGCCCCAGACAACACATGAGACTTTCGGTTGGGACAGCCCCGAGGGCGAGCTGGGGCAGGTGGAAACCTTCCTGGCACTCGGTTTCCATCTGGTCCGCAGCACCGTTCTGGCGGCGGGCCAGCTCCGGCCGCCGGCCCACGTCGCTCCCGTCGAGGTTCGACCGCTGGAGAAGAGTGCCGAGTGGGATCAGGCCCTCGAGCTCCAGATTCTCTCTCGAGAGGGCGGCCACGGCGACGCCGTCTACCGTACCTTTCGCCAGCGGCAGATCGCGCGCTACCAGGCCATGATCGGCGCCGGCTGGGGCCATTGGTACGGCGCCTTCCTGGACGATCTTCTGGTGGCCGATCTTGGGATCTTCCATCGAGATGGGATCGGGCGCTTTCAGTCCGTCGCAACGCATCCCGACTTTCGCAGAAAGGGCATCGCGGGAACGCTGGTGTACGAAGCTGCCGATCGGGCGCTGGCCGAGACGGCACTTGTCTCGTTGATCCTGGTGGCCGAGGCGGACTCGGCGCCAGAGCGGCTGTATCGTTCGATCGGGTTCGAGCCGTTGGAGATGCAAGTCGGCCTCGAGCGCTGGGACCCCGACTAGCTTAGGTCGCCGGCGCTCCATGGCGCGGGGAGGTTGAAAATGAAGCTGCGTGTCGGTGAGCCCTGGATGACGGCGAAGGCGTATGGGCGAACCCTTCATGGGTTGACTCTGAACTTGATGGTGCGCGACATAGATGCCGCCCTCCGATTCCAGCAGGA
>DATIFK010000108.1:0-2194 GCA_035455265.1 Anaerolineales bacterium
CGCCCGCTTCCCTCAAGACGAACGCATCGACGGCCACGGTCAGATCCTCATGCCGGGCAACATCTGCGCCCACACGCACTTTTACGGCGCCTTTGCCCGCGGCATGGCCATCCCGGGCCGCGCCCCCAGAGATTTCCAGGACATCCTGCGCAAACTGTGGTGGCCGCTCGACAAATCCCTGACGCACGAAGACGTGCGCTATTCATCCCTGGTGTGCCTGGCGGATGCCGTCCGTCATGGGACGACGACGCTGATCGATCACCACGCCTCTCCCAACGCCATCGACGGATCGCTCGACGTCATCGCCGAGGCGGTCGACGCCAGCGGGTTGCGGGCCGTCTTGTGCTACGAAGTGACCGACCGCGACGGCTCGGCCAAGGCGGAAGCTGGGATGGCGGAGAACGTCCGCTTCCTGCAGCGCTGCGAGCGCGAGACGGTCGCCGGCGGCCGTGTGGCGGCGACCTTCGGCCTGCACGCCGGGCTGACCCTTTCGAACCCGACGCTCGAGGCGTGCCGGGGAGCCGCGCCGGACGGCGCTGGATTCCACATCCACGTCGCCGAGCACGAGTCCGACGAGTACGACAGCCTGGCCCGCTCCGGCCAGCGCGTCGTCGATCGGTTACAAGCGCATGGCATCCTCGGCCCGTGGACCATCGCCGCCCACGCCGTGCACATCGATGCGCGCGAGGCCGAGCTGTTGAAGGAGAGCGGCACCTGGGTCAGCCACCAGCCACGGTCGAACATGAACAACGGCGTGGGCGCGGCCGACGTCGAATCGATGCAGCGCCTCGGGATCCGCGTCTGCTTGGGAAACGACGGCTTTTCCAACGCCATGTGGGAAGAATGGAAGGCCGCCTATCTGGTGCACAAGGTCTGGCGCCGCGACCCGCGGCGCATGTCGGGGGACCGGCTGGTCGAAATGGCGGTAACCCAGAACGCCGCGCTGGCGTCGATGTTCTTCGCCGCGGCGCCGATCGGCGTTATCCGCCCGGGCGCGCAGGCCGACCTGATCCTGGTGGACTACGCGGCCACGACGCCGATGACGGCCGGCAACCTGCCATGGCACATCGTCTTCGGCTTCCATGAGTCGATGGTGACGATGACGATGGTCGCCGGCCGGGTGTTGATGCAGAATCGTGAGCTGCTGACGCTGGACGTCGAAGCGATCACGGCCCGCTCCCGCGAGCTGGCGGCCCAGGTCTGGAAGCGGTACGCCACTTTCGTCCCGGCCGACGGCGACGCCTAGGAGGTCGGACACGTCTATGAGCGAACGCATCATCCTGACGCTCGCCATCCTGGGGGGCACGGGCAAGGAAGGCAGCGGGTTGGCCTACCGGTGGGCGCGTGCGGGGTACCTGGTCATCATTGGGTCGCGCAGCGCAGAGCGCGCCCAGAAGGCCGCCGCCGAATTGAACGCCAGGATCGGAGGCGAAACCGTGCGCGGGCTCGAGAACGCAGAGGCGGCGGCAGAGTGCGATATCGCCGTCTTGACCGTCCCCTATGAGGCGCACCGGGCGACCCTCGAGTCTGTCCGCGCCCAGCTCCAGGGCAAGGTACTGGTCGATGTGACGGTCCCCATCCGCCCGCCGAAGCTGACCGTCCTGAGCCTGCCGCCGGAGGGCAGCGCCTCGCTCGAAGCCAAAGCGGTGTTGGGAGACGGCGTGCGCGTCGTGGCCGCCTTTCACAACGTCTCGCATGTCCACCTCAACGGCGACGGCCCGATCGCTTGCGACGTGCTGGTCGCCGGAGACACGCCCGAAGCGCGTCAGCAGGTGCTGCGCCTGGTGGAGGCCGCCGGCATGGTCGGCTGGGACGCCGGTCCGCTGGAGAACGCCGTCGTGGTCGAAGGCCTCACGCCGATCCTGATGGGCATCAACAAGCGCTACGGGTTGCGGGCCGCTGGGATTCGCATCACGGGCGAACCGCGCCCTGCCGGGGGCCCAGCTCCCCAGCCATGACCTCCTCGATGACATTGACCGCCATCCCCGGCCTGCCGCTCGTCCAGGCCGGGGACGATCTCGCCGCCCTGATCCGGGCGGGGTTGGAACGCGCCGGCCTTCAGCTGGAGGACGGCGACGTCCTGGTCGTGGCGCAGAAGGTCGTATCCAAGGCCGAAGGGCGGCGAGTCAACCTGGCCGAGGTCGTGCCGTCGGCGAGGGCGGTAGCCTTGGCGCGCGAAGGAGGCAAGGACCCG
>DATIFK010000109.1:0-26944 GCA_035455265.1 Anaerolineales bacterium
CTCACCGAAAGCGGCTCCACGAACCACGCGGACGCGTTCCGGCACACCAGCCCCAACAACGCCACGAATCCCCAGATGCGCCAGAACTCATGACGCCGCGGCCTCGCCAGGTGCCGGCGCCACACCAGCAGCAAGCCAAGCGCGCCCGCGAGGAAGATGATGCTTGAGGCCGCAGTCACGATGAGCCAGTTGTCAGTCGTCAGTCATCAGTCGTCATCTATCCATCTTCAGTCGACTCGCGTGCCGCTTTCAGACGGATGACTGTGAACGGATGACTACGGCATCTCCCGCCGTCCCTCGAGCGCCTGCGATAGGGTCGAGGAATCGGCGTACTCGAGGTCGCCGCCCGCCGGAAGACCGCGCGCCAGGCGCGTCATGCGGATCGGGAAGCTCTCCAGGCGCCTTCTCAAGTACATCGCCGTCGCTTCCCCTTCGAGCGTCGGGTTCGTCGCCAGGATCACCTCGTCCACGCCTCCCGCCGCCACGCGCTGAACCAGCTCGGCGATCTTCAGGTCTTCCGGGCCGATGCCCTCCACGGGCGAGATCGCCCCGTGCAACACATGGTAGCGTCCCCGAAACGACTCGGTGCGTTCCAGCGCCAAGACATCCAGCGGGGCTTCGACCACGCACAGCAACCCTGCGCCCCGCGCCGGGTCGCGGCAGATGGCGCACGGGTCCGCCTCGCGCTCGGTAATGTTGAAGCAGACACTGCACAGGACGGTGCCGGCCCGCATCGCCTGCAACGCCTCGGCCAATTCGAGACTCTCGGACTCAGGCGCCCGCAGCAGGAAGTAGGTCAGGCGCGAGGCGGTCTTGGGACCGACGCCCGGCAGACGCGTGAAGGCCTCGATCAACCGCTCGACGGGCCGCGGCAGGATCCCGGTCACGTCGCGAGCCCGCCGGCCAAGGGCCCCAGGCGGCGTGCCGCCATGGCCTGCGAATCATGGATGGCCTGGTTGATCGCCAGCCGCAGGAGGTCCGGCAAGCGGGACACGTCCGGCTCGCGTAGCAGCTGCGGGGCGATGTGGATCTCCCGACATTCCTGTGTGCCCGTCATCACGACGCGGACGGCGCCGCCGCCGGCGCTGGCTTCGACCGTCTGCTCCGCCAACTCTGCTCGGACCGTCTTTAGTTCCTCTTGAAGACGCCGGAGTTGGGCCGCCATTCCCAACAGGCCGCCCTGATCGTCTCCCATCAAGACCTCGCTTCCATTGGGTCAGGCGTTGGTGTCCGGAGGCAGCGGGTGGACCTGGACCACATGACCCCCCAACTCGCGCACGGCCGTTGCCACCATCCCATCATCTTCCATCGGCGGCGGCGCGGCGGCATCCTGATCGCCTGGACGCCACTGATCCTGCAGCACGCAGCGGAGGCCGAAGGGGAAACCGAGCACCTCCTCGACCGCCCGCGAGGCGAACGACAAGCTGTGGCCCCTCTCCATCTTCTCGCGCAGGATCTCGCTCCCGAAACCCAGCACCAGTCGCCCGTCGTGGACCCCGAGCGGGCGGCAAGAGTTGAGCAGCGCCTGGGTGCGCGGGTCGAGCCGGTAGGCGGCCTTGAGGATGTCCGCCCATTTGTCGACGATCACCTGGAAACCCGGCCGCGCCGCACTCGATGGCGTCACGGGAGGCGCTGATGTCTCCGCTGGCGGTTTCGGGCGCGCCCGCGGTGTCGGGGAGGGTGCGGCGAGGCGTGCCGCCGGGGTGGGCGGCGTGGAAGGTGGCGGCGCCGTTGTGGGCGGCGCAGCGGCTTCGACCAACGCCAGTTCGAGAGCAAGCCCCGGCTGCCAGCCGGCGCGCCCCTCCGTGGCCGCCCGGCTGAAAGCGCGGATGGCGGTCAGAAGCCCGTCCGCCGTCAGGGCCGACGCCAACGCCGCCATTTCGCGGCGAACATCGGCCGAGGCGTCCACCAGATTCTCATTCCCCATCTTCATCAACAGCAGCCCGCGCAGGTAATCGACGATCTGCCGCGCCAGTTGGCGCGGATCGACGCCTGCGTCCAGGCTCCGGTTGAGCGCCGCCAGACCAAGATCGACGCGACCTTCATGCATCGCTTCCACGACCTGGTGCACCGTCTCCCCGGCAGCCGTACCCAGGACCGCTTCCGCCCGCTCGATGGTCACCGCCTCACCCGTCGAGGCGAGTTGATCGAGGAGGGAGATGGCATCGCGCAGGCTGCCGGTCGCCTGGCGGGCGATCAATCCCAGCACGGCGCTGTCTGCCGTCAGGCCTTCCTCGCGGCAGCGCGCCTCGAGGTAGGGAACCATTTGCGCCACGGGGACGCGGCGGAACTCATGCCGCTGGCAGCGCGACAGGACGGTCGCCGGAATCTTGTGGACCTCGGTCGTCGCCAAGATGAACAGGACGTGCGCCGGAGGCTCTTCCAAGGTCTTGAGCAACGCGTTGAAGGCCGCCGTCGACAGCATGTGGACTTCGTCGACGATGTAGACCTTGTAGCGGCCTTCGCTCGGGGAGAAGTTGACCTTGTCCCTCAGGTCGCGCACGTCGTCCACGCTGGTGTTGGAGGCGGCGTCGATCTCGATCAGGTCGAGGAAGCGGCCATCGTTGACGGCCTGGCAACATCGACACTGATTGCAGGGGCGGTCGGCCGGATTCTCCGCCAGGCAGTTGGCGGCCTTGGCCAGCAAACGTGCCGTCGTCGTCTTGCCCGTGCCGCGCGGACCGGCGAACAGGTACGCGTGCGCCAGGCGCTGGCCGCGGACGGCGTTCCGCAGGGTCTGGATCACGTGATCCTGACCGATCACTTCATCCCATGCCCGCGGCCGCCATCGGCGGTAGAGCGCCTGGCTCATCCGTTTCCTGTCCTCCTGCGGAAGTCTAGCAGACGGAAGAGGGCGCTGCAACCATCGTTCGCCCTCCGGTCCGGCTCCAGGCCCGGCCTGGCGTGCAGCCCCTCAGGTCGTCCTGGGTCCGGCGATGCCTTGCGCCAATCGGTCGGGGTTCCATCTACTCCATCGCAATGACGGATGGGGAACCAGGCGATTGGCGGAGTCGATCAGATCGTTGGCCAAGCCGATCTCGGCCTCGAAGCGCTGCCGCGCGCGGCGACTCTCGTCACCCTGAGGGGTCGCCCCGCCGGCCATCGCGCGGCGCAGGTCCTCGCAGGCCGTCTCGACGCGCTGGCGCGCCTCACGGGCCGTCTCGATCCAGGCCGGGGCATGTTCGGAATTGCGGAGAAGATGGAAAGCGGTGCGCCATTCTTCCGGCACGGCCGAGTCGTCTTCGAGCGAGAGCGGCTCGCCGCGCCCGGGCAGGTCGTCCAGGGCTCCGGAAGCCTGCGCTTCTTCCCAGCGGCGATCGGCCAGCTTGCGCCAGAACATGTCCATCACCTCAGCGCGACGTTTGTTGGCACAACTCGGCCGCCAGCCGCGCGAAATCCTGCGTCGGCTGGCGGTCGTCCCCGCGGATGGACACGAGCCGGAACGACAGACCCATCTGGCGCCAGGCCTCCGTGGCGGCGTCCGCGGCCGGCTTGCGCGCCCGATCGTCATCGCCCAGGGCCAGCAGGAACGGAATGTTGGAAGCGTTGGCGGAAGGGGCGGGAAACTCATCGACGGCCATGACCGCCACACCGCTGACCACCTGCGGGAACTGGAGGGCGTAGCTCAAGGCGAATGCGCCGGCGTCCCCGTAGCCGGCCAGAAAGAAACGAGGTTGGAGGGCCTGGCTGGCGTAGACGTCGGTCAACACCGTTCCCAGGTCGCGGTCGGCGTCGATGTTGTCGATCAACGAGTCGCCGCCGGCCAGCTCGGGGCAGATCAGCGCCATGCCGCGCTCCTCGGCGAGCTTCTGCCACAGATCGAAGCAATCCACGATGTCGCCCGCCTCACCCAGCAGACCGACCATGAGGGCCGGCGGATTCGGGTTCGTGATCCCTTGCGGGACGAAGAGGTAGTACGGCAGCGGATCGTCGTGGAAGTAGGCCTTCCACGCCGCGCCGCGCCCGCACGCCGCCAGCAGCCCAAAGCACACCAACAGGCCGGCGCGGCGCCAGGTCATCTCAACTCCCCGGCAGGGCGAAGGTCGACTGGACGTTGCCCTGGGCATCCCGCAACGTGATGAGGCCCCCGGGGAACCAGACGGGTTCGTTCAGCCCCCAGTACAGGTCGATCACCGTGTCGGTCCCGGTCCGGGTATAGACCGTCACGGCGCCGTTATACAGGTTGAAATCCGGGAAGCGGTAGACGTGGCCGCGCCCATCGTTGAGCGTCCAGTTGGCCATCGCCGCCACGCCACCGGTGTTGACCAGCATCACCCTCTCGTTCGCCAGATCACCGGCGCCGTCGACGCCGGTGATCTCGACCCGCGGCGCCGACGCCTCCGGGCGCGGTGTCACGGTCGCCGGGGGCGGCGCCGTGGTGGCGGTGGCGGCGGCCGTCGGCTGGGACGGCGTATCACCGGTGGGCACGAGCAGAACCTGGCCCACATCGAGGACACTCGTCTCCGTCAGATCATTGATCGCCATCAGGTCTTCGAGAGACACACCCAGCTGGAGCGCGATGCCGAAAAGGGTGTCGTTCGGTCGGACGGTGTAGGTGACGGGCGTGGGCGTCGGCACGAGCGTGGCGGTCGACGTCGGCAGCGCGCTGGCCACGACCGCAGCCGCGTCGACCGTCGGCGTGGGCGGGGGCGGCGTCGGCTGCGGACGGGTGCGGTCCCACAGGAACAGGACGAACAGAACCGCCGCCATCGAGACGATGACGTTGAGAATGAGGTAGAGGGCGAATTGATTCCCGCCGGCGCGGCGGACGCTTCCCACGGTCAGGCATGATAGCACAGCCGGAAGCCGCCAGCCACCACACCGCCCCGGTCATCACCACTCCAGCGGGCCGGGGCGAGACGGCCTGCGCTGCGCTTGGTGCGGCCCAGGCGAACGGGGGCTCCATCCTGGAGCCCCCTATCCGCCAGACTCTCGTCACACCATGAGCGAGACAGGCACGGAAATGCCTAATCGTCGCGAGGCCGGCGTCGAGATTTCCCTAGCCCTTGAGGGCGCCCGCCATCAGGCCGCGCAGGAAGTAGCGGCCCAGCACGATGTAAACCACCAGGGTGGGGAGCGCCGCCAGCAGTGTGGCCGCCATGAGGACATTCCATTGCACCAGCTGGCTGCCGGCGAGATTGTTGAGCGCTACGGTCACCGGCCAGTGCGACTGGTTGGTCAGGATCACCGCAAACAGGAATTCGTTCCAGGCCTGCGTGAACTGCCAGATGATCACGACGGCGAAGGCGGGGGCCGAAAGCGGAAAGATGATCCAGCGATACAACCCCGTCAAGCTGGCCCCATCGATCCGGCCCGCTTCCAGGACCTCTGTGCCGATGCCGGCGTAGTAGTTACGGAAGATCAAGGTCGTGATCGGAATGCCGTAGATGATATGTACCAGGATCAGGCCAGGTAGGTCGCCGTACAGCCTGATGGACTGCATGAACTTGACCAGCGGGATCAGGATGCTTTGATAAGGGATGAACATTCCGAACAGGATCAGGGTGAAGACAAGCTCCGACCCGCGGAATCTCCACTTCGACAGGAGATACCCGTTGAGAGATCCCAGCAGCGACGACAGGATCGCCTCGGGGATGACCATCATGAGACTGTTCCCCAGGTTGGGGGCTAGTTGCCTGTAACCGGCGATGAAGTTGTCAAAGTGAAGTCCCGCTTGAGGCAGGTCCCACATCGTTTTCAGATCGACCTGATTGATCGGTTTCACCCCCGTCAGGAGCATCAGGTAGACAGGCAGCAAGTACCCGATCGCGAACGCGAACAGGATGGCGTAAAGAAGGCCGTCGATAGCTGTCCGGCGTTTCATACCTTCGCCTCGGCCCGCATGCTGGACACCAGATAGGGAACCACAAGGATCGCAACGCTGACCAGCATCAGGACGCCGATGGCCGCCCCCTGGCCATAGTTGGTGCCGTCAAAGGTCGTCCGCCACATGTAGATGCCGGGCACATCCAGACGCATGTCCTGATGCCCCAGGGCCACGATGAGGTCGAAGATCTTCAGGGACATGTGCCCGAGGATGATTACGGCGCTTAACGTCACAGGCCGCAGCAGCGGCAGAATGATATGACGATAGATCTGGAATTCGCTGGCGCCGTCCACGCGCGCCGCTTCCCGTAGCTCATCCGGAATACTTCGCAGGCCGCCGAGGTAGAGCGCCATCGTGAAACCCGAAAGCTGCCAGATCGCTGGGATGACGGTGTAGGCCATCCCCCACGGTGGCGTCGTCGTCGTCCACAAGCTTGTTAGGAAATCGAGGTGCAACCCCGCGAAGATCAGGTTCAATCCAGCGGTGCGGGTACCCGTCGCTGGATTCATCAGCCACCCCCACACCACGCCGGAGGCAATGAAAGACACCGCCATCGGGAAGAGAAAGATGCCGCGGAAGACTGCCTCGCCCCGCAGTCGTTGGTCCAGCAGGATGGCCAGGCCTAGGCCGATGATCAGGCAGCCTGCAATGAAGCCGACCGTGAAGACGGCCGTATTCCTTACGTCTATTGCGAAACGCGGGTCGCCTTGTATGAGGTCGGTGTACTGCTTAAGGCCGACAAAGGTGAAATCCGGTCTCAGCCCTTTCCATTTGCTGAGGGAAACCCGCACGGACCAGGCTATGAATCCGTAGACGAACACCGCTATGGCCAGGATAGACGGCATCAACAGCGAAATGGCCAGGTAGGTCTCGTTATGGAACAAGGCCACGATGACAAGGACTCCCCCGTAGAAGACCAGGCCGCTCAGCAGCAGAACAAGGGAGGTGAGATCCTTTCCCGCGATCACTACCTCTGACGTCCTGGCGACCGCGAGGCACACTGCCCCTGCAACCATCAGGGCCAGCGCAAGAACCATATTGCCCCGGCGGAATTCAAAGCCCCGTGTCATTAGCCCTCCCCTCGGCTGCCAGAGCCTTGTCGTGGGTCTGGCAATCTTAGAGATCGCATACTAGCCTGTCAAGCTGGCAGGCCAAAGGCGTCGCTGCAGATCGCACCCTCTCCGTAACTTAGCAGAATGGGCGGCTGTGGACAGCCGCCCATTCCTACCCCGTCCGATGGGTCGACGTTCCTACTTGCAGACGCCGTCTGACTTGCAGGCTTCTACGAGCGCAGCCTGGAAATCAGCGACCTTCGTTGGATCGGCCACGAACACACCCAGGCTGGATCCGATCTTGGTGTTCCAAGATGGATTCCCAACTACCTCATGGGTCAGGCTACCGACGACCGTGTTGCTGCCCCAATCGGCGGCGGCACCTTGCGAGTACTCGCTGAAGAGCGATTGATCGCAGTCGGTCCTCGCGCAGATGGAGCCCTTGAGCGGGTTGAAGGCTTCCTGGCCTGCCTTGGAGGCCGCCACGGTCAGCCAGTCAAGCGTCCCCTGCGGATTCTTGTTGCCGACCGGTAGAACAAAGCTATCCGCGAGGAAAACGAAGGTGCCCTGCGTGCCCGGAGGCGAGGTCCAGTCGAAGTCCGTGTGAGGCGTCAGGGCCAGGCCGTTCGGGGGTTGGTTGGCAAAGTAGCCGTAGGCCCAGTCGCCCATGATGTTGAAGGCGGCGTCGCCGTTGGTCATGAGCTGAGCAGCAGGCTGCCAGTCTGAAAGCGTGGCGGCGTCACTGTTGGCATAGCTCAGCGCCTTGGCATAGTTGTTCAGGGCGGCCGTGACCTCGGCGCTGCCCCAGTCGGCGCCCGCCTCCCACAGCTTGTTCCAGCCGTCGGCGCCCAGCGACCCGATCATGACGTTTTCGAACAGGTGCTCAGCCGTCCAAGCTGGTCCGAGGGCCAGGCAGATCTTGCCGGCGGCCTTGATCTTGTCGCACGCCGCAAAGAACTCGTCGTAGGTCTTGAACCCGCCATCGGGAAGCGTCACACCGGCGTCGGCCAGCACCTTCGGGTTGTACCACATCACATTCGAGCGGTGGATGTTGACCGGAACGCTGTAAGGGTGCCCGTCTTTCGAGATCAACGGGATCAGCGCAGGCGGCAGGACATCGGCGAAGCCCGATGACTTGAAGAAGTCATCCAGCGGTTGGATCTGGTTCGCGTCCGCGTAAGCGACCGTCGCTTCGCCGGCGTGAGCTTGCCAGGAATCCGGCGGATCGCCCGCTTGAAGTCGGGTGGCCAGCACGGCCTTGGCATTCGTGCCCGCGCCGCCTGCCACCGCGGCGTTCACAAAGTCTTCGTTTGGATACTCCGACTTGAAGATCTGCACCATGGCGGCTAGGCCGTCGGCTTCGCCCGGCCCCACCCACCAGGAAAAGACTTCGACCTGCCCTTTCCCGGCCGGGGTTTGGGCCGCTGGCGCGGCGCACGCCACCAGCAACGCTGCGGCGCACAGCAGGGCCACCACTCTGTACGACTTGCGGGACATCTCATTCCTCCCTAGATATGTGGTCGGTGTACGTTGGTTCTTCGGTCATCCGATCCGTCGGTTTCGTGCCCTCCATCACCTCCCTCCCTCAAACGGAAGGTTCGTCCGTCAGACTACGGCAGAGCTCTCAACGATGTCTCGGCGCCGGTTTCCATGGGCGCCGAGAGCGGACGGCCCGCCGGCACCAGCCGGGGCCGACTGAGCAGATCGTGCAGCACCAGAGCGACGCCTCCCATCTCGCAGGCGTTTTGCCGAAAGGAAGAAACCACGATGCGCGTCTGGCGCATCTCGGTCATCGCCCGTTGGGCGGCGACCTCGCGCGCCACCGGCAACAGATACTCGTGAACCAGGCTCAGGCTCCCGCCAAAGGCGATCAGGCTTGGGTTGAGCAGGTTCACCAGATTGGCCATCCCGATGCCCAGGTAGGTTCCGGTCTCGCGCAGCGCCTCCAGGACAATGGGGTCCCCGGCGCGCGCCGCCTCCAGAATCAGTTCCAGGCTGACGGGGACCGTGCCGTGACCGGTCAACCCCTCGAGTGCCGGAGAGGACGGGGAGCCATCGGACTTCGTCACGCGTTCGATCAAGGCGCGCTGGCTGGCGAAACGTTCCCAGCAGCCGCGGTTGCCGCAACGGCACAGGGGGCCCTGGGGATCGATGGTGGTATGCCCGGCTTCGCCGGCGTAGCCGCTGGCGCCGTAGTGAATATGCCCACCGATAACCAAGCCCGCTCCGAGGCCGATGTTGGCTACCACGTAGGCAAAGTCATCGACCCCCTGGGCGACACCGAAGTAGCGCTCAGCGAGCGCCGCGGCGTTCCCGTCGTTGTCGACGAACACCGGAAGACGTGTTCGATCCGCCAGCGCCTCGCGCAGAGGCACGTCCCGCCAGCCCATGTTGGGCTCAAAGATGAGGCGCCCGTTCGAGATGTCGACCAGCCCCGGAACGGCCACGCCTGCCCCAAGCAGACGCCGCCCTGTGCGTCGAGCATGCTGCCCGGCCTGGCGCATCAAAGCCGTCAATCGATCCAACACCGCATGCAGGCCATCTTCCTTGACAAAGGCCGCCTGCCGGCGCCAGACGACGCGGGCGCGCAAGTCCGCCAGGACGACGCTCAGGCTGCCGACGGCGATGTCGCAGCCGATGATCCAGCCGGCTTCGGGATTGAGCTCCAGCAAGACCCCAGGACGCCCACCGGCGGAGGCATTGCGGCCAATCTCCTGCAAGAACCCGCTGGACAGCAGCTCGTCCACCAGATCGGAGACGGTCGTCTTGTTGAGGCCGATGCTGGCGGCCAGGTCGGCGCGCGAGAGAGGCGAGCCAACCCACAGGCGCTGCAGAAGGATCGAGCGGTTGAGCTGGCGGACGAGCGCCTGGTCGCCGGTGCGGAACTGCCTTGGCATGAGGATCCCAGGGGAGGGCAGTTTGTTGAGGCAACCAACTAAGTGCCCGACTACTGTAGCATGGGCGAGAAGTCGGAGTCAACAGGGACAAACCGTCAAAGCAGGGAATGGATGGGGCGATTTCTCGCACAGGTCATGTCGGACGGCTGCTGCCGGCGCAGGTTCAGTTGGCGGAGCCGGGGAACGCGCCTCACCCGGTGAACCCAGCCGCTCTGGTCAAGGCAGGCGCCTTCCGCGAGGTAGACTCGGGGATCGAGGCGATCTGGCGCAGCCCATGCCTTACTTGATCGACGGTCACAATCTCGTCCCCCAAGTGCCCGGCCTTTCGTTGTCGGACCCCGATGATGAGGCGCAGTTGGTGGCAGTCCTGCAGGCGTTCGCCTCACGGATCCGCCGCCGGATCGTCGTGTACTTCGACCGCCGCGCTGGAGGGCTGGCCCCCAACCTGAGTCGTGCCGGTGTTCAAGTGCACTTTGTGACCCCGCCGAAGACAGCCGACGAGGCCATTCGAAGCCACCTCGAAGGGTTGCGCGGCGAGGCTCGCAATTGGACGGTCGTTTCCTCCGACATGGAGATCCGTCGCAGCGCGCAGAAGATGGGAGCTGCGTGGCTCTCCGCCGCCGACTTCGCGCGCCGGCTGGCGAGCACCCCCGGCCGGAAAGAGCGTGAGGACAAGCCGGACCAGCCTGCGAGTGATTCAGAGATCCGGGAGTGGGAGCGGCTCTTCACCGACCGCAAGACAAGTCGGCGGCGCGGTCGTTAAGCCATTCTTAAGATGGAACCTTCGAAATTGTGCTAGAATTCGGACAGGAAGAGTCCGGTCCAAAACCCAGTATCGGTAACCGGCTCTTCCTAGGGGATTTCCCCCGTCGGCCCTGTGTCCCCCTGCACAGACGATGGGCCCCCCGACTTAGAAGGAACCGCCGGATGGGCCCCCCACATCCGGCGGTTCGCGTCTCTCCAGCCGCGGTCTACTGATATACGGGCGGATTCGGGTTGCCGACGAACCACGTCAGGTAGACCAGCACCCCTATCAAGGTTGCCAACATATACAGACCGTAGGCCACGCGCATGAAGCGCTTGTAGTCGCGGAACTTGAGCGAGGCCGGCACCAGTTCATTGCCGCGCAGCGCCACGAAGACCCCGAAGATCAGCGCCGCCCCGCCCACCAGCCCGTGGATCGTGGTTATGGCGTAGAAGCGCTCGTCCAGACGTCCGGGGATCCCCGGCAGCACGAAGTCTCGAAACGGGAGAATCATCATCCAGCCGACCAGGATGGCGTTGAGCGCGGCCGCGCTGGTCTGGACCCAGCGGTGGGCGGTGTAGTGACGGGCGCGCGCCAGCAGGAAGCCGATGGTGAACAGCAAGGCCACGGCCAGGCTGATCGTCAGGGTCATGTCGGCGGCGAAATTGGCGCTGGTCCCCAGGAAACCGGGGCGGTGGAGGATCTCAGTCATTAGCGGCACCTCGTTTGGGAGTGTCGATCACGCGACCGGGCGGGCGTACAGCGCCACCTGCCAGATTCCGGCGATCCGATGGAAGACTTGGCTCAGGCCTCGTCGCTCCAGCACGCCTTCCACAGCCTCGGGAGAATGCAGAAACACGCGGAACGGGGACCCACGCAGTCGGAGGATGACGTTGAGCACGGAGAATGCCGGACGAAGCCACCACGAACGACGTGGGTAGACCAGCCCATAGAGTTGGCGCGCATGGCTCGCCGAGGATTCCACCAGAGCTTCGGCGTGCGGGTAGCAGCAGACAACGCGGTCTAAAGTGACGATGTCGGCCGCCGGGATCTGCTCCGCCACGTCGACGAAGTCCGCGTGCCGGCGTTCGACGCGCAGGGCCAGCCCACGCCGGCCCGCCTCGTCCTCGGCGGCTGCGGCATAGGCGCTCGACGCATCCACGCTGAAGGCCTTCCCGGCGCCGGCTTCCAGCAAGCCGATCTGGATCGCCCCGATTCCCCCGCCAATATCCAGCAGGGTCTTCCCCTCCACCCCGCGCCGTTCGATCTCCTCCAGCAGGATGCGTGTCGTGCGGTCGGGGCCACGCCGCCGGAACTCGCGCAAATGCTGTCGGGCCACCTCGACGTTGAACTCCGATTCGATTCCTTCACATTGAGGGCAAAGCATGGGAGTCATCAGTCATCAGTCTTCAGTCTACCAATCGGGCTTCCGTGGCAGTAGGTCCGACTTTGCTCCGTTGTGGCGCTCACTGAAAACTGAGAACTGAAGACTGAGGACTCTTGATGGGCCCGGCAGGATTCGAACCTGCGACCCACCGGTTATGAGCCGGCTGCTCTAACCCCTGAGCTACGGGCCCCGGAAGCTAGTGGCCAGTGGTCAGTGGTCGGTAGCCAGTCAAGAGCATCTCCAAACTGGAGGTCCGCCGACTGACCACTCACCACTCGCCACTGACTACAATGAGGAGCGGGCGACGGGATTCGAACCCGCGGATAACAGCTTGGAAGGCTGTCGCCTTACCACTTGGCCACGCCCGCGCGCGACGGTTGCAAAGTATTCTACCCTGCGCCGGAGATGCCCAGGTCGGGCGATAAGACCGATTCAGAACAGAGGGGCAGCCAAGTGGTCGCGGTCGTTCGCAAGGGCCCCGCTGCCCAAGGTGACCGTTCCATTGCGGCGTTGCAGCCGGACGGGCGCGAGCTCCTGGAAGTCGCCCGGCACAGCCGTGGGCGTGCCCACGGCCACGCGCCGCTGGGCGCCCAGCTTTTCGATCAGGGTGGCACGATCAAACAATCGCAGGTCGCTCCACACCTCCCCGCGTCGCTCGTAGCCTTGCGCCAGGCTCAACCGACCTTCCGAATCGTAACGCGCCGCTACGACCACGAGGTCGAGTTTCCTCGAAGCGGGAGAGAGTTGCCAGCCTCGCACCGTACCCTCTGTCCCCGATGGGGGTTATCGATGGCACAGTCGGGGTGGGCGGACTTGAACCGCCGACCCCCGCGTCCCAAACGCGGTGCGCTTCCAGCTGCGCTACACCCCGAGCGAGACGAGTATACGGCGCGGCCGGAGGCCGGTCAAGGAGCGCAGCATGGACGGCATCATCCGTTTCGAAATACCCGTTGATGGAATCGCCCGGCTGACGCTCCATCGCCCGGAGTCCCGCAACGCCTTGACGTGGGAAGCCATGCGCCTCTTCGCCGCGGCGGTCGAGGCGGCGCATGCCGCCTCCGGCTTGCGCGCCCTGATTGTGTCAGGGGCCGGCGCAGCGTTCTGCGCGGGAGGTGACCTCCTCGAGCTCGATGGGTTCCCCAGCCGCGCCGACGGCGCACGCCTCTCCGCCATCATGGCCGTGGCGCTGGATCGGCTGGAAGCCCTCCCCGTTCCCACGATCGCCGCCATCGAGGGCCCGGCCCTCGGCGGCGGGGCGGAAATAGCCCTGGCTTGCGACCTGCGAGTCATGGCCGAAGGCGCCAGCCTGGGGATGATGCACATCCGCCTGGGGATCACACCGGCCTGGGGTGGGGGTCAGCGACTGCTGGCTCTCGCCGGTTACGCGCGCGCCCTGGAGTGGCTCACTGCCGGCCGCGTGCTCTCGGCCTCTGAGGCGTTCGACACCGGCCTTGCCAACCGGGTCGTCCCGCGCGGCCAGGCTCTGGATGAAGCGGAAGCGCTGGCGGGCGCTATCACCGCCAACGACCCGGCGGCCGTCCGCGCCGTGAAGCGATTCCTGCGGGGCGGCCTGACGCTGCCGGCAGCGGAGGCCGCCGCGGCAGAACGCGCTGAGTTCCCCGATTTGTGGGCCGCCCCGGCGCACCTGGAGGCGTCAGCCAGCTTCGTCGCGCGGCGCAATCACAAACCACAACGGGCATGAACCTTGTAGGGTCGGCGTCGGAACGGCGCGAGAATTCGAGCCCTCATGGGCTGAAACGCTGGCGCATGTCTCCACCCTTGGTCTCGCAGTCATCCAAGAGAAGATCCAGCTTTGGACCTGCGATCCGACTTGGCCTCCTCCTGTCTCTGGCCATGCTCGCGACCTCCTGTTCGAATGTGCCGCAAGTCAACCCAGCCACTCCGTCGGTCAAAAGCACGACTGCGCCCCTGCCGCCGGCGCAGGAGGTCACCATCCAGGGCGCCCAGGGTCTGGCGCTGAGGGGCACCTGGCGCGCGGCGGCCGCACCATCATCCCCGGCTTTGCTTCTCCTTCATATGTATGGCGGCGGGAGAGAAGACTGGGCACCCGAAGCCGAAACCATGCAGCAGGCGGGGTTCTCTTCCCTGGCTCTGGACCTGCGCGGGCAAGGAGAAACGGGTGGCGAGGAGAACTGGACCCTGGCCGTCGAGGACGTGGCCGCCGCGCAGGCATGGATCGCCAGCCAACCCGATGTGGACAAGCGGCGCCGCGGCACCGTTGGAGCGAGCATCGGGGCCAATCTGGCTCTGACCCACGCCGCCCTCGACCCCGAGATTCGCGCGGTGGCCTTGTTGTCACCCGGCTTGAACTACTTCGGGGTCAGCCTCGAGGGGCTCATGTCCTCCTACGGGGCGCGCCCGATCCTGCTCGCCGCCTCCGACAAAGACGGGTATTCCGCCGACACGGCCCAGGTGCTCGCCGGAGAGGCCTCGGGGCGGGTCGATCTGCTTATCTACCCAGGAAGCGCACACGGGACGGAGCTCCTCTATCGGACTCACGGCGACTTCCTCCCCGAATTGATGCGGTTCCTAGATGAGAGCCTGGCTCCATAGAGGCCGCCCGTCCCGCGGCGGACGAAAACAACGCCTGCCCCTTTCGAGGCAGGCGTCCTTCGTCGAGGAACTTACCTACGTTGAATGCCGGCGGCCCGACTAGTCGAGCTGCCGGACGACGAGCATGACCTTTCCCTGGACCTCCAGGCGCGCCGGATCATCGACCATGATCGGCTTCATCGTTGGATTGGCCGGCTGCAGACGCACTCTGGTTCCATCCCGATAGATGTGCTTGAGGGTCGTCTCCTCACGGTCCTTGAGCCACACGGCGACCATGTCGCCGTTGCGCCATTCCGCCTGCCGCTTCATGACGACGATGTCGCCGTCGTTGACCATGGCGTCGATCATCGAGTCGCCCTTGACCTGAAGCGCAAACAGGCCATCTTGGCTCTTCAACAGCCCGCGGGTGAGCTCGACGGCTTCGTCGGCGCCGAAGACGGGGGAGTCGGTGCTGGGCAGCTGGACCGGCTCGCTGGCAAAGATGCGGCCGACCAGGGGGATGCGAATGACGTTGGTCAGGCGTTCCGAAGCGCGCGCCAGCTTCTCCGTCAGACGGATGCCGCGCGACACGTTCTGATCGCGCGACACGTAGCCCTCCTCGACCAGCCGGTTGAGGTTGTAGTTCACGACCGAGGTCGAGGAGATGCTGACCGCCTCGCCGATCTCCCGGATCGATGGCGGGTAGCCGTTCTGCTGGCTGAACTTCTGGATGAACTCGAGCATCTTCCTCTGACGCTCGGACAACTTGCCCTTGGGCATCCTGGCCTCCTGCACTCTCAGAACATTCTAGCGGAACATCCGTTCTATGTCAAGCCACCCGGCGGGGACCGGGTCCCCTGAAGGGGTGGAGTTCGGCAGGAGCCGCCAGCCGCCAGCTTGTGGTTCCCAGTCGCCAGTTTCCGGTTTCCAGTGAAGGGCTGGCCCAGGCCATACTTCGCCCCCGCCCTATGCCCCAGTCGCCGCTCGCCTGACTGGGAACTGGCAACTGGGAACTGGAAACCCAGGCACCTCCCGAAAGGGCAGGCTGTTCAGGCCGCGCCGAGGCGGTGAGACAGCCGGGCCGCTGTGGGAGATGCCGGCTGACTCCTAGCAGGTTACTGCTACGCCGATGTACAATCGGGACACCTCCCCGCGAGTCACAACCGATGGACGAGCTCAAACTCCGCATCCTGACCGACGGCCGGAATCTGGGCAATGGCATCCTCAAGGTGGACGGGTTCATCAACCATCAGGTCGATCCGCGCCTGATGGACGCCTGCGGACGGGCTCTGGCGTTGCGTTTCGGACATGTCAACGCCACCAAGGTGCTCACGGCCGAAATTTCCGGCATTGCGCCGGCCCTGACCACCGCCGCCCACCTCGGCCTGCCGGTCGTCTACGCGCGCAAGTCCAAACCGGTCACCATGCCGGACCAGATCTTCCTGACATTGGCGCCCTCCCACACCAAGGGGCGAACCGTAGAGCTGATCGTATCGCCCGAGTACCTCGGCCCCGGGGAGCGGGTTCTGATCATCGATGACTTCCTGGCCACCGGCCAGACGATCCTGGGCCTAGCCCGCCTGGCCAAGGCCGCCGGCGCTTCGATCGTCGGCGTCGGCGCGTTGGTCGAGAAGACCTTCGAGGGAGGCCGCCAGCTGCTGGCCGAGCTCGGCGTCCCGATCGAGGCCCTGGCCGTGATCACCAACATGAATGAAGGGAAGATCGTCTTCGCGGATTGAGGCCGTTGGACTCCATCGCCATCCTCGATTTCGGATCGCAGTACACCCAGCTGATCGCCCGGCGCGTCCGGGAGGCCCGGGTGTACTGCGAACTCTTTCCGTGGGATGCGCCGCCGGCGGAGGTGTTGAGCCTCGAACCGCGCGGCTACATCTTGAGCGGGGGGCCAGCCTCGGTCTACGAAGCCGGCGCGCCCCAGGTGCCGGGTTACGTCCTCGAATCGGGGAGGCCGGTCCTGGGAATCTGCTACGGGATGCAGGCGTTGACCCACGCCCTCGGCGGCCGCGTCGCCGCCTCCCAAACTCGCGAATACGGGCACGCCGTCATCGAGGTCGACGACGGGGACGGACTGCTCCCGGCCGGCCGCCACACCGTCTGGATGTCCCACGGCGATCGCATCGAGACCCTGCCGGAGGGCTTCGAGCCCCTGGCCCACTCGCCCAACTCCCCGATGGCGGCGATGGTCGACCGGCGTCGGAAGCGCTACGGCGTGCAGTTTCACCCGGAGGTGCGCCACACGCCCGATGGGTCCAGCTGGCTGCGGTCCTTCGCCCTCGACGTCTGCGGTGCGCGCCCGGACTGGACCCCGGCCTCGATCATCGAAGCCTCCGTCGAGCGCATCCGTCGTCAGGTCGGAGGCGAGGGCGTTCTCGCCGGAGTCAGCGGCGGGGTCGACTCGGCCGTGGCGGCCGCCCTGGTCCATCGGGCCGTCGGAGACCAGCTGACGTGCGTTTTCGTCGACACCGGACTGATGCGCCGGGGCGAGCCGGAGTCGGTGGCGGAAACGTTCGGCCGGGACCTTGGGGCGCGCCTCCTGGCCGTCAACGCCCGCGAGTCCTTCCTCGAGGCACTCTCCGGGGTGACCGACCCGGAAGAGAAGCGGCGCGTCATCGGCAGGCTGTTCATCCGCGTCTTCGAGGAGCAGGCTCGCCGAGCCGGACAGCCTCGCTTCCTGATGCAGGGGACGATCTACCCGGACGTCGTCGAGTCCAGTGGGCCCGAGAGACGCCAGGCGGCCCGGATCAAGACGCATCACAACGTCGCCGGCCTGCCGGCCGACCTGGCCTTCGACTTGGTGGAGCCCTTGCGGCACTTGTTCAAGGATGAAGTGCGCCAGGTGGGCGAGGCCCTCGGCTTGCCCGAGCGTGTCGTCTGGCGACAGCCGTTCCCCGGGCCCGGGCTGGCGGTACGCTGTCTCGGCGAGGTCTCCCACGAACGGCTCGAGCGCCTACGCTCGGCCGATGCCATCGTGACGGAGGAACTCGACCGTGCCGGCTACCTGCGCGGCGCCACGGCCCAGGCCTTCGCCGTCCTGCTGCCGGTGCACTCGGTCGGCGTCATGGGCGACCAACGCACCTACGCCGAAACGGTCGCCGTGCGCGCCGTGTCCACCGACGATTTCATGACCGCCGATTGGTCGCGCCTGCCGCACGAGGCCCTGGCGCGTATCAGCAGCCGCATTGTGAATGAGGTCCCCGGCGTCAACCGCGTGGTCTACGACATCACCAGCAAGCCGCCGGCGACGATCGAATGGGAGTAAGGCCCCGTGGAGTGACCGGCGGCAGTCTTTCCAGCGCACCGTGTCGCCAAGAAACAGGACACAGGACACACGACACCAGCGCCGGTTGCCCTGAGACTGGAAGCCGAGAACAGGGAATGGAAAGCCGCTGACAGCCAAGGGCTGACAGCCGATTGCCAGGAGAGGAGGCATCATGGATTACGGAGAAGTCCTCACGCGAGCGTGGAACATCACCTGGAAGAACAAGGGGCTATGGATCCTGGGGATCCTGGCGGCGTGCACCGGTGGAGGCGGTGGCGGCGGAGGCAGCAACTCGTACCAGAGCAGCAGCTACCGCTTCGGCCAGCGTGACTGGCCCGGCCTCGAACGATTCTTCCAGAACACCCCCCCGGAAACCCTGACCCTGATCGCCATCGCGGCGGTGATCCTGGTGCTGATCTTCGTCGTCGCCGCCATCGTGCTCGGGATCCTCGGGCAGGCCGGCCTGATCGCCGGTGTAGCCAAGGCCGACGAAGCGGGCAGCGTGACTCTGGCCGAAGCCTGGCGCCTGGGTCTCCCGCACTTCTGGCGGATGCTCGGCGCGGCGGCGGTGGTGATAGCCGTCGGGATCTTGCTCGCCCTGGTGATCGGCATTCCGGTGGCGCTCTTCACCACGCTGACGTTGGGGCTGGGGGCGCTTTGCCTGGTGCCCCTCGCCTGCCTGGCCATCCCGATCGCTCTGTTGGCCAACGTCTACATCACCTTCGTGCAGAACAGCATCGTCATCGAGGGACACCCGGTGCTGGCCTCCTTCCGGCGCGCCTGGGAGGTCTTCCGGGCCAACCTTGGTCCGGCGATCGTTGTGGGGTTGATCTTGCTGATCGGCGGGTTCGTCGTCGGCCTGATCATCGCCATCCCGCTGATCGCCGTCGCCCTGCCGGCCATCGTGGCCTTTTCCATCGGCGGAGACAAGGCCGTCCAGACGGGGACGATCGTGGCCGTGGCCTGCGGCCTGGTGTATCTGCCGGTCATGATCCTGCTGAACGGCATCCTGCAAACGTACGTCAGCGGGACATGGACGCTGACGTATCGGCGGCTGATCGCCAAGCCCCCGGCCGTCCCGGCGGTGCCCGCCGCGGCCTAGCAGGGACCCACGCAACCCTCATGGGGCGAAGCAGGCGTTCGCCTGCTTCGCCCCATGGGCGACCCCACGGCTATCACCGGCTACCTCGCCGCGTCATTCGACAGCGCTCCTGCCGATCTATACCTGCCTGGTACTTGCGCGGCGAGGTCTTTCCATTGGATCGTGACGTTGTCGAGCGCAGGCGCCATCTCCTGCTTTCCGTATCGTTGGCTCTTTGGGAGGATGAACATGAAGCTGGTGGTGAATACCTTCGTGACGCTGGACGGTGTGATGCAGGCTCCTGGTGGCCCCGACGAAGACCGGGAGGGCGGTTTTCCCTACGGCGGCTGGAGCGTTCCGTTCTTCGATGATGTGATGGGCAAGACCGTCTTCGACAGCATGGCTCGAGCGAGCGCGTTTCTCCTCGGCCGGAAGACCTACGACATCTTCGCCGCGTACTGGCCGAACCCGGCGGCGCCCGAGGATCAGGAGCTCGCCGGGATACTCAATCCGCGCCCGAAGCACGTCGCCAGCACGACGCTGGCGAAACCTGGTTGGCAGAACACATTCGTCATCCAGGGCGATGTCGTGGATGCGGTCCGTCGGTTGAAGGAACAGCCGGGGGAGGAGCTCAACGTGCAAGGGAGCAGCCGGCTCCTTCAATCCATTCACGGGTTGGTCGACGAGTACCGGCTGTGGATTTGCCCGGTTCACCTGGGCGCGGGGAAGCGTCTGTTCGATTCCGGGTCGCCGGCCGCCGGCCTGGAGCTTGTGGGGACGAAGACCAACTCACGGGGTGCGATCTACGCCGTCTACCGGCCCACGGGTTCCCCGAAGACCGGCATGATGGGAGCGTGAACGCCCGGTTAACGACGACCCTCCCGCTGGCGGGGAGTCGCGGGAGGGTCTGCCGGAGGGAGGCTCAAGAGGCACACCTGGAGGATGATCAGGGGCCCCTCTGCCCGCAATGCAGGAAACGTGCCCGAGCCGGTCGGTCAGCCGATCAGCGCCCACACCTGCCACAGCAGCCAGGCTTCGGTGACCATCACGGCCAGGAAGCCCAACAGCAGGGCGCCGCGAATCAGACGCGCGGTGAAGGTGAGAGGCGGATCGAGCGTCTCCGCCGGCAGGATGATTTCGAAAGGCGATTCGATCTGCGTGGTGATCATGGCGGCGTACCGTCGCGCTCGGTCGTTCTCATCTTAGGGAGAATCGGACGCGCCCAGGGGGTTTTGTAAGCCGACTGCAAACAGGCCCGCGGGCCCGGCCGACCCCACGTGCTACAATCCGGCCATGCGAGCCACCCGTCTGGGAGGGCTGGCCTTGGGGGTGTGCCTCCTGGCCTCCGGCTGGCCGACGGTCCCGGCCCGCGCCCAGGCCTCCGCCCTCGTCCGGGCGACGGCTCCAACGGCCGAAGCCTTCCCCCAGGTTCATTTCTTCCTCTCGGTTGACGACGCGGAGGGCGTCCGCATCCCCGCGTTGCCGCCGACGAGCTTCTCGATTCTGGAAGACGGCAACCCTGTGCCGGCCTTCGACCTCCAGGAGTCGGACGTCGGCGTGCGCGTCGTCTACGCCCTCAACACGGCCTCGCCGATGCGCCGCCGCGACCCACTCGGGCAGACGCGCTTCGAGGTCGTGCGCGCGGCCTTGATGCACGCTTGGTCCGCCCTTTCCTCGGGGTCGGGGCTGGATGACCTCACCCTGGTGTCCTCGGACGGCCCGCTGGCGACGCACCAGACGAGCTCGCGCGGCCTTCGGGACTCGTTGGAGACGTACGAGCCCTCCTATCCGCCGGCGTCGGGGTACGGCCTGCTGATCGGCGCCCTCGACTACGCTGCTTCGCCTCCGCCTCGGCCCGGGATGGAGACTCACCTGGTCTTCGTGACCACCCTGGTGGACCGACCGGTCGAACAAGACCTGGCCAACGCGGCGGCGGCCGCGGCTGATTTGCACACCGTCATCCACGCCGTCCTGGTCGGAACGCCGGAGCAGGCGCTGGTGCTGGAGGCCATCCGACTGCGGGAAGCGGCCATCGCTTCCGGCGGCACATTCACCATCTTCGATCCGGTGCGGGGCCTGGACAGCCTGGCAGCCTTCCTGGCCAGCCGGCGGACGCGCTATGAGGTCCAATACCTCTCGCCGGCGCAGCTTTCGGGGACACATACCGTTGAGGTCAGGCTGCAAGCCGAGGATTTGCAGGGGCAGTCGGAACCGGTCTCGTTCGACGTGCACATCCAGCCACCCCAGGTGGCCTTCATCCAACCTCCGACGCACATCCTGCGCAAGACCGAGGATCCCAACGTCCCCCTGACGGACATCCCTCCAACGCAGCAGGCTCTGCGCCTGCTGGTCACGTTTCCGGATCTTCACACGCGCGGTCTGGTGGAAACGCAGCTGTTGGTGGATGGCGCTCAGGTCGCCGCGCGGACCGAGGCTCCCTTTGACTCCATCACCTGGGACCTGTCCGGGTTGTTGGAGAGCGGGCGTCACCGGATTCAGGCGGCGGTGGTCGATCGGCAGGGCCTGCGCGCCACCACCGAAACGGTGACGGTCGATGTCGAGGTGATCCCGGGGCCGCAGGGGCTGGCAGCGTTGCGGCCGGCCGCTGTTCCGCTGGCGCTTTCCTTCCTGCTCGCCTTTTCGACGATCGGCTGGGTGAACCTGTGGGTCGCCCTACAGCGCCGATCGGACTGGCTCGGAAGCCTGGCGGCGGCTCGACCGCTGCGCCGTGCCCGCCTGGGCGCACAAGCGCGCGACCTTCCGCCGGAGGCGTTGCTCATCCCTCTAGGCGCGGATGGGGCCGATGGCGTGCCGTATCCGTGGGACGGCGCCGAGCTGACCATCGGCAGCGACCCGTCGCAGTGCGGCCTGCTGCTCGACGATCCATCCGTCTCACCCATCCACGCCCGCCTCGTGCGCCGCGCCAGCGGCCAGTGCCTGCTGCGCGACCAGAACTCCACCGCCGGCACGTGGGTCAATGACGAACCCGTCCCGGAGGACGGCCGGGCCTTGAATCACAACGACCGGATTCACATCGGCCGAGTCGCCCTGCGTTTCCGTTGGACGACCCCGCCGGCGCTCGCCGTGGTGCGCGTGCACCGCCGATCGGCCGCCTCCTCGGAGCCCGACGCATGATCCCGCGACCTATTTTGAGGACAGAGGAAGGTCGCGGGATGGTCCCGCGACCTACTTTGACAACAGAGGAGGGTCGCGGGATGATCCCGCGACCTACTTTGACAACAGAGGAAGGTCGCGGCATGGTCCCGCGGCCTGGCTCGAGAACAGACGATGGGCGCGGGATGACGTCACGGCCTACAATAGGACATCCAAGGAGCGTCCCGGGATGATCCCGTCCGACCAGCCACACCTCACGATCGCCTCCCAGTCGCACGCCGGTGAGACCGGCAAGAACAACGAGGACACCTTCTCGATCTCGGCCTATCACCTGGAGACGGACAAGACGCCGAGTCTGCTGGCCGTCGTCGCAGATGGAATCGGCGGCCACCAGGCCGGAGAGATCGCCTCCGGGATCGCCGTCGAGACGGCGGTCCGCCACCTGGCCGCGGCCAACGGTCGACAGCCGGTGGCCCAATTGCGCGCCGCCGTGGTCGACGCCGGACGCGCCGTGGCTCAGGCGGCGATGGGGGCGGAGGAACGCGCCGGCATGGGATCGACGATCGCCGTGGCCTGGATCATCGGTCTGCGCCTCTACACCGCAACGGTCGGCGATAGCCGCATCTACCACATGCGTCAGGGGCGGCTGCGTCAGTTGAGCCTCGATCACACCTGGATCCAGGAGGCTCTGGAACATCACGTCATCACCCCCGAGGAGGCGCGCACCCACCCGAACGCTCACATCCTGCGCCGCCATCTCGGCGGCAGCCTGGACGTCGAGCCGGATCTACGCATGCGGTGGAACTCGGGAGATGACGACGTGCGGGCCTTGGCGCGGCAGGGACTGCGGCTCGAGGCGGGCGATCAGATCCTGTTGTGCACCGACGGGCTGACGGACCTCGTGGATGACCGAGAGCTGGGCGAGGCGCTGGCCGCGGGAGCTTCAAAGGAGGCCGTCGACTCTCTGGTCGTGTTGGCGCGCGCCCGGGGCGGACACGACAACATCACACTGGTGCTGCTGGGCGTTCCACCCGAGGCGGCCGCCGCGGTCAGGCGGCGCCTGTCACCTTGGACGGTCGCGGCAGCAGTCGCCGGTCTTGCGACGCTCGTCGCGCTGGCTATGGCCGCTGCGTGGTTGTTGGGTTTCTGGCCCTGGAGATAAGGCCCCGGGGCAAAGTAGTGGAGTCGCCTCGGCGCCTTCGCCATCGGCGCCCTCGCAACTCTCAGGTGAATTGCCGACAGCTGAAAGCTGATAGCTGACAGCTGGGTGCTGACAGCTACCGCATCCGGCAGTCCTCGTCCTCGAACTCGACCTCCAACGTCGTGTGCTCGACTTCCAGGTCCGCCAGCCTCCTTAGAGCGGTCCTCTTGATCTGCACGATGTCGGCCTTGGTCGCCGCGGCAGGGACGACGAGGTGTGTCGTGAGGACGTGCTGCTGGCCGTCGAGCGACCACACATGCGTGTGATGGGTCGAGAGGACGCCCCGGATCGCCGCCAGGTCCGCGTTCAAAGCTTCCAGGTCGAGCTCCTCGGGGGTCGCCTGGAGGAACACGGCACCCGTCCGCCGCACGTTCCGCAGGACGCCGGTGAGGACGTACAGCGTGATGAGGATGGATAGCAGCGGGTCGAGGATATGAATGTCGGTGAAGACGAGGGTCACGGCCACGACCAGAACGGCGACCCAACCCAGGATATCCTCGACCAAATGCCACGTCAGCATCTGGCTCTGGAGGGTCCGGCCGCGCCGCAGCCTCCAGGCCGCAGCCCCGTTCACGACCAGGCCAAGCACGGCCAGCCCGATCATGCCGCCGGCGTTGCTGTGCTCCGGGTGAAGCAGGCGGGGGACGGCCCGCGCCAGGATCAACAGCGATCCGACGAGCAGGACGACGGCGGTGATCAGCGCCCCGACCAGCGACAGCCGCCGGTATCCATACGAGAAGCGCCGGTTCTCGCCCTGACGCGCCTTGCGAGCCAGCCACCACGACAGGCCGAAGGCCAGGCTGTCGCCCAGGTCGTGAACGGCGTCGGACAGGATCGCCAGGCTGTTGGTCCACACACCGCCAACCGCCTCGATGCAGGCGAAGGCCAGGTTCAGCACGAAGGCCAGCCCGATCGCCGCCGGCTCGTCCGGCGCGGGGGAACCGTGCGGGTGGTGGTGCGAGGTTTCGTCCGGGAGGGGCATGGGTCTGTTCTACCGCGAGCCCGCCCGGGCCGCTAGGTCCGGTTGACCAGCCACAGTCCAAGCAGGATGGCCGCCCCGCCCACGAGCAGCGCCCCGGTGATCGGCTCGCCCAACACCGGAACCGCCACCAGCGATGTCACCACCGGCTCGAGGTAGAGGAAGGCCCCGACCTGCGTCGCATCCACGGCCTCGAGACCGGCGAACCAGAAGATGTAGGCCAGCCCCGAGCAGGCGACTCCCAAGAAGCCCATCCCCAGCCACGCATAGGTGGACAAATGCCCGAGGGCAGCCCACCCTCCTTGAATCGCAGCCCACGGGAGCGTGAACAGCAGGCCGAAGACCAGGGTGTAGAACATCAACACCATCGAGCGATCGCGACGAACCGGGGAGGCGGCGTCGCCCTGATCGATGACGTACTTGCTCAGGACCGTGAACACCGCCCAATTGACGGCGCTGGCCAAGATCAGGCCGTCGCCCGGTGTCCAGGCGCGCCCGGCAAGGAAGGCGCCCAACTTTCCCTGGCTCACGATCACCATCATCCCGGTCGCCGCGACCAAGATACCCGCTATGCGTCCGCCAGTCACACGCTCCCGAAGCAGCGCCCATCCTAGGATCACCACGAAGACCGGCGAGATAGCCACAATCCAGGATGACACGGACGCCGCGGCCGTCTGGAGCCCGGTCGCCTGCAGCCATTGGTGGAGGGTTACCCCGATGGCGCCGAGCACAGCGGTGGCCGCCAAGTCGCGCCGACCTGGGATCCACAGGGAGCCGCGCCAAGCAAGCGTCAAGGCCAACACGGCGCAGCCGATGACAAACCGGGTCACGACCATCACCCCGGGCGACAGCTCGGGCAGCACCACCTTCATGGCGACGAACGACCCGCCCCAGAAGGTGACGGAGCCGGTCAGCGCGGCGTAGGCCCAAGAACGAGTCATCAGGTATCTGTCATCAGTCATCAGTCATCAGTCATCAGTTGTCAGTTGTCAGTTGTCAGTTGTCAGTTTCAACGGCATCACCCGCCGCGGCCCTTCCTGGTAATTGAGAACTGGTGACTGGAGACTGGCAACCGGCAACTTGCGACTGACCACCGTCCACTGTTCACTAGTCCCCGCGCGCCATCGTCAGCCGCGCAACGTAGCGCGGCACGCCGCCCAGGTGAGTCTTGTAACCTTCCTCGCCGCGCAGGAAGTCGACGGCCTCCTTGCCCTCTTGCGCCGCCTGCTCGATGACCGCGCCGATCAAGACCCAGCCGGGGGACAAAGGCAGGTAGGCGGGATCGAGCCCCGAGTTGTAGACCCAGATTCGATGGCGGTAGTCGAAGTTGAGGTATCCGGCGGCGGCCTGCCCGTCGACCTCGAGAAACACCAGGTCGAGATAGCCCCCCTCCGCCGCCGCCGTCGCCACCCGGTGGAAATGGTCGCGCATGGATGGTGTGAGGAAGGCAGCCTTGGCGCGATCGAGGGCCATGAGCGAGAGGAACCGGTCGACGTCCGGCTCGAGCCCGTCCGTCTGACGGACGTGACGGATGCGGATTCCGCCCGGTCTGGATTCGGCGCGGCGCATCTTACGTCGCAGCTCGTGACGCTGCTTCTTGTCGAGCCGGGAGAGGTAGCCTTCCCACCCGCCATCGAGACGGACCAGCGGGCAGGGCTTCGTGCGTTCACGCTGAAGACCCCAGCCGCGCTGTTTCGAGGCGGCTTCGAGGGCGGGGATCGACGGCGAGTCTTCCAGGAGGTTGTCCAGCTCGACGGCCGTCCACGATTCCCTCTCGAGCGCGTCCAGCCAGGCATCGACGAACGCCGGCAGGTGTTCGGGGGCGGCGAGCACGTCCAGGTAATCCGAAACCTCATGGCTGCCCACCCAACGCAGCGCGGCTGGCTCGGCAGCCCCCGCGCGGAACAAGGGCGCCGCGCCGACGAGGCGCCCGGCTTCGTCCCGGGCGATCGTCACCAGCAGGTCGCCGCTCGGCCATTCGCCGCCGCCGAGCGTCCCCCACCAGGCCGCCAGGTACTCGTGGCGCAGGAACGGGACGTCGTCGATCGAGCCGGCGAGCAGGTCATTCCATTCGCGGCGCAGTCGAAGGAAGTCCTGCTCCGACCGGATGATCGTCGTCGTCAGCAATGCAGCGTCCTCGCGGGCGGGGCAATTCTAGCGCCGCGGGTCTCTTCGCGCACACTCGTTAATACCCTGTTGCCAGTTTCCAGTTTCCGGTTTCCAGTTATCCGTAACCGGCGTTCGCCGCGGATTCGACTGGAAACTGGTGACTGGAGACCGGCCCCCGAGACCGCCGCCAGACCGGCCCGTATCTTGCACCCCGCGTTGCGGGGGTTCGCTCGTTTCAGTACAATCACCGCCATGGCTGAACGACTCGAAGCGGACGTTGCGCTGATTCACATCGCCGGAGGCGACTCGCGCGTCACGCCGCCCCCCGGGACAGTGGCGCAGACCGCGCCGCGGCGCGCGGCGCGCGGCCGCGCCGAGGATATGCTCTTCCTGACGGTCAGCGTGCAGACGGTTCGGTCGATTCCGGCCGGGCTGCTCGATCACCTGGCGCGCCTGGCCAGCGAAGCCTACTTCGGCACGCCGGGAACGGTCACCGCGGCGCTGCGCGAGGCGGCCTCCGCCGTCAACGATCACCTGCTCTCGGCCAACCAGGGACAAGCCGAATCGATGCAGTTCGAAGGACGACTCCTGGCGGCGGTCCTGCGCGAGGGCGATCTGTACCTCGCCCAGTGCGGACCGGGCCAGGCCGTGCTGATACGCCCAGGGGCGTTGACACGCTGGTCATCCGACGAAGCCACGACGCGGCCCCTCGGCCTGACGGT
>DATIFK010000110.1:0-7611 GCA_035455265.1 Anaerolineales bacterium
GGGTTGTGGCTCCTCCCACCGCTTATCATCAGCCTCGGAACCGTCGCCCTCGGATTGCCCCAAGTCCTGCAGACGGGTATGTGTCCGGCGGCCCCACCGGATGTCGCGGCCTATCCCTGCTCAGCCTCGGATTACCTCCTGCGCATGACCCTAGGACCCTGGGCTCTCCTGGGACACATCACGCTTGTTGGCGGCTGGACATTCCTCTTGGCCTGCGGATGGGTTCTCATTGTGCTGGTGCGAGGGCGGAGGCCCGGCCGAGCGCAGGCATCCCGGATATCGGAGGTCGATCGTGACTGAGAAGGATGCCCACGAAATGCCCGTTCCTGCCCGGCCCGCCTTCGGGCTGCGGCGCCCAGGCGTGTTGATCCTGCTGGCGTTCGGACTCGGCTTAGCCTTCGAGATCTTCTTCTACAAGAAGGCGCCGGGACTCTCGATGCTCTTGTGGCTGGCCCTGGGCGTGTCGGCGGCGGCGCTCGCCGCACTGTCCGAGAGAACACGCCCGTCGCTGAGTGCGATTGTCCTGCTGGTCCTGTTGCTGGCTCTGGGTGCGGGGACGTACCTGCGCCTGGAACCGCTCTCCGTCTTCCTGGACATCGCTCTGGCGCTGATGCTCTTCGTCTTCGTGGCGCGCCTGCTGCGCCACGACCAGCTCGGCGAGATGGGCTGGCTGGACATGGGGTGGACGGCGGTGTCGATTCCCGTCGAGGCATGGCTTCGGCCGTGGCCCGTGATCGGCGACGTGTGGTCGCGCAGAGTCCGCGAGCGGGGCTCGCGCCGCGTGGTCCTGTCCATCTTGAGGGGACTGGCCCTGGCGCTGCCGGTGCTCGTCGTCTTCGGCGCCTTGTTGGGCACCGCCGATCTGGTGTTCGGGGACATTCTGGAGACTGCCCTGCGCTGGTTGGACCTGGAGCGGCTGGCCGACTGGGCCGCGCGCGGCATCGTCATCAGCGCCGTCGGCCTCTTCTGTTTGGGGATTCTGGCGATCGCCTATCGGCCCCACGCGCCTCGACCTCTCTACGGAAAAGACCGTCCCTTGCTGGCGCCCTTCCTCGGCTTCACCGAAGCCGCCGTCACGCTGGGGGCTGTCGATCTTCTGTTCCTGGGCTTCGTCGGCGTTCAGTTCGCTTACCTGTTCGGCGGCGAGGCCAACATCTACGCCGCTGGCTACACCTACGCCGAATACGCCCGCCGCGGCTTCGGCGAGCTGGTGGCCGTCGGGTTTCTCAGCCTCGGACTGATTTACGCGCTGGCGGCCGTCACGCGCCGGCCCGAGGCGCGTTCTCGCCGTGCCTTCGCCGCGTTGAGTGCACTGCTGGTGCTGCTCGTCCTGGTGATGCTCGTTTCGGCGTGGCAGCGCCTCAGCCTCTACGAGGGAGCCTACGGCTTCAGCCGGCTGCGGACCTACACGCACGTGGCCCTGCCCTGGCTCGGGCTCGCCTTCGCCGCCTTCCTGATCCTGCTCCTCTCGGGCCGGTTGCGTGCCGTTGCTCCTGTGGGTTTGGCCCTGGCGCTCGGTTTCACGCTCAGCCTGAATGCCGTCAACGTCGATGCCTTCATCGCCTCCCACAACATCCAACGGATGGAGGCGATGGGCGACCTCGACGTCTCCTACCTGCTGCAGCTTTCCGATGATGCGGTGCCGGCGCTTGCGAATCTGGCGCGGGGGGCCGACGAAGCTGTCCGCGCGGATCTTCTACCGCAACTGGCTTGTCGCCGGGCGACGTTGCTCCGGGCCGCTCGCGATCAAGGCTGGCTGTCGTCCCATGCCTCCCGCTCGGCAGCCTTGCGATCCCTCGACGAGCTGAACGATCTGCTGGAGCCCTATCGCGTTCTTCGCGCCTACGATGGAAGGAACTACCGGTTGCCGACCTACCGTGTGTACGGGCCCGAGGATAGCGACGTGTGCTTGTACACATGGGATTGAGGCAGCCGTCCGCCATCAGCCGTCAGCTATCAGGCAACAGCAAGTTCCAAGCGGAGCGGCGAGGCCCGAAAGGCACCTGAGGGCTGACGACTGACCACGGACCACTGACCACTGACCACAGCTTCCCGAGCGTTGACCCCCGCTGGGGATTCAGATATCATGGCCGCGGTCCCCATCGCTTGCCCTTGCGGCGACGCCTCAGTCATCGATTCTGCGATGGCCGCTTGCGTCCGGCCCTCCTGGAGAAACGACGAGGTCGCGACAGCATGCCCAACGGCTACCACGGCAAGATCCTTCACGTCGACCTAACGTCCGGTCAATTGGAGGTGGAGCAGCCCGACGAGGCGGTCTACCGCCGCTACATGGGCGGCAGCGCGTTGGGCATGTACTACCTGTTGCGGCAAAGCCCGCGCGGCGTCGATCCATTCAGCCCTGACAGCCCGCTGGTGCTGACGCTGAGCGTCCTCACCGGGGCACCGGTCTCGGGCCAGAGCCGATTGACATCGGTGGCCCGCTCACCGTTGACCGGGGCTGTCGGAGATTCGCAATCGGGCGGCTTCTTCCCGGCCGAGATGAAGTTCTCGGGGTTCGATGCTCTCGTCATCCAGGGCCGTTCGGCGCAGCCCGTGTATCTGTGGCTGCACAACGGCGAAGCGGAGTTGCGGCCGGCCGAGCATCTCTGGGGAAAGATCACGGGTGAGGCGGAAGCGGACATCCGATCGGAGCTGGGCGACGACAAGATCGAGGTCTTGCAGGTCGGCCCGGCCGGCGAGAACCGCGTTCGGTTTGCGGCCCTGATGAACATGTCCAACCGGGCCAACGGCCGCACCGGGATGGGCGCGGTCATGGGCAGCAAGAATCTCAAAGCGGTGGCCGTGCGCGGTCAGCTGCGGCCCCCGCTGGCGGATCGGGCGGCGGTCATCCAGATGGCGCGTTGGGGCGCTGAGCACTTTGAGGGCTCGGGGGTCGAAGGGCTGGGGCTGCTCGGCACGGCCGAAGTCGTCCGGGGGCAAAACGCCGTCGGAGGCCTCGTCAGCCGCAACTGGGCCAGCGGGGTCTTCGATGGGTGGGAAGCCCTCGACGGAAAGACGATGGCCAACACCATCCTCAAGGATCGCGATACCTGCTACGCCTGTACCGTGCGCTGCAAGCGGGTGGTGGAAATCAAGGAAGGGCCGCACCCGGTCGATCCGCTCTACGGCGGACCCGAATATGAGACCCTGGCCACCTTCGGCTCGTATTGCGGCATCGACGACCTCGCCGCCGTGGCCTACGCCTCCCAGCTGTGCAACATGTACGGGATGGACACCATCTCCTGCGGCGCAACCATCGCCTGGGCGATGGACTGCTTCGAGCAAGGCCTGCTGAGCCGCGAGGAGACCGACGGCCTCGAGCTGCGTTTCGGGAATGCCGAGGCGATGCTGAGAACGGTCGAGAAGATCGCGCGGCGCGAGGGCTTCGGCGATCTCCTGGCCGAAGGCTCGGCGCGGGCGGCGGCCCGGGTGGGTCGCGGCAGTCAGGATCTGGTGGTCGCCGTCAAGGGCCAGGAAATGCCGGCGCATATGCCGCAGGTCAAGCGCAGCCTGGCCCTGATCTACGCCGTGAACCCGTTCGGGGCCGACCATCAATCGAGCGAGCACGATCCCTCATGGAAATCGCACACCGAGCGACTGGCGGAGATCGGCGTCACCGACCCGCCTCAACCGGCGAAAGCCCTCAACGAAGAAAAGGTTCGGTTCGCGCTGAAGACGCAATACGCCTACTCGTGTCTGGACAGCGTCAACATGTGTCAATTCGTGTTCGGGCCGGCGTGGCATCTTTACGGGATGGACCAGCTGGCGGAGACGGTGCGGGCCGTGACCGGTTGGGAGGTCACGACCGAAGAGCTGATGCGCCTGGGCGAACGGCGCCTGAACCTGTTGAGAGCCTACAACGCCCGCGAAGGGATCGGCCGCGAGGCCGACGTGCTGCCGAAGAAGATGCAGAAGGCACTCGTCGGAGGCAGGAGCGACGGGCTCGTGGTATCGCCCGAAGAGGTCGAAGGCGCCAAGGACATCTACTACGCCATGGCCGGCTGGGACGTGGCGACGGGGACGCCGACCCGCCGCAAATTGGAGCAGCTCGAGCTGGGCTGGGTGGCGGACTTGCTGGAAACCGCCGGCTGAAGACCGCCGGCTGGCCGCCGTCCTATCCCAGCCTCACCGCCGTTCCGTAGGCAAGCACTTCCGTAGCCCCCTGGGAGAACTCGGTCGCGTCGTAGCGCATCCCCACGACGGCGTCGGCCCCCATGTCCGCGGCGTGGGCGACCATGCGCTCGTAAGCCTCGTTGCGCGCCGCTTCGCACACCTGGGCATACGCCTCAATGTTCCCTCCGAAGATCTGATTGATGCCGCCCAGGATGCCTTGGCCGATCGTCGGCGATCGCACGACGATCCCCCGAACGACGCCCAGATATTTGGCGATCGACCGATCCGAAACCTCATTGCCCGTAGTGACGATCATCGTGAGACCCTCCTGCGACATGCTCTGGGAGAGAGGCTTTGGGAACCTCAACGCCCGTGATCGAGGATACGAGCATGGGCGATCCGGTTCTTGACTGGAAACTGACAACTAGTCCTTCGACTGCGCTCCCCTTCGCTCCGCTCAGGGGAGCTACGCTCAGGATGTGAGGCTGGGAGCCGGCAGCTGACGGCTGGAAGCTTCCTAACGCCAGATACTCTCGTAGGCGTGTTCGCCTGTCAGCGGCTTGCCCTCGGAGAAGCGGGACAGGCGGAAGGGTGTGATATCGACTGTGACGGCGCGGCCGTCGAGGATGCGCTCGGCCATGCACGCGCCGACCGCCGGGCCGATCTTGAACCCCGTTCCACTGAACCCGCAAACCACGAAGAACCCCTCCGGTCCGGCTTGATCGAGGATGGCGCGCTGATCCGGTGTGATCCCATCGTAGCCTCCGTGCGCCGAGTGCAGCGCCCCGCGTTCCATCGCCGGGATTCGAAGGCAGATGCGGTCGATGGCCCGTTCCACAAACCCGGCCAGCGCATGTTCGCCGTCCCCTTCCGGGGACAGGCCGAGCGGGTTGTTGTCCTCGAGGCCCACCAGAGTCAGGCGGCCCGTCTCCGGCCGGAAATACATCGAGTTGATGAAGTCGATGACCGTCGGGTGACTGGGGCCGAGCTCCGGCGGCCGCACGAAGAATGCCGTATCGTGCCGCCACGTCGTCACGGGCAGCTCGACGCCGGCCATGCGGCCGATCTCGGCCGCCCAGGCGCCGGCAGCGTTGACGACGATCGGAGCGTCAAAAGAGCCGCGAGGCGTATCGACACCCTCGACCTTCGCGCCGCGGACACGGATCGCCGTAACCGGGGCGTCCTGCACCAACCGGGCGCCTTGCCGGCGTGCCGCCTCGAGCAGGCTCGAGGCGCTGGCCGTGGGGTCGGCGTAGCCCGACTCGGGCTCGTAGGCGGCGACGCTGAAGTCCTCCGTCACGAACGAGGGGGCCAGACGCCGCACGTCGTCGGCCGTCACGATCAGGCTGGGGATTCCCAGGCGCTGATGCATGGCGACGTTCGCCCGCAGCGCGCCCTCGGCGGAGGGCGCAGCGATTTGAAGGAAACCGGTCCGGCGGAAGCCGCACTCGCCGCCGACGATCTCCTCCCAGCGGCTGAAGTAGCGGAACGAGGCCCAGGCCAGGGCGGACTCGGGCTCCAGGTCGTAGTGCATCCGCACCAGACCGCTGGAACGCCCGGTGGCTCCGGCCGCCACGAAGCGGCGCTCGACGACGACGGGCTTCAGCCCGCGTTGCGAGAGATGGAAAGCCAGACTGGATCCGTGGATCCCGGCTCCAATGATGACGGCGTCGGCCGCTTCGGCCATGTCCTAATCCTCCCGTGCGCCTATGGCGAACCGAGCTGCTGTTGCAGAGCCTGAACGGCGGCCGCCAGCACCGCGTCGGACTCCCCCAGCGCGCTGGCCCGCGTGATCGGCACCAGGACGTCCGGCTGAATCCCCACGCCCTCGATGATCAGGTCGCCCTCAGGCGTTTCCGGCCGGCCGGTCGGGAACTGCAGCGACAGGTCGCCCGGCATGGTGTACTGCCCGCGGCCGACCTCGCCGTAGGCGCCGGCGGTGGCGCTGTGTCCGACGACCGTCGCCCGTTGACCCTGGCTCATGGCGTAGACGAAACCCTCGCACGCGCTGACGCAGTCGGCGCTCACCAGGATGGCCACCGGACCGCTGAAGTGCAGCGGCCCCGGTTCCAAGCGGGACGGGATGCCGCGCTCCTCGAAGGTTCCCGTACGCTCGTTGAAGTACTTCTCGGTCGACAGCACCATCGACTGATCGAAGAAGTAGCCGGCGAAATCCATGGCCAGGGCGCCGCTTCCGCCCGGGTTGGAGCGGACGTCGATGATCAGGGCCGGGATCTCGGCATCCAGCAACTTCTGGAGATGGAAGTCCCACAGGCGGGCCATCAGGTTGTAGTCCTCGGAGAAGCTTGTGATCTGCATGTAGCCGATGCCGGAGTCATCCAGGACCTCGCCTTCGATCGGCTGCTGGAGCTGGTCGACGTTGAAGCCTGGCAAGGCAGCGAAGAGAGAGTCGTAGTCGACCACCGCCTCCAGCGTGGCGTCCTGGGGAGCTCCGCCGGGATTGCGGAAACGGATATCGACGCTCGTCCCGACGGGGACGCGGGTCAGGGAGACGAGCTGCATCGGTCGCTCCGCCTGCTGGGATGAGAAGGGGCCGAAATAGGACGCCACCCCGGCGATCGCATCCGCAATCGGTTTCCCGTTCCAGGTCTGGATGTCGGCGCCTTGCCGGATTCCGGCGAGCGCGGCCGGAAGGCCGTCGAGCACCTGGGTGGCGATCACCGTCCCGTCGGACAGCTCGGCCAGAACCAGACCGAAGCTTCCGCCGTAGTCGGCGAAGAAGATGTCGGGGTCGAAGGTGACGCCCACATGGCCGTCGGGGATCGCCAATGTGAAATCCTTGAGGGCGCGGTAGTACTCGTCGTAGGTACCCGCTGCCTGCATCCGCGGCAGGAACTGCGCCCGCAGTGCCTCCCAGTCGATACCCTTCTCGGCGGTGAAGGGATACTCCTTGGAGACCTTGTCGAACAGCGCCGTGAACGCATCGGCATAGGACATCGACGAGAAATCGTTGACCGCCGTTTCCCCTTCGAGCAGGTCGATCTCGGGCGTGGGCTCCTTGTAGACGCGGAAGGGCTGGCTATCCAGGTCGACCAGGCTGTAGCCGGCCGGGATGGACTGGACCGGATCATCGCCGGTGAAGAGCAGGCCGTCCGGGCCAAAGTCGGATGGGAAGCTCTGGGCGTCATCCGGCGCCCAGATCATCAACGTCCCTCCGGCGATCTCGTCCTCGCGATCCGGATCGGTGCGGGCGGAGGTGTAGGCGTTGGACCAGCCGCGCCCATCGCGCGGCTCGAGGAATGGGCCGCCCCAGGTGTTCGACCAATAGGCGATGGCGAAGACCATCACCCCGCGGTCGTCCTGGCCGTCGGGATCGACGTCCACCAGCGTACCCAGAGGCGCCGAAGGCAGCGGCAGCGTGTAGCGCAATGTCTGATCGTCCACCTTCTCGACCGGGCCGATGGCCTGCCCCTCCAAGGGGAAGACGAACTCACGGTTGCGCGCCACAAAGCCGGACTCGTCCTCGAGCAAGACGAA
>DATIFK010000111.1:0-13028 GCA_035455265.1 Anaerolineales bacterium
TACGACTGCGGCAAGGCCATCAACCCGATGCTGGTGGAGGGGCAGATCGACGGCGGCGCCGCCATGGGGCTGGGTTCGGCTCTGATGGAAGAGCTGCATCCCTACTACCCGACGCTCGATCACTATCCGACCGGGTTCTTCTCCTACATGATCCCGACGGCCAAGGACCTTCCCGAGTTGGACGCGGTCATCGTGGAGATGGGCTCGAAGACCGGGCCCTACGGAGCCAAGGGCATTGGCGAGATGACGGCCAACTCCCAGGCGCCGGCGATTATCAACGCCATCCACGACGCTATCGGAGTCTGGATCACGGATCTTCCGGCGACCTCCGAGAAGGTTCTGCGTGCGTTGGAGGGCTTGCCGCCGAGAGGGTGATGACGAAGGTGGCTGTTGAGCGACTGGCGCTTGCCGGAACGACATGGCGAGGCGGCCGAAGGCCGCCGTGGCCATCTCATCCCAGCCGACGTAGATCTGGCTCTCCGCAGGGGGCAGATGGCCGCGCCCTTTTCGGGGGCTCGCCATGACAACCCAAGACAAGATCGCCATCGGTTCGGTGACGATTCCTCTAAACAAAGGCAACGCGAGCGCCTTCATCCCCGGCGAACAGATCTACGTCACACCGGCGCAGGGTTACCTGGAGACGCTGGCCTATGGCGTGGCGCACGACCTCCCGGTGCTGCTGATCGGGGAGACGGGCGTCGGCAAGACCATGGCCGTGCGCTACCTGGCCTGGAGAACGAACAACGGGTTGCGGCGCGTCAACCTGAACGGCGCCACGACCGTCGATGAGTTCCTGGGCAAGCTGCTCATCAACGAGAAGGGGACCTACTGGGTCAACGGCGTGCTGGTCGAGGCGATGCTGTCCGGGGATTGGATCCTGCTGGACGAGATCAACGCCACGCTGCCCGAGATCGCCTTCTGCCTGCACTCGCTGCTCGATGACGACCGGATGGTTGTGCTGATGGAGTACGACGGCCGCATTGTTCGGCCCCACCCGAGCTTCCGGCTGTTCGCCTCGATGAACCCGAGCGAGGAGGGCAAGTACGGCGGCACCAAGAGCCTCAACGAGGCCCTCTTGGACCGGTTCCCGGTTGTGATCCGAATGGACTACCTGACGGAGGACCAGGAGATCGAGGCGGTCCTGGCGCAAAGCGGTCAAACGGACAAAGAGACCGTCCGCAAGATGGTCAAGGTGGCACAGGATGTCCGGCAGGCGATTCGCAACGAGAAGGTCTTCGGTTCGTTCAGCACGCGCCGGGTGATCGATTGGGCCCGGATGGCGATGACCTTCGGCGTCCGAGAAAGCGCGGCCCACACGGTTCTCAGTAAGCTGACCGCCTTCGACGCCGAAGTCGTCGAGGATGTGATTGACAACTACTTCTGACACCCGCTCAGCCACGCCGGCCTCGGATCGGCGACGAGAGCGCCTCGAGAGGCTGCTCCAGATCACCGCGCAGCGCTACAACTTGCGCTTCGCCTTCGGTGACCGTGACGCCCTGGGCGATGGGCGAGTCGTGGTTGGAGCAGGCAGCGACGCGGCGCGGGAGGGATCCTATCCTCCGCTCCGCGGCCGTGCCTTGCATCTGCTCGGGCATCTACTGTCGGAGTGGAAGCCGGCGGCGGACGAGGCGGCCGCATGCGAAAGCGAAGCGTCCCCCTCGTTCCGGCGGCTGTGGCATTCGCTCGAGGATGCGCGCCTCGAGAATTGGATGACCCGTCGCTGGCCGGGGATGGCTGCATCGTTTCGGTCCCAGTGGCCGCGAGACTTGCCCGCCCTCCACCTTCAACGCATTCCGGTCGAGCGTCAACTCGAGTGGGGCCTGTACCTGGCCGGCCGTCGCCTTCCCGGACCCAAGCTGCGCGAGGACGTTCAGCAAGCGCTCCAGGAATCCTCGGCGGATATCGAGCGCGGCGCCGACGGGGAGCAGCCCGGCGACTCCCTTGAGGCGTTCAAGGTCGTCTATCCGCGGTTGAGTTCGCTGCTCGGCGCGCAGGCTGGCTTTGGCGGCAGCCATGGCGATCGAAGCGGTCCCGTTGCCCTCCCGCCCGATGAATCCGAGTCAGGCGAGGCGCTCGCCGCCGAAGGCGACTTCGGAATACCTGAGATCCTGGTCGACGATGGCCTCGTCGAGGCTCGGTCTCTCGGGCGACAACGGACCATGCCGGAATGGTATCGCCCCGGCAGCGCTCCCTGGTTCGAACGCGGCCTGGCGGAGAAGAAGGTCCATCCGTCGGCTCTTCGTGCCGATGCGGAGACGATCATCATCCCGCCACGCGGGGACGCCGTCGCCTACCGCGCGATGTGGACGGACGTTCAACGCGGTGCCGGATTCCTGATGGCCCGTCTCCTGCGCCTGCTCGAGGAGGAGACCTACCTGCGGTACGGCGGCCGGTTCCGCACAGGCAAGGTGGAGATGAACCGGCTCTGGAAACAGCGCCTCTCGGACTACCGCCTGTTTCAGCGCCGCGTCCAGGGCGGACGTCGCGAGCTGGCGGTGAGCGTCCTGGTGGACGAGAGCGCCAGCATGCAAGGGCGCGAAAAGTATCGGCTGGCGGCGAAGGCCGCCATCCTGGTGGGGGAGTGCCTGAGCCGCCTCGAAATCCCGCTGGAGATCATCGGCTTCAGCACGGCGGGCTTCGAGGCTCGGGAGGCCATGCGGCTGGGCCTGACGCCGGCCCACGAACACCGAACGACTCGATGCAGCTCCCTCGAGCACAGGATCTACAAGGCATTCCACGAGCCTTATCGGTTTGTGCGAACCCGACTCACAGGAATCCAGCCCCGCTGCAACAACTGGGATGAGGAACACCTGCTCTTCGCGTACCGTCGACTGCGGCTGCGCCGAGAGCCGGTCCAGCTGCTTCTGGTGATCTCCGACGGTCAGCCCAACGGGGATGCCGACCATCTGATCCGCACGGCGTCGCGCCTCGAGAAGGAAGGTTGCCGAGTTGTGGGTGTAGGGATTGGTGAGGACTTCGTCAGGCGAATCTATCGGGATGCCGTCGTCGTTTCGGATGTGCGTGAGATGGGCCAGGCGCTTCTCAGCGTGATCGGCGCTGAGCTTGGCCTGAGAGGCCGGATCGGTTCACCGGTCGGCGCCGGGGGGTCGGCGACGGCATGGTAAGGGCCGCCTGGGTCCGGGGGCCTGGAATCGTCGAGATCGTGGAGCGCGAACCGCGCGCTCTGGCCGACGGCGAGGTCCGCCTTCGCGTCGAGGCCGTGGGGGTGTGCGGCTCGGATGTGGCGCTGATGGCGGGCAGGCATCCGTATGCGGTGTACCCGGTCACGCCCGGCCATGAGCTCGGGGCACGTGTGCTCGAGGGTGGGCGGGAGGCGCCCTTGGCTGCGGGTCAACGGGTGACGGTTCGACCGCTGGTGACCTGCGGCCAATGCCGCGCCTGCCGCGAAGGGCGCCTCAATCACTGTCCCGACGTGCGCGTCCTGGGTGTGCACCTGGACGGCGGCATGGCGGACGAAATCATCGTGCCGGCCTCGACGGTGTTCACCGTGCCGGACGACATGCCGGCCGAACGGGCGGCGATGGTCGAGCCAACCGCGGTGGCGGTGCACCTGGCCAACCGGGCCGGGATCGGCCGCGGAACCACACTTGCGATCATCGGCACGGGGGTCATCGGGCTGCTGGCTCTTCAGGTGGCGCGCGCCTGGGGCGCCCGGGCCATCCTGGCCGTAGACCGGGTCCCCGAGCGGCTGGCGCTGGCTGAACAACTTGGCGCTCATCGGGTCGTGGACAACCGGACGCAGGATGCCGCCAGGGAGGGGAACGACATGTGCCCCGACGGATTCGACGTCGTGTTGGATCTCGTCGGCACGTCGGCGACTCTTGCCTCCGCCCAGGAACTGGCCCGACGGGGAGGCACCCTGGTCTTGGTGGCGCTGCCTCATCGGCCCGTGACGTTCGATTTCGAGCCGCTCTATCGGAAAGAGCTGACGTTGTGCGGCACGCGCCTGTACGCGGGGGACTTCGCCGATGCCATCCCGCTGGTCGCTTCGGGCCGCGTCGCCGTGGATGCGCTGATCACGCATCGCTTCCCGCTGGACCAGGCCGCCCGCGCCCTATCGTTGGCGGGCGAAGCGCCGGCCGAGGCGATCAAGGTCATTGTGAACCCGTAGTGTCCGCCGGCCCTGGAACCAGGGCCCACGCCGGAATCGAGGAAGGTGGTGCTGCATGGCCATTCGCGAACAAATCGAAAGCACGCCGATGCTGATCGACGGCAAGCCGAGGGAAGGGGCCTCGGGCAACTGGGTCGAAGTCACCAATCCGGCCAACGGCGACCTGGTCGGTCGCGTGCCCGTAGCCAGTGAGGAAGAGATCGACGAGGCCGTACGTTCGTCGCATCGCGCCTACCTTCTCTGGCGAGAGACGCCGGCGTCGGAGCGAGCGGCCCTCATGATGAAGGTCGTGAACGCCGTCCGCGCCCACGTCGATGAACTCGGTAAGCTGTTGACCACGGAGCAGGGGAAGCCCTTCCCACAGGCCAAGGGGGAAATCAACGGCTTCTGCGCCGTCGTCGAGTTCTACTCGCAGGAAGCGCGACGGATCACGGGCATGGTCCTCCCGTCCGACGTGAAGGACAAGTTCGTCTATGTCCTGCGCCATCCGATCGGAGTGGTGGCCGCCATTCCGCCGTGGAACGACCCGCTGCATCTGCTCAGCCGGATGATGGGCCCGGCGCTGGCAGCCGGCTGCACGGTGGTCGCCAAACCGTCTTCCGAGACGCCGCTGGCGACGCTGCGCATGGCGTCGATCGCCCTCGAGGCTGGTCTCCCGCCGGGCGTCCTCAATGTCATCACCGGGCCGGGCGGCAGCGTCGGAGAGGCGCTGGTGCGGCATCCCCTCATCCGCAAAGCGGCCCTCACCGGCAGCGTCGAAGGCGGCAAACAGGTGATGCGCGCCGCCGCGGAGGGGATCAAGCGAGTGACCCTCGAGCTGGGCGGCCAGTGCCCGTGCATCGTCTGGAAGGACGCCGACGTGGACAAAGCCGTCGACGCCATCACCTTCCAGGCCTTCCGCGGCTGTGGCCAGGTGTGCAACCGGGTCAACCGCGTCTATGCCCATGAGGCCGTCTACGACGAGCTGACCCGGCGCATCGCCGAACTCGCCGGACGGATCGTCGTGGGCGAAGGTTTCCAGGAGGGCGTCGACATCGGACCCGTGGTCAACCGCCGCCAGTTGGAGTGGATCGAGGGACACGTCGCCGATGCCAAGGCCAAGGGCGCGAGCGTCCTGGTGGGCGGCCAGCGCGTCGGCAGTGTCGGGACCTTCTTCGCCCCGACTGTCCTGGCGGGCTGCGACCACAGCATGCGGGTGATGACGGAGGAAACCTTCGGACCCGTGCTGGCCTTCATGAAGGTCGGGGACGACTTGGACAAGGCTCTCGAGGTTGCCAACGACACCATCTTCGGCCTCAGCGCCTACTTCTTCAGCCGCGATATGCGCAACTGCTACCTCGCCGCGCAGCGTCTGGAAGCCGGGTCCATCTGGATCAACGACATCCACGGATCCTTCGTTCAGGCGCCCTACGGCGGGATGAAGCAGAGCGGCATTGGTCGAGAGCAAGGGGCGCTGGCGATCGACGACTACCTCGAGTGGAAGACGGTCTACCAGGAGATGAGTTACGACTCGCGAGGAGCGCGCCTGTGCGTGCACCGCTAGACCCCGGCGCGGTCCGGCCGGTCGTGCTGCTCTTCGAGCCGATCCACGCCAAGGCGCTGGACATCCTGCGCCAGCGGGCCGACGTGCGCATGGCCACCAGCCTTGAGGAACCTGACCTGCTGACTCAGGTGGGCGACGTGGACGGGATCATCATCCGGGCCAACGGCAAGGTCAGCCGGCGTCTGATGCAAGCCGCACCACGCTTGAAAGTCGTGGCGCGGCATGGCGTGGGCGTCGAAGCCATCGATCGCCAGGCGGCCGCCGAGATGGGGATCGCGGTCGTCAACACACCCGACGCCAATGTGGAATCGGTGGCGGAGCAGTGTCTGGGGATGATGATCGCCCTGGCCAAGCGCCTGCGTCTCTCCGACCGGGCCATCCGGGCGGGTGATTGGGACGCTCGCTACCGGTTGATCGGCAACGAGCTTCTCGGCAAGACGCTCGGGCTGGTCGGCTTTGGCCGAATCGGGCAGCGGCTGGCGGCGATGTGCCACTCCGGGCTGTCGATGGGCATCGTCTACTTCGACGTCGTGTCCTACCCGGGCGTCGAGAAGCAGCTCGAGGCGCGCCGGATGCCTCTTGGCGAGTTGTTGTCGCGTTCGGATTTCGTGTCGGTGCACACGCCGCTGGTGCGCGAGACGCGCGGGATCATCGATGAGAAGGCGCTCCGGTCGATGAAGCCGGGAGCCTTCCTGCTAAACACCTCCCGCGGGCCGGTCGTCGATCAAGCGGCGCTGGTGCGGGCATTGCAGGAAGGCTGGATTGCGGGCGCCGGCCTGGATGTCTATGACCCGGAGCCGTTGCCTGCCGACAGCCCGTTGCTGCAGATGGACAATGTGGTGCTCTCGCCTCACATGGCGGCCCATACGGACGAGGCCTTGCTGCGGATGGCCATGGTGATCACGGATGTGCTGGCGGTGATCGAAGGAAGAAGGCCGGAAAACCCGGTCGCGTGGAAGGCCTGATCGATGAGCTGACGGAACCGACACCGTCAGGTAACTGGAAACTGGAAACTGGAAACTGGAGACTCCTATGGACCACCATTGGGATCACTACTGCACCATGAGCATCGTGCACTTCATGGCCTTTCCCGCCACCATCAGCGGTGAGGGGTCGATTGCCGAGAGTGTGGCCAAGATTGCCGAGGACCCGTTCTTCGGCGGCGTCGAGATCACCTGGATCAAAGATCCGGCCGAACGCGCCCGGGTCAAGACCATTCTGGAGACGTCGCGCACCCGCGTCGGCTACGGCGCCCAACCGGCTGTGCTTATGGGCAAATTGAATCCCAACAGCCTGGATGAGACGGAGAGGCGGCGGGCGGTGGACGCGTTGAAGCTGCGGATCGATGAAGCCGCCGAGCTCGGCGCCAAGCGAATGGCTTTCCTCTCCGGCAAGGATCCGGGTGACAAGGACCGCAAGGCCGCCGTCGAAGCCCTTGTCCAGTCGGTTCGAGAATTGTGCGCCTATGGCAAGACGAAGGGTGTGGCTCTCACGATGGAGACGTTCGACCGCGACGTCGACAAGAAGGCGCTCATCGGCCCGAGCGAATTGGCGGCAGAGTTCGCCGCCGAAGTGCGCAAGGATCATCCCGACTTCGGCCTGATGTATGACCTCAGCCATCAGCCTCTACTCCACGAAGAGTCCGAGCCCGCCCTGCGACTCTTGAAGGACCACCTGGTTCACATCCACGTCGGCAACTGCGTACGCGTGGAGGGCCTCGCGGGTTACGGAGACCTTCACCCGCGCTTTGGCTGGCCGGGAGCCTCCAACGACATCGATGAACTGGTGGCCTTCCTCAAGGCCCTGTTCAAGGTGGGCTACCTGCGCGAGGGGGGAGCAGAGCGGCCGTGGGTCGGATTCGAGGTCAAACCTCAGACACCGGCGGAGACGCCGGAGCAGGTCATCGCCGGGACGAAGCGAATCTGGGCGGAAGCCTGGGCGAGGGCGTGAAGAGCAGTCTTCAGTCATCAGTTGTCAGTCATCAGCGATCTGCCGGACCACCGACGGCAGCGGGCGACTGAGAACTGACAACTGATGACTGACAACTTGAATCTGAAGCAAGGAGATCTCTATGGACCGTGCGGGTGAGGAGCAAATCGCGCGACGGTATGAGGCGTTGGCGCCGGCATTTCCCTACTGGGAGAAGACCAAGGACCTGGTCGACCAGTACATCGACATCATCCTCAACTACCGTCAGAGCGGTCACCCAGGCGGCTCGCGCTCCAAGGTGCACGGCCTGCTGACCGTGCTGTTGAGCGGTGCCATGCGCTGGGATGTGCGTCATCCCGAGAAACGCTTTGGCGACCGCTTCGTTCTGGTCGGCGGGCACACCGTGCCGCTGGTCTACTGCACCCTGACCGTTCTGAACGAGGCCATGCGCGTCAAGTTCCGGCAGACCGGGAAGACCATCTACGAGATCCCCCATGCCCCCAAACGTGTCCTCTACTGGGAAGACCTGCTCGGCTTCCGTCATCGGCGCGGTCTTTCAGGGCACGCCGAAATGGAAGGCAAGACGCTGTTCCTCAAGTTCAACACCGGGCCTTCCGGCCACGGCGGGCCGGCGGCGGCCGGGCTGGCGCTGGCGCTGAAGCGCGCCGGGGCCGATGGGGTCAAGGTGTTCGCCTTCGAGGGAGAGGCGGGGTTGACCCCGGGCGCGGCGCACGAAACGATGAACTCCGCCTGGGGTTTGGCGCTGGACAATCTGTACTTCGTCGTCGACTGGAACGACTACGGCATCGACGATCACCCGGTGAGCAGCGTTGTCTATGGGACGCCGCAGGATTGGTTTGGCGCCCACGGCTGGCGAGTCTTCGGCGCCGAGATGGGCAGCGAATGGGGCCCGGTCACCCAGGCGATCCTGTCCATGATGATGAGCGAGAATCCCTCGCGTGCCCCGAGCGTCACCTGGCTCAAGACCCGCAAGGGCCGCGGCTACCTCAAGTACGACAACCCGTCGCACGGCGCGCCTCACGCCATCAACAGCGCCGAGTTCTGGGAGACCAAACGCCCCTTCGCCGAAAAGTACGGAGCCGAGTTCGAGAACTTTGGCGGACCCGCGCCGAAGGACTCCGCCGCGTTGCGGGACGAGTTCCGCGCCAACCTGAAGGTCGTGGCGGATATCCTGGCGCGGGATCAAGAGCTGGTGGACTACCTGGCGGATCGCCTGGTCGAGTTGGGCGAAAGCGTGCCGCGCGAGATTCCGTCGTTCCGGTTGGGCTCGAAGGGCATTCCGTGGAAGGATCAACGGTTGTACGAGTTCCGCAACTACCCCGCCGACCTGTACGTCGCCCCCGGGACTAAAGTTGCCAATCGGGCGGGCCTGGCGAAGTGGGGTGCATGGGTCAATGCCTTCGGCCGAAACGAGTATGGTCGTCCCCTGGTCCTGGCCGCCTCGGCGGATCTGGCCGACTCGACCAACCTGAGCGGTTTCGGAAAAGCCTACGGAGACTCCCCGGGCTATGGATGGTACGAGCGCTTCGGTTCGAGCGAAGGCGTCCTCCTGCCGCAGGAGATCACCGAATTCGCCAACTCGGGGCTTCTCGTCGGCGTGGCGACGGTCAACTTCGCCGACGATCCCACCCAAGACTTCGACGGCTTCTGGGGCGCCTGCTCCACCTACGGATCGTTCTCCTACCTGAAATACGGGATGCTGCGCCTCTTCAGCCAACTGGCGCAGGATTGCCAGTGGAAGGTCGGCAAGGTGATCTTCGTCGCCGGGCACTCCGGGCCGGAGACGGCGGATGACAGCCGCACGCACTTCGGGGTGTTCGAGCCGGCCGTCATGCAGTTGTTCCCGAAGGGGCAGGTGATCAACTTGCATCCGTGGGAGCATAATGAAGTGCCCGTGCTCCTGGGGGCGGCGCTGGCCGAGAGCGCGCCGATCGTCATCCTGCACCTGACGCGTCCGCCCATCGTCGTGCCCGATCGTGCCAAGTTGGGGATCGCTTCGCACTTCGAAGTGGCGCAGGGCGCCTACCTGGTGCGCGATCACACTCCGGGAGAGCCGCGCGGCGGAACGATCGTTGTCCAGGGCACCAGCGCCATGGTGAGTCTGTGCCAGGTGCTGCCGGAGCTCGACTCCCGCCGGCTCAATGTCAAGATTGTCTATGCGGCCAGCGCCGAGATGTTCGCCCGGCAGCCCGCCGCCGTCCGCGAAGGATTGCTCTCGGCCGCCGATCGGATCGATTCGACGTTCATCACGACGCAGTCGCGCGGCTCCATGGGAGACTGGACGTTCCACGAGGGGGCGGCGGAGTATGCGCTGTCCTCGGATTGGGACAATCGCTGGCGGACGGGCGGCACCGTCGAGGAAGTCATCGACGAGGCCATGCTCTCGCCGGAGGCGGTCCTCAAGGGCATCGAGCGCTTTGTGCGCGAACGCCCGGCGCGCCTCGGCCGGTATGAGGCCGCCCTGACGCAGGCTTTGCGCGAGTCCGAGGGCAGCCCTCAGCCGGCCTGAGTCAGTTCCGGCGGGATCCGCGTGACCCGCGGCGAGGTCGATCGTGACGGACTTGTTGGCTGACGTCCAGGCATGGGTCCAGGCGGGTCGAGCCGTAGCCCTGGCCACGGTGATCCGGACATGGGGCTCGGCGCCACGCCCGGCCGGATCCAAAATGGCCGTCAGCGACCGCGGAGACATGTCGGGTTCGGTGAGCGGCGGATGCGTCGAGGGGGCGGTCATCACCGAGGCGATCCAGGCGCTGGTTGACGGACGGCCGCGCCGGGTGAGCTACGGCGTGGCGGATGAGACGGCGTGGGAGATCGGGCTGACCTGCGGAGGTCAGATCGAGATCTTCGTCGAGCCCCTGTTGGCGCCGGGACTTCCGGCCGCCAAGGGCAAAAACCTGCTCGAGGCTCTCCAGTCGTGTAAGGCCGACCGGACATCGTGGCTCCGGGGCGTCATCGTCGACGGGCCGACAGGGACCGTCGGATCGTCGGCGCTGTGGGATTCCTCCGGCCATGGGCAGGGTGACATCGGGCAGGAGTGGATGAAACGGCTGACCCCCGATGCGGCCGACCTGCTCAAGACCGGCACGGCGGAGGCACGCGCGTACCGCGTTGGGGCAACCAACCTCGAGGTTCTCTTCGACCCTCTGGTGCCGCCAGCGACGCTGGTGATCGTCGGAGGCGTTCACATCGCCATGGCGCTGACCCGATTGGCGCAGGCGGTTGGGTATCGAGTGGTGGTGGTGGATCCGCGCGGCGCTTTCGCTACGCCGGAGCGATTCCCGGATACCGTCATCGAGACCTCCTGGCCGGACGAAGGCTTGCGCCGGGTCGGGCTGTCAGGCTCCTCGGCGGTGGCCGTCCTGTCGCACGATCCGAAACTCGACGACCCGGCCCTGATGGTCGCTCTTCGCAGCCCGGCTTTCTACGTCGGCGCACTCGGCAGCCGCAAGACGCAGGCGCTGCGGCGCTCGCGCCTGAAGGCCGCCGGCTTGACCGACGATGAGCTCGGGCGCCTCCACGGTCCGATCGGGATCGACCTCGGGCGCACCGACCCGGAGGGAATCGCTCTGGCCATCCTGGCGGAGATTGTGGCGACCCGCGCCGGCAGGGGCCCGAAGCAAGCCGACAACTCCGTCGACGATCCACTGGAGAGCCACGCATGATCACGGTCATCTGCCAATTCGGCCTGCCCGACACCTGGACGGCCGAACAGGCCCGCTCGGTCTTCCGGGAGGGAACGGGCAAGTTCGAGAACATGAAGGGACTCATCCGCAAGTACTTCCTCCTCACCGAAGATGGCCGGTCCGCCGCCAGTGTCTACTTGTGGGAATCGCGCGCGCCGGCCGAGGCATTCTTCACAGAGGCCTGGAAGGACTTCATGGTCGGCAAATACGGCCACCGGCCGAGCGTAACGTACTACGAATGCCCGGTCGTGGTGGACAACCACACGGGCGAGGTCATCAAGGTCAACTGATCGCTGCCTGAACCCGCGGCGCGCCAAAGGTCATCTTTCGGGAAGGACGATGGCAAACCCGCCGTGCGACGGGCGCGGCAGAGCCTTCAAGGGGCGAGAGGCAGCCCGGGAGGTGCCGATGAAGCTGGTGATTGACCACGACACCTGTCAACACGGAGGGGAGTTCGCCGATCGCTGTTTGGCGGCCAGCATCCGTCATCCACTCGGCCATGAGCGCTACTGCACGGCGCGCGTGGAGGATGACGGGAGATCGGAGCTGACCGTTGTGCTGATCACGGACGGTCATGCGCACACGCTCGTGCTGCGCACGCCGGCCGAACAGGAACTCGCCGCCTCGGAAGGATGGCTCGCCTTCGAGAAGGCGCCGGCCCTCTAACTGTCAGGTGCATCCATTCGCAACCACCCGGCCAGAGGCCGGGTGGTTGCTTGTTGGAGACCGCCCTTGGGATGGATGTTCTCGTTCGTGAGAAATCGCCAGGGGAGCCGCGGCGCACTTGTCGCCGGGGGCGCGGCCCATCATGGGCCGAATAGGTCAAGCCCTTCGAGGATCAATCTGGTATGGCTGTAGATGGAAGGATCATTCTCGGGCAGGTTGATCGGAACCTCATGAACGCCCGGGCGATTCGAGACGCCATCCGTGGTGGGCCCAAGCCAGCTATTGAAAACCACCTGCTGGGGCCTTCCGATAGCCTCGTTAACGAGGCGTATCCAGTCCATCGTGGAGTCGAAGTAGACTCGGTCGGATCTCGCGTCCCAGTTGGCATTGGCCGTGAAGATCACCCCGAACGGGATGCCGTGGTCCTGGAAGAAGCGGCTCAGAGTCTGCAAATCCCCGACGACGCGTCGACGATCGAGCCGGGTTCCTCCCTCCACCATGTTCACATCCAGGTGAAAGAACGAGGGAGGCGTCCCCCTTCCCTCGAGCGCCTCGATCCACTCCTCGAGCTCAGCGACAGAGAAATAGGGGTAAGGCTCTGTGTTGCCTACCAGGACGTCGGGGTAGGCGGCCTTCACTTGCTTCATGAACCGTGCTGTGACGTCCGCTGTTTGCTCCATGGTCAATCCGCACGGCTGACTGCCCGTTGGCGCCGCCTGGCCTCCCATGAACGGTTCGTCCATCACCAGGAAGGTGACGGTCCCACCGTGGGACTGGACATTCTCGACGACGGTCGTGGCCACGCGAAACTCCTGAGAACCGGTGCAATCCCATTCCTTGACCGCGCCCACGTCGATACCGATGGCGATTCCCCATTCCGTCAGCTTCTGAAATGCCTGCACGGGAACAAAGGCACCGAGGTTGTTGTCTCCGCAGATGGCGCACGGGTAGTAGAGAAGATTCTGCGTGTAGAACTTGAAGACGTCGATCCGTGACCGGGCCAAAGACCACTGCTCGGGCTTGGCAAAGAGTTCAGCGAAGTCGCGGGAACCCA
>DATIFK010000112.1:0-3778 GCA_035455265.1 Anaerolineales bacterium
CTCCTGTCGATCCTCGGGCTGTACGGCCACAACTGGCTGTACCACTTCGGCCTGGGGGCTCTGTTGGCCTTTGGTACCTGGTTCCTGACGATTCGAGGACGGGGTGAGTCGTCGCGTATCGTCTTCGCGCTCCTCGCCATCTTCATAATGATGAGTCTGGCCATGGCCGTCGGGCTGATCCTGGCCGACATCCGCGGCCGGCCGCCCGAGCCGGCCTTCGAGGCTTCGCAATCGGTCCCCCTAGCGCAGGCCCTGTTGCACTTGCTGACAGCGGCTATGAAGGGGATGGTCGCTCTGACAGGGCTGGAAGCGGTGTCGAACGGGATTCAATTCATGATCGAGGAGGATGCCGGGCCGGTTCGATGGGGAAGGAAACACCTGCCACGCCTGAGCCGCCTGTGGGACTTCTACAGCGGCCGGTCCGGCATTGGGCGTTTCGTGCAGACCTCGTTCCTGTTCTACGGCGGCCTGACAACATTCTTCCTGACCTTCTTCTCCCTGCGCTTCAACGTCTTCGACGGCACGGCCGGCCGAACCCTGGTCGGGAACCTGGCGTTCATCGGCTTCGGTCAGATTCCCGGGGGCGAAATCCTGTTCTGGGCGTACCAGATCCTGGCGGTCTTCATGCTGGCGGCAGCCTCCATGACCGCTTTCCAGGATGCCCAGGCGACCGAGTGGCGCGACGTCGCCATCGGCGAGATCCCGGAGGCTGTGGTCTACCGCGATCGCCGCGGCACGTTCACCCGTTCGGTGACTTTCACCTTCATCGCCGCCGTGTTGATCATGCTGCTGGTGCGAGGCCAGACGACCCACGCCATCCCCTTCTACTCCATCGGCGTCTTCCTGCCGATCACCGCCATGGGCCTGGCCGTCCGGCGCCATCTTCAAATGCACGCCACTGGGATGGCCCGGACCTGGGGCGCCCGCGCCGCCGGCTTCTCCGCCGTGCTATCCGCCAGCGTGTTCCTCGGTCAGATCTTCGGCAAATGGGAAGAAGGCGGCTGGATCCGGCTCGTTTCGTTCACGATCCTGTTCCTCCTGGCGCACCTGGTTCTGCTTTCGCCCGCCGGCTACCGCGCCCCGAAGCAGGTCTATCGCATCGTGCGCGAGAAAGCCCGCGTCCAAGGTGCCATGGCATCGATCGTGGAATGGCAGGCGTTTCGTATGCAGGAATATCGCTATCGTCTGATGACCACCCTTGCGAGTCTGTTGGAGTTGTTCGGCGTCGGGCAGGAAGCCCGCCGCGTGCCGGCCTACGCCTGGGCCTCCGCCGGATCCTCGGCGGCGCGCCTTCCGTCGAGGCACGCCGTTGTCCCACTGCGCGCCGCGACGCCGCGGACGGCGTCGAAGCCCGCCGCGACGGCTCCTGAAGGAGATACGGTGGACATCCCGCTGGATCATCTTCGCCTTCCGCCGCGGCTGCTTCGCAACCGGATCATCCTGCCGATCAACGCCGTCCATCAGGGAACCCTCACCGCCCTGCGCTACGCCCGCACGCTTTCGAGCGACGTGACCGCGGTTCACGTTTCCATCGATCCGGCCGAGACGGCCACGCTGCGCGACCTCTGGCGACAATGGGGCGAGGGCGTCCGCCTGGTCGTGCTGGAAGCCGACCATGGGCTGGTGCTCGAGCCGCTGCTGCGCTACATCGTCGGCCTGATGGACCTCCGGCAACCGAACGAGACGATCACCATCATCGTCCCGCAGTCGATTCGCCCGCGCTGGTGGTCCAACCTGATGCGGACACAAATGGCGACCCTGTTGCGGTTGGCGCTGCCTCTGGAAACCGGCGTCGTGATCACCGATGTCCCCTACCAGTTGGACGGCGAACATGCCTGAGCCTGCGAGCGCCCCACCGTCGACAGGCGGCCGGCCAATGACCATCGTCGTTGTGGGTTGCGGCCGAGTCGGCGCTGAGTTGGCCCTGACGCTCTGCCGCCGGGCGACGGTCACGGTGGTGGATCAGGAGGCGCGAGCCTTCGACCAGCTCGGCCCGGACTTCGAAGGCCGCACGGTGCAGGGTGAGGGCTTTGACCCCGTGGTCTTGCGCCGCGCCGGCGTCGAATCGGCCGGCGCCTTGGCGGCCGTCACCAGCTCCGACAGCGTCAACGTCGTGGCGGCGCGTCTGGCGCGGGATACGTTCCGGGTCCCTCGGGTGGTGGCGCGGGTCTACAACCCCAGGCTCCTCCCCGTGTACCAGGCCTTCGGCCTCGACACCGTGACGTCGACCACTTGGGGAGCGCAGCGGATCGCGGAGCGGTTGCTCGAACCCCCTCTCACGACCATCTTCTCCGCCGGAAACGGCGAGGTCCATGTGGTGGAAATCCGCGTGCCTCCGGCGTGGGCAGGCCGGCCGATCGATCAGGCCGGGATCCCAGGGCGGCTGATGGCGGTCACCCATGCAGGCCGCGCCTACCTGCCCGACGGCCCTGAGCCACTGGAGGCGGGCGATCGGCTGCTCGTCGGCCTGACCCAGGACGACCTGGAGGCCTTGAGGCGTCAGCTGGATGCGATCGGGAAAGCGAGCGCTGAACCATGAGGGTTCTGATCGTCGGCGGAGGCCGAACCGGCGCCCACCTGGCGGCTCTGCTGTTGGGCCAAGGGTACGACGTGCGAGTGGTGGAGGGGCGCAAGGAAGTGCTCGACCGGCTTCATCGCGACCTGCCGACAGAGGTGATCCTGGAAGGCGAAGCCACCGACCCGCATGTTCTGGAGGTGGCCGGCATCGCGGAGGCCGATGTCCTGGCGGCCGTGCTGCCGGATGACGCCGACAACTTGATGGTCGCTTCTCTCGCCCGCCATCATTACGGGGTGGCGCGCGTGATCGGCCGCATCAACGATCCCGGGCACGCCTCGCTGTTCACATCGGACTTTGGGGTCGATGTCGCCTTGAATCAGGCCGATGTGATGGCCCGGTTGATCCAGGAGGAAATGTCGCTGGGCGACATGATGGTCATGGCGAAGCTCCGCCGCGGGAAGTTCTCGCTGGTGGAGGAGAAGATCGACGAAGGCGCCCAGGCCGTCGGCGCCGCCCTGCGCGATCTCGACCTGCCTCCCAACTGCACCGTCTCCGGCATTCTGCGTCACGGCGAAATGATCCTGCCACGCGGCGCGACGGTGTTGGAGGCCGGCGATGAAGTCATCGCCTTGGTGGACGACGAAGCCCGGGTGGCCCTGGCCCGGCTGCTCGGTCGTGCCGAACCTCTTGGCGCAACACCTGCGTTGACCTCGTAGCTCCTGCGGCCACCCCGATCCGACCGTATCTGCCAATCCAAGCCCGGGACTCGGGCCCACGCTGTTTCCCACACCCCGCCACAGCCCCCTTCGACTTCGGCCGCAGAAGCGTTCTTCTGAGTCAGAGGATCAAGGGCGGCCTCCGCTCAGGGTGACAGTTGCTGTGCGAGGTTTCTTGGCCAGGCCCTTCGACTTCGGCCGCAGAAGCGTTCTTCTGAGTCAGAGGATGGAGGGCGGCCTCCGCTCAGGGTGACAGTTGCTGTGCGAGGCCCCTCGGCCGGGCCCTTCGACTTCGGCCGCAGGAGTGTTCTTCTGAGTCAGAGGATCAAGGGCGGCCTCCGCTCAGGGTGACAGTTGCTGTGCGAGGTTTCTTGGCTACGACTCGAACCCCGTTCGCCCCGCGAGCCGCCGGAGGCGGCGCGAGACGGGGTGGAACCTAGGAGTTCCCTCGGGCGATGGTCGTGGAAAGGGGGAGGCTCCTCGGCCAGGCCCTTCGACTTCGGCCGCAGAAGCGTTCTTCTGAGTCAGAGGATGAAGGGCGGCC
>DATIFK010000113.1:0-2796 GCA_035455265.1 Anaerolineales bacterium
CAGCACACCGTCAACCTGATGACGATGGTCGCCGAGAACATGATGCGGCCCGTGGCGCGCTACTACGACGACCACGAGCACGAAATCCCGTGGGACTACATCAACTTCATGCACGACGCCAACCGCCAGATGGGCGGTGGAGGCTTCGTGCCGTCATCGGGCGAGAAGCCCAAGGGCAACGGCAAAGAGCCAAGAAAAGAGGGCCCTCGCCTCGGGTATCAGCGCCTGGCGTACAGCGCCGAGATCCTCTCCTGGGGCGATACCGGCCTGTACTTGTGCTCACCGGTCGGCCTGCTGGGCGCGGCGGCCGTCGCCGCCACAGGTACGCCGCAGCAGAAGGAGCGTTTCCTGGGCCGCCTGTCCGGCGACAAGCCGGTGTTCGACGCCATGGCGCTGACCGAGCCGCACGCCGGATCGGCCATGCCTGCCATGGTGCGGACGACGGCCGTGCGTGACGGCGACTTTTGGATCCTCAACGGCGAAAAGATCTTCGTCACCGGCGGCCACAAGGCGCTGGTGGACACGCCCGGCTTCGTCGTCATCTGGGCCACGATCGACCCCTCGGCCGGCCGCGCCGGGGTGAGGCCGTTCGTGGTTGAGTCCGGCACAGCGGGCTGCTCCGTCACCAAGTTGGAACACAAGCTCGGCATTCGGGCCAGCGACACCGCCTCGATCGTCCTGCAGGACTGCCGGATTCCCTTCGAGAACATCCTCGGCAGCCCGGAGGTCGAGAAGAAGACGACCGAGGGCTTCAAGGGTGCGATGGCGACGTTCGATGCCAGCCGGCCGATGGTGGCGGCCTCGGCTCTGGGCGTGGCGCGGGCGACGCTCGAGGCACTCAAGGAGTACCTGGCCGGCAAGGGGATCCAGGTGCGCTATGGGCTGCCGCGCAGCCGGCTGACCAACCTCGAGCGCGAACTGATCGACATGGAGATCATGCTGCGATCGAGCTGGCTGCTGGTGCTCAAGTCGGTGTGGATGATGGACGAGAAGAAGCCCAACAACCTCGAGGCCTCGATGGGCAAAGTGCGCGCCGGTGACGTCGTGGTAAAGATGACGCAGCGCGCCGTCGAACTGCTCGGCCCGGTCGGGTACTCGCAGGAGCACCTGTTCGAGAAGTGGTTCCGCGACGCGAAGATCAACGACCTGTACGAGGGTACGGGACAGATCAACCGGCTGATCGTGGCGCGGCGCATTCTTGGGTATGGGCGTGAAGAGCTGTCGTAAAGGGAGGAGATTAGAGATTAGAGATTGGCGATTGGAGATTGGGTCCCAATCTCTCGTCTCTAATCTCTGATCCCAGACTCCCGTCCTCAGCGCTCACCCTTCCATGTCTCTCGCGGCGGGGGGCGCGAAGGAGGCAATGAACATGGCATACCGAATCGAACGGGCAGCCGTCCTGGGGGCGGGCACGATGGGAGCGGCCATCGCGGCGCATCTGGCCAACGTCGGCATCCCGTCGTTCCTGCTCGACATCGTGCCGCCCGAGCTCACCGCCGACGAGAAGGCGCGCGGCCTGACGAAGGCCGACCGCGCGGTGCGGGATCGGTTCGCCCGCGACGGCCTGGCGCGCTGCCTCAAGGCGCGGCCGGCGAACTTCTTCGTCGAGGATGCCGCCCGCCTGATCACCATCGGCAACCTGGAGGACGATTTCGCCCGCGTGGGCGAAGTGGATTGGATCGTCGAAGTCGTCGTCGAGCGGCTGGACATCAAACAGCAGCTGATGGCGCGCATCGACGGGGTCCGTCGGCCGAATTCGATCGTCAGCACTAACACCAGCGGTATCCCGGTGCACCAGATCGCCGAGGGCCGCTCGTCCGACTTCCAGGCCCACTTCCTCGGAACGCACTTCTTCAATCCACCGCGTTACCTGAAGCTGCTCGAGGTGATTCCAACGGAAGAAACCTCGCCGGAGGTGGTGGCGTTCATGCGCCGCTTCGGCGACGTCGAGCTCGGCAAGGGCGTGGTGGTGTGCAAGGACACGCCCAACTTCATCGCCAACCGCATCCTGTCGATCGCCGGCTCGCTCGCCATGAACTACGCCCTGGACCAGGGCTACACCGTCGAGGAGATCGACGCCATCACCGGCCCGGCGATGGGCCGGCCCAAGACGGCCACCTTCCGGCTCAACGACCTGATCGGGATCGACGTGCTGGGTCACGTCGGCGACAACCTGTATCCCGCCATCCCGAACGATCCTTTCCGCGACGTGCTGGTCCACCCCCAGGCGACGGCGCTGATCCGCAGCATGATCGAACGCGGCTGGCTCGGCAACAAAACCGACGTCGGCTTCTACAAGAAGGTCGAGACGGGCGGCAAGCGCGAGTTCTGGGCGCTCGATCTGCAGACGATGGAGCATCGCCCGCCGCAGGAGGTGCGCTTCAAGTCGATCGGCGCCGGACGGGACATCGAAGACCCGGCCGAACGCATCCGCGCCCTGGCCTACGCTGACGACCGCGCCGGTACCTACGCCTGGCACGTGCTCTCGCGCCTGGGCCTGTATGCCGCCTCGGTCATCCCCGAGATCAGCGACGACCTGGTCGATATCGACCGCGCCTGTCGCTGGGGTTTCATGTGGGAGCTGGGACCGTTCGAGACGTGGGACGCTCTCGGGGTTCGCCGCGCCGCCGATCGCATGCGCGCCGAAGGCGTCACCGTGCCGGCGTGGGTGGACGCCATGTTGGCCGCCGGGGTCGAGTCGTTCTACGACCGGAAGGACGGCCGGGCCGTCGGCTGCTACGATCCGCGCGCCAAGGCGTATCGACCGCTGGCGGCGGACCCGAACGTCGTCTCGAT
>DATIFK010000114.1:0-2079 GCA_035455265.1 Anaerolineales bacterium
AGGCCGATCGACGGCCGACGTCGTGATTCGGATCGCCCAGATGTTGACGGGGTCGCACGTCCAGGCTCCCGGAGTGGTCCATTTCCGCAGCCCCCAGGCGACTTTCCGCGCCGAAACGGATCTTCACATGCACGTCGACGGCGAGCCTGTGTCCACAGGGCCACAGGTCGAATTCCGCATCGTTCCTCAGCGACTGCGCGTAATGACTCCGGCCGAAGGCGAAGACCGGCTGTTCACCCAAGTCGGCGCTCTTCAATCCGTCGGTTCGTAGCCGTGGCGGAGTTGCGCAGGCTCCTTCGCTCCCCGCTGTACTGGTTGCTGATCTTCGCACCGGTCACCGCCGGCCTTCAGGCCACCGGGGCGTCTCCGCTGGCGGTGCTGATCGGTGCTTCGCTGGCCATCATTCCTCTGGCGGGGCTGATCGGCGAGGCCACCGAAACTCTGGCGGCCCACACCGGCCCGCGCATCGGCGGCCTGCTCAACGCCACACTGGGGAATGCCGCCGAGCTGATCATCACCATCGTTGCCATTCGGGAAGGGCTGCTCGAGCTCGTCAAGGCTTCCATCACCGGTTCGATCATCGGCAACCTCCTCTTCGTGCTCGGCGTGAGCATGATCTGGGGAGGCGTGCGCCACGGCACGCAGGTCTTCGAGCGCCGACGGGCGCAGACCGACAGCATTCAACTCCTCTTGGCCGTCACGGCCTTGGCCATTCCGTCGCTCTTCGTGCAGTCGGGCCAAGGCATCAACGGCGTGTCGCAAGTCGAGGCTCTCAGCCTCGGTGTGGCGACGTTGATGGTCGCCATCTACGCCCTCGGGCTGATCTTCAGCCTGCGCGGCGGCGAAGGGCCCCTGACGCGTCCATCGGCCGAGCCCATGGTCCACCACACCGGATGGAGTGTTCGGGCGGCCTTGGCCGCCTTGGTGATCGCCACCTTGGGGGTCGTGTGGCTGAGTGAGGCTCTGGTCCAGCAGGTCGAGCCCGTCGTCCTGAGCCTGGGCGTGTCGGAGTTCTTCCTCGGGGTCATCCTCGTGCCGATCGTCGGCAATATCGCCGAGCATCTGGTCGCCGTCCGGGTGGCGGGGCGCAATCAGATGAGCCTGAGCGTCGAGATCGCTGTGGGCTCGAGCCTGCAGGTGGCGCTGTTCGTCGTCCCCGCCCTGGTCTTCTTAAGCCTGGCGCTGGCTCACCCGTTGACGCTGGTCTTCAACGGGTTCGAGCTCATCGCCCTGATCGGCGCCGTGGTGATCGTCAACCAGGTGGCCTCTGACGGTGAGTCGAACTGGCTGGAGGGGGCCGAGCTCCTGGCGTTGTATCTGATCCTCGCCATGGCGTTCTTCCTGCTCCCGTGAATCGAGTCCGCCGCTTCTTGGAAGAGGTCTTCGGGCGCGCCGGATGCTTGTGGATCGGCGGTGCGGCCGCGCTGGGAGTGTTGGCGTGGATCGTCCTGGCCGCCGCCGGGCTCTTCCTTCGGCCGGCCGCGCAAGCCGAAGTGTTTCCTACGCCGGTGCTGACGATCATTTACGCGCCGACGGAGACGCCCACGGCGGCGGCGACTGTCACCGCCGCGCCGCCGACAGCCACCGCCACGCTTCCAGCGGCCTCGGACGGCATCATCCAGGTCGGCGACCTGGTGGAGGTCGCGGGAACAAGCGGAGACGGACTCCGGCTGCGGTCCGGGCCGGATCTGCATTCGCAGGTCCTCTTGCTTGGCGTGGACAGCGAAGTCTTCCAGGTGAACGACGGCCCCGTGACGGCGGACGGGTTCGTCTGGTGGTATCTCGTCAATCCCTACGACACGGCCAAGCAGGGCTGGGCCGTGGACACCTACCTGCACACTCTGGGTTCGCCCTAGGTAGTGCCGGCGATGATGAAGCCTACCTCGATCGAAGCCTCACGCTCGAAGAGTGAGCTGGTCATCGTCTGGGAGGACGGCCATCGCAGCACCTATCCCCTGCGCGGCCTGCGCGCCGCCTGCCCGTGCGCGGAGTGCCGCGGAGGGCACGAGAACATGAGCGCCGAGCCGTCGCCCGTCGACCTCGAGCGCCCGCTGGCGCCAGGCCAATCGGCCGAGCTGG
>DATIFK010000115.1:0-4599 GCA_035455265.1 Anaerolineales bacterium
ATTCAGGGCCGGCTCCTTGTACATCTCGGTCGCATTGGTCGCGTCGCGGACCTCCAAGCAGTCGCTGGCCGTGATGCCCTCCGGTCCGCCGATGACGTTCTGGCAAGCCTGGAAGAGGGCATAGTAGAGATCGAAGTAGCCCGACCCGGGGGACAGCAGGTTGGTCTGGGCTTCGTAGTAGATCGCCGCCACCTTGTCGATACCCAGGCCGCGGACGGTGTAGCCGTTGAAGCTGCCACCGTCGGTCAGCAAGTAGGCGGCCTTGTTGTTGACCCCGCTATTCCAATGGACTCCCCCGTTGTCGGCCCAGCCCTTGTAGTAGTTGGCGCTGGTCATCTTGTCCGGATCGCCGAAGGCTGGCGGATTGCTCATGCTGCGGATGGCGCCGATGCCGGGCACATCTTCGCCCATGAGCCAGCGCACACCGGCGCTGTCGTTGCCCTCTCCGTTCGTCAGGTCGATGAACTCCCCCCAGACATCGGAGAACGACTCGTTGATGGCGCCTGATTCGAACCAGTAGAAGAGGTTGGACTCGTACTGCGTCACGCCGTGCGTTAGCTCGTGCCCGGCGACGTCATCGGCAATGGGGAAGCCGTCGCCATATTCCATCTGCGCGCCGGTCCAGGCGGCATTGGGCCACGTCGGGCACCAGCCGGGCTCGCAGTAGTCGACGCTGGACACGACTGCCAGGCCGGCGTCGTCGAGGCTCAGCCGGCCATGGTGCTCCTCGTAAAAGTCCAGCGAGTCCAGGGCATTGCTGTGGGCCGCGTCGGCGTCTTCGTCCTGGCCGCCGGTGCATTCGTCTGAGGCCTGCGTGCAGAGAAGATTGCCGGGCAATGTGCTGGTGCTGTTCGAAGTGAAGGTCAGGGCGACAACGAAGGGCTGGTCATCCTGCGAGCCTTCGTAGGCACCGATGTCACAGTAGGTACCGACCGGGCGCGCCGTGCCGGCCTGGTCGGCGCTCAAGCAGGCATTGCCGCCACTGCCGGGCGCGGCCGGGTTGCCGGCCCCCACGGCCGGGCTGCCGGTGATCAACGGGTGCACCAGGCCGACACCTCCATCCGACGTCAGCGGCGCCAGGAGCGGATTGATGGGGCTGCCGCTGGTGCCGACCTGGTCGCCGGTGGTGGACGTGAAGGAGCAGTTGTTGTTGGTGCCGAGCAGGTTGTAGCCGAGCGAAGTGATAGAGACGAAACCCCCGCAGTCGGCGGTGTAGTTGGAGAAGACGCCAATCGTTTGGATGTACCGGTTGGCGGCCAGGATGCTGTTCCGCATCTGATTGGTGCCCGAATTCAGGAAGATGCCCCCGCCGCCGGAATAGGCGACGTTGCCGGCGACGGTCACGTTGCTGAGGGTCGACCCGGTGCTATAGATCCCACCACCGGAGGAGGCGGCGTAGTTGCCGCTGATGGTGGTATTGCTGGCCGTCACGGCACCGAAGATCCCACCTCCAGAGCCGGAGACATTTCCCGTGACGCTCGAACCGATCATGGTGAGCGTCCCGGAAAAGGCATAGATCCCGCCGCCCGAGCCCCCGGTGGTTCCGCTCCTCGCTCGATTGTCGGCGACGAGGCTTTGGTCCACGAGAACCGTGCCCCCGTTGTTGTAGATCCCGCCTCCGGCGAGAGCCGAGTTTCCCTGGATGACGCTGCTCGTCAATGTCAGGGAGCCCGTGTTTTCGTTGTAGATCCCGCCGCCTTTCGCCGAGGCGCCCCCACCCTGCTGGGCCGTGTTGCCGATGACCTGCGTGCCGATCAGAGTGGTTGTGCCCTGATTGCACAGGCCGCCGCCATTGGCCGTGAAGCCAAAGAGGTAAGCGGCGACACTGTCCTGAATCACGCTGCTGGAAACCGTGACCACCGCAGAGGCATGGCCCACGTTGAGGCCGGAGCAGCCGGAGTAGTTCAGGCCGTTCTGGATGGTGAAGTGGACGATCGAGACGGTGTACGCCCCGCCGATCTGAACCACCCGACGGAGATTCTGGCCGTCGATCGTGGACGTCCCTGTCTGCGTGCTGAAGGTCGCGTCCCAGCCGCCGGACAACGTCACATTCTTGTCGATCGTCACGACGGGGTCAATCCCGCTGGTGTACGTCCCGGTGGCCACGTAGATGGTGTCGCCGCTGATGGCCTTAGCGATGGCCCCGTTGATGGTGGCGCAGGGAGTGGAGGGAGACTCGCAGTCGTTCGAGTCGTTTCCCCCAGGCGCGACGTAGCCGATACCGGCGGAGAAGCCAAGGGAGACGGGAGTCTCGGTGACGGTCTCCGTCAGCGTCGGGGTTTCCGTAGGAAGGGAGGTGTCCGTCGGCGATGGGGTATCACTTGGCACGGGTGTTTCTGTCGGTGTCTCGCTGCTCACGTCGGTGGGCAGCGGCGTGTCGGACGGGGCACCGGTAGGCGTGTCGCTAGGCACCGGCGTCTCGGTCGGCAGTGGGGTATCGGTCGGCAGCGGAGTGTCGGTGGGCGTTTCGGTTTCCGCCTGGAGGCCGCGTCCGCCCAGGGCCATCCGACCCCAGGAGCTGTCGACCTGATTCCAGTGCACGCGGATGGAACCCAACAGGGCGTCGACGAAGACGTACTCCCGGATTGGCTCGCCGCCTCTCCCGGTCACCACTACCCACCAGACGAGCGCGGGCGGAAGGCCGGTCGGCTCGAGCAGATCCTCATCGAGCACCCACAGCGTGGGCTCTGAAACCTCCAGGTGATCGGCGTCGATGGTGTGCCACTTGGCCGTCGCCTGCAGGGCGGTTGAGGCCGCGCTCCCCGGCGCGATCGTCGGATCGGTGGGAACGTTCAGATCCGGGGCAATCTCGCCGCTCATCGATGCCAGGTCGCCCTTCGGCCCCAGATTGACGACGAGCTCGCCCCCGACGACCGGGACGCCGTTGTAGACCTGCTGATAGCGCACGGTGTGGCCACTGGCGCGCTCGAGGCGCAGCTCGCGGGCGGCGTCGCGCACGCCGAACTCGGCGGCGTAGCGCCCCAGGAATGAATCCCCTTGCGCTCGCAGCGACGTCCGGCCCTGCACGAATCCAGGCACTCTCGGCCCCTGGCCGTGATCGAATCCGATGAAGGCCAGACGTCCCGTTTCGGGATGGTTGGCGCGCCGTTCCGGCCCGCCCTGAGGCGTGGGCGCGAGCCAGCCGCTCATGGCCGATGCCAGATCGGCGCGGCTGCCGAGCATGGAAACTGTCAATAAGACCGTGAGGATGAAGAGGAGACGGCGAGCACGGTTGACCATGGGACCTTCCCCCGATCCCCGGCGTACGGCGGCGCCGTCCACCGGCCTCGCGAAGGGCAGCCCACTCCCCACGCCCCTCGGTCCCTCACCGCGTACGATGATGGCGTTCCCCGCCCGGATCTTCCTGGGCGAGGCTGGTTGATTCTGGCTACCCGCCGAGGGCGCGGGTCAGGAATCCCGCCAGGGTCCCGACCAGTGCCCCCGCCGGGTGCTCCGCAAGGTTCAGGTCGTTGAAGACCATCTCGATGCGAGTGCCGTTGATGGTGCCTTGCAGCAAGTAGAGGAAGCAGTCCGCACATGTCGGCGGGCGCGCCTGCGGCGGTGCTGAACACAAGGAGGGCAGTTCGCCCAGTATCTCGTCCAGGACGTCGGCGGGGACGAGGCCCTCGGCGGACCGCCCGCTCCGTTCGTCCCTAGCCTCGTAGGCTCCCGACTGGTCGAGTTCGAGGCGCCGCTCCACCCCGGCGAAGCCGCCGCTGAGGTGAAGCTCGAGGTTCCAGGGTCCGGTGATCTCACACGCCGGCTGGGTCGTCGGCACGCCGGGCGTCGACGTTGAGGTTGTGCTCACGCCGATCGTCGGTGTAGATGTGGGCCAGGGCGGAAGCGACGGCGTCGCTCCGCCGGCCGTCGGTTGAGGAGACAGTGCCGGCGCGCACGCGGCCGCCAGCAAGAGTGCCAGCAGAGACGCGGGGATTCTTGGGCTCGACGCGGCCATCCGGACGGAAACGGTCCTCTTTGTGCCTTTGCCAGGTCTGGGGACGGCAAGGACCGGCCACCTGACGTCTTTGCGCTGGTCCGGCCCCAAGCTCACCTTGTTGGTCTCCCCCTTCTGCTCCTGCGCAGGCCTCTTCACTCTAGCATCCGGCCCGCGCCGGGTCAATAGAGACTCGTCCCGTGAGGGATGTCACCCAGGTGAGGCCGCTTGGCGGGGATTGGTTTCGTTTGGGGCCCGTGGGAGAGCCACGGCTCAGCTTGTGGCCGGCAACCTCCCGAATCGCCGAACTCGGCGCGCCGTCATGGAATGATGATGAAGCTGATCACCGGCGACCACGGGCTGGGGCCATTCGGGCCATTGGCGCGGACCCGTACGTGCAGCACCTTCAACTTGGGCAGATTCGACGTCGGCGTCAGCGACGATGTCGGCAAGGTGACATTGACCGCCAGCAAGGTGAACGAGTTATTCGTCGCCACCTGCAACGTATAGGAGGTCGCGCCGACGATGTCGCTCCAGTCGAACAGCGGGCGCAAGGAGGGGATCTCGGAGCCGTCGACCGGCGTCAGGATGGCGGGGGTCAACATCACATTCCGGAACGTTCGGGAAGCCGACCAAAAGCTGTACTGACCGCCGGCGTTGAAGGC
>DATIFK010000116.1:0-2528 GCA_035455265.1 Anaerolineales bacterium
GCCGCGTGCGGCCAGAACCACCCGATCGAACGCGAGCGGGGTTCCTCCGCCTCGCCGTACTTCACGGACGACGGCGCTGACCCCCCTGGACGCCGGCGCCAGGCCCACCGGGCCGCTGACATCCAGGACGGCCTCGACGGCGTTGCCGTTCTCTGGGGTGGCCACATCGTACTGCGGAGTGTACAGGGTCAATCCGTGAAGGTCGCGGTTCACGGATCGTAGCGGGACCTGCACGCCGGTGCGCACGTTGGTGACGACGTTGGTTTCGACCGGGTTCGAGATGCACCCACCGATGACGGCGCGGCGATCGGCCGTCCAGGCAAGGCCGGATGTCCCAGCTGCCTCGCCGAAGCGCAGGGCATACCACCCGTCGTAGATCAATCCGCCGTACGGTTCACCGGTTTCGGGGTGATAGGAGGATCCGTTGACGGCCACCACCACACGCTGGCGCGGCCCCCAAAAGCCGCCCCAGGCCGAGAGGGTCCCGTCGTAGCGGCGGGCCATTTCGCTCACCGTCTCGACGCCCGAGGCCAGGGCGCCGGAGGCAATGCTGCTCTCGATGGTCACGTCCGGCGAGGCGGTGTCCAGGCGCGCCACGAAGGCGTGGTTCGGGCCGGGGAGAATGAACTCCCGGAAGGTCACTCCCGGCGCGACCACCTGCCATTCATCAGCCTGCGCCGTGGTCGGCCAGCCGGCGGATGCGACGAGTGCCAGCGCGGCGAAAGCCCATGCGAGACGCGGGGTTCGGCGCCAGCGGCTCATGGCCGGCGTGCGCCGACAAGGCGCCCGCGCGATGAGCGGAGCGCGTCCAACGGTCCCATGAGGGCGGGGCCCCTCGGCGCGCGCCCTAACGGGCTGATTCGATCGAAGCAATGCCGCCGAATCCATTGACCTCGATAATCCACCGGCTGCCGATATCGAACATCAGAAACTCCGTTTCGGTCGAAGGCGCATAGGTGTAGGTGCGATCATCTCCAGCCAGAACGACGGAGTAGGACTCCTGCTGGTCGCCCAGGCGTTGGCCCATGGCCAGGTTGGACGACGGCCAGGCGGGGTCCAGCCGGTCGCCGCTAAGGACCAGTCGATCGACAACGGTCCATTCGTCGGCGGTGTAGCTGCAGTAGTCGTCGAAGACCTGATACTCGCAATCCTGGACGACCTCGCCGTATCCGCTGCCGGTGTCTTCGGTGTAGGGTGTGCCGCATACCTCGACGGAGTTGGGCACCGGTTCCGATTGCGTGTAGCGGATCTCCTCGCGGCAGGTTCCGACCGAAGCCGCGGAGGGAATTTGGTCGCGCCAGTCCTCATGCTCGACCGGGCGCATCGCCTCGACGGCAATGGTCCGCTCCCAATGAACCGAGGCGACGGCGGCTTCCACCTGCGTTCGCCTGCCCGTGAGGAGGATCAGCGCCACGGCGCCGATCAACAGGCATCCGCCGATGGCGATGAGAATCGGGATCGGAAGCTTGCGGGCGCTGCCCGCAACGGCCGCCGGGGCGGCAGCGGGCCCCTGGGCGGCGCCCGGGAGTGGGGAGCCGCAATTGGAGCACCGTCCGGCGTCCGCCGGATTCTCCGTTCCGCAGGATGGACACTTCACTTTGGGCGCAGGGCCGGAACGATAGGCGCCGAGCACGCGGCCCTTCTCCCGAGCCTTGCCTTCGGCCAGGTTCCCTCCGCAGGAGCCGCAGAATTTCGCGCCGGCGGGGTTGCGCGCGCCACAGTACCCGCAATGGATGTCGGGGCCGGCCTTGGCCTTTGCGACGGTGGAGGCGTCGGTGAGGAGTTTCTCTTCGGCGGCCTGTTCGAATTGGACGTTGTCCGGTTGCGGTCCGCCGCAGCCGTTGCAGAACTTCTGCGGGCCCGGATTCTTGGTCGTACAGCGCGGGCAGGTCCACACGAGTTCGACGTATCCGACGGATTTGCGGGTCATGCTTAAGGCCCTCTGGGCGGCACGCCTCAATCCTAACGTGACGACCCCGTTCGCGCCAACGGGAGAAAAGTCCGCGGCCGTCGCAGAGTAGACTTGAGGGCGCCGCATGCCTCGCCGTACCTTTCGCTACCCCGGATTAGTGCGCGCCATGCGCGAGGTCCGTCAGGCGCTGCAACGGCCTCTGACGGGATCCGACCGCGCCCGATGGGCCCGCTTGGTCGCCCAGGTCCTGGCCGCGGCGTCAGCGGCCGCCGAAGATGCCGGCCTGACCCCGCTCGCCCTGCCGCCGGCGTCGCGCCGCGCCTACGAGTACCTGTCGGCACTCGACTTGGCTGGCGATCCCGCTCCGGAGGCACCCGGCACGGGACTGGGTCCCCCGGCGGTCCGCATCACCCGGATCGTTCGATGGTCCGATCGATTCCTCACTCGACTGCGGGACATCTCCGCCCGGCCAGAGCAGCGGGAGGTCGAGGCCGTGCGACGGCGCCTGTCGGATGTCGTCGGAGACATTGCCATCCGATGCGAGCGGGCCGGCGCCTCCCCGGCCGATTTGCCGGGACCGTCGCGGCGAGCCTACCAATGGATGAGCTTCCTGGTC
>DATIFK010000117.1:0-7075 GCA_035455265.1 Anaerolineales bacterium
GACGTCGCTGCCGTCGCCCCCAGCTCGGCCAAGGGCGCGGTCTTTTCCGGAATGAGATCGAAAACAGTCAGCGGGTACCCGGCGCGTGCCAGGTTGGTGGACATCGGACGGCCCATCAGGCCCAGGCCGATGAAGCCGACGCGTTTCTTTGCCACGTTATGCCTCCAAGTTCCGCTTTCCGCTTTCCGCGGCCGGCCTTCAGTTTCCGCGCCCCCGCGCTCGTGCCATAGCCATCGTCATGGCGAACTCCCGGGAGCGGAATGGGTGTCGCAATCTCATCCCCCGTTGGGACAGCCCGTCTTCGTCCGCGAGGTGTCTTCGAGGGGAAGGGATGAGATTGCCGTCCCGCACGAACGGTGCTTTGGCTGCCTGATGGCAGCCTCGCAATGACATCAGGGGCGTTCGGATCAATACGGAATGAACTCTCCTCGCTTCGCCGCGGCTTCCTTGGCCGGTTCTCCGTACTCCCACGACTTCTCGGGCCGGTAGCGCTCGCGCCAGTCGTCGAACTTCATCTTGCCGATCGCCGCCTGCGCCGGGAACAGCCACTTGACGCCCCACTGCGGGATGATGACCTTCAGGTCGGGGACGTGCCGCCGTGCGATCCAGTTGACTTCCTCCGGATCGACGGTGGTGTTGCCCCAGTTGTCCCAATGCATCGGCATGAGGACCTTGGCGCCGGCCGCTTCGGCCAGGCGCACGGCGTCGTACGGCGTCATCTTGTCCGTGCCACCCGGCGCGTTGTAGCCGATATTGACGCTCAGGACGTCGATCTTGTACTTCTTGAAGGTCACATAGGCATTCTGGAAAAGCGAATCGGCCAAATGGCAGAAGTTGTGGCCGGCGATCTTGAAGAAGAACGTCGCCGCCACATCGTCGAACGGCCGGCGGATGCCCGGCTCGACCTTGACCCCGGGGCCGCCGGTCATCGTGGCGATGCGGTCGTAGTTGGGCAGGATGTCGACCACCACATCCTTGACCTTGTAGCTCTGCCCCGGCCGCACCACGCGGATGCGCTTCTCGGGCACCTGGAAGTTGCGCATGCGCTCCACCGCCGAGAGCGGACCGTAGAACAGGCACTTCGACGTCTGGGTGGCGGCCTTGAGGGTGTAGATGTCGGTGTGGTCGGCGTGCTGGTGGGAGCAGAAGACGCCGTCGAGCGTCCGGAAGCCGAAGACATCGATCACCTGCGGGTTGAGCCGCATCCAGTCGATCGTCGGTGAACCCGTCGTTCGGCACACGCCGCAATAGGCGTATTCGGTGTAGTGCGCCGGGCCGGCGTAGTTGTCGATCAGCAGAACGGCTCCGCCGGGCGACTTGAGCACGAACCCCATGCCGCCCGTCCACCAGAAGGCGTACTGTCCTCTGGGGACCTCGGTCTTCTCGATCTGCCGATTGAGAAACTGCCCCCACTCCGGGAAGCATTCGAGCAGCCAGCGGGTGCGGTCCATCGGCCGGTCCTTGTTGAGCAGGTAGTCCCCCTGCATCGTTCCGCGGCCGTCGCCGACGACTTCGATCTCGTCGTAGTTGATCTTCTGGTGGCCGTTGTCGTCCATGGTTCTTCCTCCTCGTGGCCTCAGCTCGGCACCCCTGCACCGCCCGCATGGGCAGGTGTCCCGTTGGGGAACATGACGATCTTGCCGGTGTCACGCGGCCCGGTCGTCATCCATTCGAACCCCTTGGCGCAATCCTCGAGCGGGATGCGGTGCGTGATGACCGGCGTGGGATCGAGGCGGCCCGAGGCCAGCAACCCGTCCACCAACTTCCACGTATCCCACATGTGCCGCCCGGCGACCCCCCGTACCGTGACCTGGCGCAGCGTCACGGCGTAGTTGAGGTCGAACTCGATTGGCTTGGGCGTCAGTCCGAAGGTTGTCACCCGGCCGCCCTTGCGGACGACGGCGAAGGCGTTCTTGACCGATGCCGGCGCGCCGGCCATTTCCACGACGACGTCGGCGCCGATGCCGTGGGTGTCCTCGAGGATCGCCTGCACCGGATCGTCCGGCCCGTCGGCCCGGAAGGTCGCGTGGGCGCCCATGCGCCGGGCAATGTCCAGCCGCGACTCCACCAGCCCGACCAGGTAGACCTTGCGCGCGCCGGCCGCCCGCGCCACCCCGGCGGCGAACAACGCGATCGGGCCGTCGCCGAAGATCACCACCGAGCGCGCCGTCACCGGCTCGATCAGGACCGCCTGGGTGGCTCCACCCAGCGGCTCCATCACCGCCCCGATCTCGGATGGAATCTGGCGGGTCAGCGGCCACAGCGACGTGACCGGAACCGGCAGATACTGGGCGAAGGAGCCGGGGACGTCGTTGCCGAAGATCTTCAGGTTCTGGCAGATATGCTGCAGGCCCATCTTGCAGACATCGCACTTGCCGCAAACGATGTGGCTGTCGGCCGTCACGTAGTCGCCGGCCTTGAAGTCGCGGACGCTCGAGCCGACCTCCACGATCTCACCGCAGAATTCGTGACCCAGGGTGATCGGAGGTTGAATGCGGCGTTGGGCAAACTCGTCCCAGTTGTAGAAATGAATATCGGAGCCGCAGATGGCCGTCGCCTCGACCCGAACCAGCACCTCGTTGGGCTGTGGCTCCGGGATGGCCACCTCGACCAGGTCGATCCCGGGCTCGCGTCGCACCTTCTGAATCGCCTTCATCGTTCCTTTCATCGGACGGCCTCGGCGCCTTTGAGCAGTCCCATGCCTTCGAGGACTCCCTTGAGCCGCTCGCGCTGCTCGGGGCTCAGCGGGCCGACCGGCGCGCGGCTGGGGCCGGCTTCCATCCCCATCAGGTCCAGGGCTTCCTTGATCACGACCGGGAAGGTGCCCCAACTGAAGGCCAGCCGCAGCGGCGCCAGTTCACGCTGGGCCTGCCGCGCGCCCTCCAGGTCTCCAGCCACGAAGCGGTCGTAAATCGAGGCGACCAGCGCCGGCTTGACGTTGGCCGTGGCGGCGATGGCTCCCCGGGCGCCGTAGGTCAGCGCGGCGTAGATCAGCGTGTCGCGGCCCATCAACACCGAGAACTTGGCCGGGGCGACACGGATGTACTCGGCGGTCAGCTCGAGATCGCCGCTCGAGTCCTTGATGCCGACGATGTTCTTGACCTCTGCCAACTTCGCCACCAGGTCCACGGACAGCTTGACTCCGGTACGGGCCGGATTGGAGTAGAGCAACACAGGCAACGACGTCGCCTCGGCGATGGCTCGATAGTGGTCGTAGAGTTGCTTGTCGTTCGGCGAGATGAAGTACGGCGTCAGCACCGATACGGCGTCGACGCCGCTGGCCTCGGCCCGCCGCGTGAGCTCGATCGCCTCGCGCGTCGTAACCGCGGCCGTGCCGGCGTATACCGGGACCCGCCCTCGCGCGGCCTCGACGACCGCCTCCCAGATGTGCTGCTTCTCGTCGGCGCTGAACGCCCAGAATTCACCCTGGCTGCCGGTGGCGAAGACGGCATGGCACCCGCCTTCGATCAAGTACTCGGTGAGGCGGCGCAGCGCGGTCGCGTTGACCTCATCCGCCGCTGTGAGCGGGGTCACCATGGCGGGGATGATGCCGAAGGGTGGCTTCGTCAGCATCCCGCCCTCATCGTTGCTGCTGCTCGCGCAGCACCGCCTCGGCCGAGCTCACCCAGCCGAAGCGCGGATCAATGGCGATGTCGTAGGCCTTGCTGTCGCCGCTGAGGACCCACAGGTAGGCGACCGTCATGCCGGGCGCGGCGCAGGTCGGGTGGTAGCCGCTCTGCAGCACGGCCACATCGTCGCCACGGACGATGGCGGCCACGTCATTCCCGTCATCGTTCATCACCTGGATCCCGTAGCCTTCGGCCGGCTTGACCTTGAAAAGGTAGAACTCCTCGAGGATGTTCTCGGCCGCGGACTTGGTGTCGTGTTTGTGCGGCGGGATGCCGGACCAGTTGCCCGGCGGATTGATGGTCTCGCCGACGATCAGCCTCTGGCTCAGTGGGGATCCGGGAGCAATGACGAGGCGGACGTCGCGGCGCCAGTTGGCCATGCCGGCCGACACGACCTTCACGTCTCCGGGAGAGATGAGCTTCGCCGGCAGATCGACCTCGCACGGCGCCTTGGCGATGGCCAACTCCAACTTGGTCTCGGCCTTGACTTCGATACGGCTGCGCCGCGGGGTGTAGACGGCCGCCGGCGGCCCGGCGAAGATGTCCGCCCGGCCCCCGAGGCCTTCCCAGCGGCCTTCCGACTTGCCGCTCACGCCGATCGTGCAGCGCCCACTCAAGATGACCAGCGCCGCCTCCTCATCCTTCAGCTCACCCCGCCAGGATTCGCCGGCGGCCAGCCGCAGGACGTCCAAACCCAACCAGTGGACCCCGCCGTCGCCGACGGCGAACACCGGATGGTGCCCGGCGCCGGCAGGTGTCTTGATGATGCGGCTCATGTTGGTTTCTCCGTATGGTCTGGGATGTGAGCGTTGCGCGAGGCGGCGCGCTGGCGCATCGATTCCGGAACCCACGCCAGCGCCGCCAGGCCCGCGTCGCGCGGAACGAATTCAAGGCCGATGTATCCCCGGTAGCCGGAGGCGCCGATCGCTTCCAGGACGGTAGAGAAGTCGATCGTGCCGGTCCCGGGCTGGCACCGCGCCGGATGGTCGCCAAACTGAATGTGGCCCACCCACGGGGCGCAGCGGGCGAAGAGCTCCGGAAGCCCACCTTCCACCATGAACAGGTGGTAGGTGTCGAACTGGAAGCGCACGTTGGGGTGACCGACCTGTTGGACGATCTCCAGCGCTTCGCGGCTGGAGGTCAGGAAGTAGCCGGGATGATCGGTCGGGTTGATGACCTCGACGGTCAGTCGGACGCCGGCATCTGCGGCGAGAGGCGCGGCTTCTCGCAGATTCTCGAGGACGAGATCGTGTTGCCTGGCGCGATCCATCCCAGGCAGCTCCACTCCGGCGGGCAACATCACGCAACCCGCCCGGAGACGACGCGCCAGCACGAGCGCCTCGTCCAAGCGACGGCGAAATTCCTCGCGCCGCGATGGGTCCGAGAGGTAGCCGCGGTTCCGCCGATCCCAAACGGGGATGTCCTGGTTGAACAGCGCGACCTCCAGGCCGTACTCCTGGCGGGCCTCATCCACGGCTTCCACGTCCACCTGGGAAGGAAAGCCGAACTCGATGGCGCCGAACCCGGCATGCGCCAACACATGCGGCCGCTCACCCGAGGGGAGCTCCGGAAGAAGCCAGCTGATGTTGGGGGCATAGGCGATGTCGCCGGGCGAGGGCACAGGATCACGCGCCTTCCTTCGGCCGGCGGGTGGCATATATGGCGACGGCGCCGATGAAGATCAGCCCCTTGACGACCCACTGCAAGTAGGGGTTGACCCCGGTCAGGTTGAAGATGTTGTTGAGGACCGAGACGATGAGGACGCCGATGATGGTCCCCAGGACCCCGCCCTTGCCTCCACCCAGGCGGGTGCCGCCGATCAAGACGGCCGTGATCGAGTCCATGTCGTAGCGGTCGAAGTTCAGCCCGCCCATGAGCGGATCGCCGGCTCCCATCCGGCTCGTCAGGAACAGGCCGGACATCGCCGCCATGAAGCTGCTGAACATGTAGGCATAGGCGATCACGCGCCAGGTGACGATGCCGGAGAGCCGGGCGATGATTTCGCTGCCCCCGGTGGCGACCACGTGGCGACCCGTCGCCGTCCGTCGAATGTAGAGCGCCGTCACGACGATGAAGAACAACAGGAAGAGAACCGGAAACGGGATCGGACCGATCTTGCCTTCGGCGAAGTAGTCCCAACCCGGAGCGATGCTGCCGCCCGGCCGCTTGGCGTACAGCAGGACCAATCCCTGGACGACGGCGCCGATGCCCATCGTGGCGATGAAGGGGGCCACGCGCAGTCGGGTGATCACCTGCGAATTGACAAACCCGATGGTCAGCGCCAGCAGCACCATCGCCAGAACGATCAGGGCCACCGCCCCCGGTGAGGTGTAGTGGACCATCAGGCCGGTGGTGTAGACCCCGACAAGGCTGATGGTGGCGCCCACCGACAGGTCGATGCCACCTACGAGAATCGCCACCGTCTGCCCGACGCTCACCAGGCCGAGGGCGACGGCCTGTCGCAGGACGTTGAACAGGTTGCGGCTGCTTCGGAAGTTCGGTTCGGCGATGGTAGCGATCAGAATCAGGACCATTAGGACGGCGGAGATCGTCCACAGCTCGCGGTGTTCGTCGAACAGGCGTATCCAGCGGTCGCTCTTCCGCGGCGCGACGACGCTCTCAGTCGCCATGGCTCTCCCCATAGGTGGCCAGCATCATCACCTTCTCCTCCGTAGCCGTGGCGCCGGGCAGTTCCCCAACGACACGCCCGCGGTGGAAGACGACGATCCGGTCGCTCATCCCGACGATCTCCGGCAGCTCGGACGAGATCATCAGGATGGCCTTGCCGGCCTTCGCCAGATCGCGCATCAGGCTCCAGATCTCGGACTTGGCCCCGACGTCGATGCCGCGCGTGGGCTCATCGAAGATCAGCAGATCCGGCCCGCTGATCAACCACTTGGCCAGAACGACCTTCTGACGATTCCCCCCGCTCAGGTACTCCACGTCCTGACCGAGGCTGGGGGTCCGGATGCTCAGGTCTTCGGCGATGGCCGAAACAGCTTGACGTTCGCCCGATGGATCGACGAACCCCCAGCTTTGCCGTCGGTCGAGGCTGGGGAGGGCCACGTTCTCGCGGACGGGCAGGCCCAACACCAGCCCTCCCTCGTTGCGGTCTTCCGTCAGGAAGCCGAGGCGATGGGCCAGGGCATGGCGCGGGCTGCGGATGCTGACCTTGCGGCCGTTGATCCACACCTCGCCGCTGTCCAGCCGCCTGGCGCCGAAGACCGCTTCGGCCAACTCGGTTCGTCCGGCACCCACCAGGCCGGCGATGCCGACGATCTCGCCGCGCCGAACGGTCAGACACACGTCCGTCAGGCGGCGCTCGCAGTTGATCTTTTCCACCCGCAGGACTTCCTCGCCCGGCGCCGTGCCTCGCGGCGGGAACGCCTCGGACAGGGTGCGCCCGATCATCAGCCGCACCAGCGTCGGACGGTCGATTTCGGCGA
>DATIFK010000118.1:0-17463 GCA_035455265.1 Anaerolineales bacterium
TTGCGCGACGTCTCACCAGAGCAGCTCGACGAAGTTGGAGCCGAGCTTCCGCCGATCCTGCACCGACGAGCACGCCACGTGGTCGACGAGTGTCGCCGCGTGCATCGGGCCGTCGAGCGGATGCGCGCCGGTGATCGCCAGGGCCTGGGGCGGTTGTTGCGCGAAGGCCACGCCAGCCTGCGCGATCTGTTCGAGGTCAGTCATCCCGACGTGGATTTGCTGGTGGATCTGGCCGATCGTGCGGGAGCTTGCTTCGGCTCGCGCCTCACCGGAGGTGGTTTCGGCGGTTCGACGATCAGCCTCGTGGCTCCGGCCGGCGCCGAATCCTTTGCCGCCGAATTGGCGCCGAGCTACCACTCCGCGACGGGCCGCACGGCGCAGGTGTGGATATGCCAGGCAGGCGGGCCGGCGGAGGTGATTGCCTCGCCGACATCCTAGGGGCGAAGCACCGTTCGCCTGCGCCGCACCAAGCGCAGCGCAGGCCGTCTCGCCCCGGCGGGCGATTGCCTACCCGACATACCAAGGGGCTCGCGGCCCGAACGGGGTGCGAGACGGCATGCTTCGCCCCTACGTGCCTTCACTTTCACGCCAACGCTGGACGCGCTCCGGAAGATCGGCCGCCCCGAGTTGCCGGCATAGGCTCCTCAGCTCCTCCCGCGCCCCTCGCCACTCGAGATCCTCGAGGGATTCGGTGAGGGGCACATCCAGGCGCAGCGTGGCCAGTCGCCGATAGAGCAGCACATCCTGTTCGCGCTGGCGCAGACTCTCGGCCAGGCGCGCCGCTCGACCCTCCGGAAGACCCCATTGGCGATGGTCTGGCGGGATTCCCTCGAGGTGTCCGAATCGAGCCAGGACTGCAGCGGCTGACTTGGCGCCCCAACCGGGAATCCCCGGGTAGCCGTCGGCGGAGTCGCCGACCAACGCCAGCCAGTCGGGAATCGAGGCGGGCGACACGCCGTACTTGTCATGCACGCCGGCCTCGTCGTAGGTCAGGTCACGCCGTCGATCCCAGCACACGACTTTGCCGTCGACGACACATTGCGCCAGGTCCTTGTCGGGAGAGCACAGGGCGATCTGCTGCACGCGCGGGTCGCCCCGGAACCGGGCGGCGGCTGCCGCCAGAGCGTCGTCGGCCTCGAATTCCACCATCGGCCAGACGACGATCCCCAGCGCCGCCACCGCCTCCTCGGCCAGAGGGAACTGAGCCATCAGGTCGGGCTCGACGCCTTCACCCGTCTTGTAGTCGGCGAACAGCTCGTTGCGGAAGGACTCGATGACGTGATCGAAGGCGACGCCCAGATGGGTCACTCCGGGCGTCCCCAGGAGCGAAAGCAAGCTCCTCATCAACCCAAGGGTTGCGCCGACTTCCCGCCCATCGGCGGCCTTCTTCGGAGGCGCGCCGTAGTAGTTGCGAAAGAGCTCGTAGGTACCATCAATGAGGTGGATGTTCATGGCGGTCAGCGGTCAGCATCCGCGGTCAGCCGCCAGCTTCCGGTCGTGCACCGGGGACCGGGCGAGGCGCCAGCCGCTTCTCAGCGAGGACTCTTCTTCGGCATGACCCGCGCCAGGGCGCCCTCCAATTCCTCGAGGGTCACCGGTTTGAAGACGAAGGCGTTGGCGCCCTTGGCCATCGCTTCATCCACCTGGACGTCGGTCGTTTCGGAGGAGAGCATGATGATCGGCAGCGACTTGAGCTGGGCGTTGCGCCGGACGAATTCGAGGAAGTCGATCCCGCTCACCTCGGGCATGTTGATGTCGAGAAACAGCACGTCCGGCTTCTGCCCGGCGAGCAACGTGCGGGCCGCACTGCGGGCCTCGCGGAAGACGTCCGCCCGGACTTCGAGCATGCGCAGCATCAGCACCACGGCATGGCTCATCTCGTCATCGTCGTCGACTATCCATGCGTGGGTCATGCCCTGGCCTCTGCGCTTTCCCTCACCCCTCAGATCTCGGCTTTGACGCGTTCGGCCAGGGCGCGGGTCATCCCGCGGATGGCCATCAGGTCTTCCACCGGCGCGCGGCGGATGGCGTCCAGATCTCCGAATGCCCGCAACAGCGCTTTGCGCCGCGACGGCCCGATGCCGGGCACGGTCTCGAGCTGGGAGGCCAACCCCTTCTTGCTGCGCTGCGAGCGATGCTGCAACAGCGCCGTTCGGTGCGCCTCGTCGCGCAGGCGCTGCAGCAAGTGCAGCCCCTCCGAGCCTCGAGGCAAAACGACCGGCGTGGGTCGTCCGGGAAGGTACAGCTCCTCGTGTCCCTTGGCTAATCCTGCGACAGGTACGCGTCCGGACAGGCCGGCCGCTTCGAGGACTTGCACGGCCCGCCCGAGCTGTCCTTTGCCGCCGTCGACGATCATGAGCTCCGGCAAGAGTCCGAAGGCCGGATCGAGTTTGCCGCCCGGCTTCTCGGCTTCCTGCCGCGCCACCTGCCAACGATGGAAGCGGCGGCGCAGGACTTCCTCCATGCTGGCGAAGTCATCCTGCCCCTGGACCGTCTTGATGGTGAAGCGGCGGTACAGGCGCTTGGCCGGCGCCCCCTGCTCGAAGACCACCATCGAGCCGGCAGCGGCCGTGCCCTGCAGGTTGGAGATATCGTAGGCCTCCAACCGTTGCGGGGCGGCGGCCAGCCCCAGCGCCGCCTGGAGATCGGCCAGGGCCTGGACGTGCTTGCTGCGATCGGCTTCCCAGCGGGCCCTCAGGCTGGCCAGCGTCTCGGCCGCGTTGGTCGTCGCCAGCTCGACCAGCTCGCGTCCCGGTCCGCTGCGGGGCACGGTCAACTCGACCTTCTGCCCGCCGCGGCGCCCGGCCAGCCACGTCTCGATGATGCGCGCTTCCTCGATGTCGGACGGCAGAACCAGCCGGTCCGGCACGTGCGCGGCTTCCTTGTAGAACTGCGTCAGGAACGCCTGCAGCACTTCGCGGTCGTCGGCCTCGCGGGCGCCCTCGAGCACGAAGTACTCGCGTCCGATGAGCTTTCCGCCTCGGATGAAGAACACCTGCACGCAGGCGTCCCCCTGGTCACGCGCGAAGGCGATGACATCGGAATCGACTCGATCCTGGGAAACGACCTTCTGGCCTTCGACCACCTTCTCGATGGCATAGAGCTGGTCGCGCAGCGCCGCCGCCTTCTCGTAGGCCTGGGTCGCGGACGCCCGGGCCATTTCGCCCTTCAGACGCTGGACGACCTGGTCCGTCTGGCCTTCGAGGAAGCGGCACAGGTCGGCGATCATGGCCCGATAGCCTTCCTGGTCGACGGCGCCGATGCACGGCGCCAGGCACAGGTGGATGTCGTGGTACAGGCAGGCGCGCGGGTCCTTCCCGGTGATCACCCGGTCGCAGGTCAGGTAGGGGAAGATCCGCCGCAGGACGTCGAGCGTTTCGTGCACCGCCCAGGCGCTGGTGTACGGGCCGAAGTAGCGGGCGCCGTCGTCGGCCATCTGGCGGGTGACGCTGACCTTGGGAAACGGGTCGGCCCAATGGACCTTGACGTACGGATAGCGTTTGTCGTCCTTCAAGCGCACGTTGTACTTCGGGCGGTGCCGCTTGATCAGGGTCATCTCGAGGATCAGCGCCTCGAGCTCGGAGTCGACCACGATCCATTCCACGTCGGCGACGTGGGCGACCAGCTCCTCGGTCTTGCGGTCGTGATGGACCGAGGCGTGGAAGTACGAGCGGATCCGATTCCGCAAATGGACCGCCTTGCCGACGTAGATCACTCGGCCGCTCGTGTCCTTCATCAAGTAACAGCCCGGCTTGGCCGGGATGCCCTCGAGGATCGGCATCAGGTCGCTCGCACCGTTCATCGTGCGCGGATTCTAGCACAGCGACTTACGGTGCCTTGCGCGCGTCCGGGGCCGGAGCCGTCATGCTGGCGCGTGAAGATCCCCTCGTCGGCTGCGCAGGGTGTCCACCGGCCCCGGGCTGTATAATGCCGCCATCATGGGCCGAAGCCGAATTCGCCTGGCGCTGGTGTTGCTCGTGGGGTTGGCTGGATGCGCGCCGCCTCCGACCCCGGCCCCGCCGACTCCGACAACGGCGGCCGTCGTGCCCCCGACGCTGACACCCTCGCCGGGGCCCACGGCCACGCCGTCTCCGCTCGTCCTGCATCTGTGGGTGCCTCCCGCCTTCGCCCCCGACCCACAATCGGAGGCGGGCGCGCTGCTGCAGGCGCGGCTGGCAGCCTTCGAAGCCGACCACCCGAACGTTCGCGTCGAGATTCGCCTCAAGGATGAGGCGGGCTCGGCAGGACTGTTCCAGACTCTCCAGACGGCATCCCGCGTAGCCCCGGCTGCCCTGCCCGATGTGATCGCCCTTGACTCGTCCGATCTGGCCCAGGCCGCCAGCACGGGCCTGGTCGTGGCCCTTCCTCCCTTCACCCCGGATGACGGCGACGGCATCTTCGGCTTCGCCCGCGAGGCCATCGAGATTGCCGGGACGCGCTATGGGGCGCCGTTCGGGAGCCGCGCCGACGTCCTGGTCTTTCGCACCGACGCGTTTGCGCGCGCCCCACGATCCTGGTCGGACCTTCTCTCCAGCACTCCGCCATTCCTCTTCCCGGCCGGCGATCCGGAGGGTCAGACGACTCTGGCGGAGTACCTCTCTCTCGGCTCGTCGCTGACCAACGAACAGGGGCAGCTGTCGCTCGATCCTCTGAGCCTCGAGGAGGTCCTCGCTTTCTACGGCTCGGCGCACAACGCCGGCTTGCTTCCACTGACCGTTCGCCAGTACGAGACCTCCCTGGAGACCTGGGGGGCTTTCCATGAAGGCCGGGCTTCGAGCGCGGTCGCTCCGTTGCATGTGTTCTTGGCGGAGGGTCGTCCGACCGAGCTGGCGGTGCCCCTGCCCACGCGCGACGGCACCGGCGTTTGCCTGGTGACAACGTGGTCGTGGGCGCTGGTCGCCAAGGATCCGCAGCGCCAGACTCTGGCCCAGGAGCTGATGACCTGGCTCAGCGCGCCGGCCTTCCTCGCCGGCTGGACACAGTCGTTGGGCCTGCTGCCCATCGACCATGCCTCGCTCCAGGCCTGGAGTGAAGGCGGAGACAAGACGCTGGCCGAACAGGTCGTTGAAGTGGCTCGGGCCATGCCGACGGCCGCGGTGCGAGCGGTTGTAGGATCCCCACTTCTTTCGGCGGTGGACTCGGTCTTGAGCGGCCAGTTGACGCCTAACGCCGCCGCATTGGCCGCGGCTCAGGCAGTCCCGTCTCCCTAGCGAACGGCGGGGGAGATGCCCGCTCCTGCCGCAAAGCGCGTACCGCCTGCGTTCGCCGATCATCTCGATCACCTGAAGCGAATCCGTGAAGCTGCACTGGAGGCGGCCGATCCGGCGAAGGCCGTCGATCGTGCGTTCCACCTCCATGGGGACGAGATCCGTCTGCCGGGCGCGCGGCTGCGCCTCGCCGGCCGGCTATGGGTCGTGGCCTTCGGCAAGGCCGCCGTTCCCATGAGCCGCGCGTTCACCGAGGCGGTTCACGATCGTTTCGCCGGCGGTGTGGCCGCCGCACCCGCGGAGGCGGTGGCTGGGGTGCCGGCCGGCATCGAGCCGTTTGCCGGAGGCCATCCGTTGCCTTCAGAAGGGAGTCTGGCAGCGGGGGAACGTGTCGCACGCATGTTGCAGAGCACCACGAAGGAAGACATCGTCTTGGCGCTCGTCTCCGGCGGCGGTTCGGCGATGCTCGAACTCCCCGTTCCGGGGGTGAGCCTGAAGGACCTGCAGGCCGTCAACCGGTTGCTGCTGCGTTCCGGGCTGCCCATCCATGAGGTCAACCTGGTGCGCAGCGCGCTGTCCCAAATCAAGGCCGGAGGTCTGGCGCGGCTGGCCGCGCCGGCACAGGTGGTCGCTCTCGTCCTGTCGGATGTGCCCGGCGACGATCCGGCCGCCGTAGCCTCCGGCCCGACCGTCCCGAGACCGGACGTGCGCCGCCGCGCCCGAGGACTCCTTCACCGGGCTGGCTTGTGGGACTCGCTTCCGGCGGGTGTACGGTCCGCCCTCGCTGCGCCCACGCCGCGTCGCGCCTGGATGCCGCAACCTCTCACGCGCGTCGTCGCTTCCAACCGCCGGGCAACTCGGGCGGCGGCCGAGGCGGCGGGCCTACTGGGATTCCAGGTTCATCGCGTGGCGGCGCCGGTCGAGGGCGAGGCGCAATTCGCGGCGCACCGGTTGGCCGCCCGCCTGCTCCATCGACCCTCCGGATGCGGCCTGATCGCCGGCGGCGAGACGACCGTCACATTCCAGTCAGCGGGGCGCGGCGGGCGCAATCAGGAACTGGCCCTTCAAGCGGCACTTGACCTCGAAGGCCAGCGGGACATCGCCTGGATGGCCTTCGCCACCGATGGCCTCGATGGGCCGACCGATGCGGCGGGCGCGATCGTCACCGGCATGACCGCTGCTGAGATCCGCAGGCGCGGCATCGATCCAGAGGCCGCCCTCCAGGCGCACGACTCCTATCCGGCCCTCGACTCGGCCGGCGCGCTCCTGCGCACCGGGCCCACCGGGACCAACGTAGCGGATCTGATCGTCGGCCTTCGCTACGCCAGCTAGGTTCCGTCTCAGCCTGCCATGCTGCGGCACGAGTCCGCACAACGCCGGCAGGCCTCAACGCAAGCTTCCATATCTCCCAGGGCCTCGCAACTGTACGCACAAGCATCGCAGACGTCCGCGCATACGCCGCATATCGACTCGTTTCCGTCCATGCCGATGGACAGAACGTCAGCGGTTGTCTGGCACATCGCCGCGCACGTCAGCATCAATCGGAAGTGAGCGGGCTCGGTGTGCTTCCCGCCCAACTCCAGGCAATGATGTACCGCCTCTTCCAGACAAACGCGGTGGCACTCTGAACAGGCCTGGATGCACTGCTGGATCTCTGTATTCATGCCATGGGTCATGTTCCGCATGCTTCACAGTCCTCATCCGGCTGGATGGCCGGTTGCGAGTTATCCCTGGACATGCGATTCGAGCAGGTACAGGAACTTGTCGGCGCCGCGGGTGACGTCAATGAAGAGGTCGTTGGTGGCCATGTCGTCGAGCTGCTCGGCCCGCTCGATCGCGTGGCGGGCTGAGGCGGCGTAGGCCGCCACGCGCTCGATCACCGCCTGCAGGACGTCCTTCTCTTCGAACACCTCGGGCGGCATGTCCGGCAGGCTCGAGGCGACGGACGCCATGCGAATGGTGCCGAGAGCCGTTCCGCCCAGAGCCGTCGCCCGCTCGGCGATCACGTCGACGAACTCCTCCAACATCTCGGCGAGCTCGTCAAAGAGCTTGTGCAACTGGAAGAAGTTCATTCCCTTGACGTTCCAGTGGGCGTGTTTGGCCTGGCTGTACAGATCCAGGCTGTCGGCCAGCTGTTGATTCAAGAGCGACACCAACTCCTGACGCGCCTCCTCCGGCAGATCGATCGCGGTCGCGAACATACGTACGTCCCGCAGTTCGAGCGTTCTCACCATCGAAACCTCCACCCCTTCGAATTCGTCCTGCGCGGCCGGCGACCGGGCCCGCGAGCAGCGCGCGCCACCTCCAAGGATGGCGCAGGTCATACCTGTATTGTCTAGAACCGTTCCGGGCTTGCCCAACGGTCATGGATACGAATGGGATACAGGCGGGGTATACGGACCGTGGTTCGCTGCCCAATGGCGCCGGCCCTTTGAGTGGCGCGTGGACCGTGCATGTTACAATCCGCGACGTTCCCACCTGAGGTTCTCAGCGAATGGCGATCCACTTCGGCACCGACGGCTGGCGCGGCGTCATCTCCGACACGTTCACCTTCGACAATCTGCGCCTCGTCACGCAAGCGGTGGCGGACGCGGTGGCGTCGAAGGAGTGGTTCAACGGCAGCCTGACATCCACGGCCTCGCCCGATCCGCGCACCATGGTCGTCGGGTTCGACACGCGCTTCCTGTCCGACCGTTACGCCGTCGAGGCGGCGCGCGTGCTGGCCGCCAACGGCTTCTGCGTGCACCTGACCACGGCCGACGTCCCCACCCCGACCCTGTCACACGCCGTCCTGCAGCGCGGCGCCATCGCCGGCCTGATGATCACCGCCTCGCACAACGCCCCACGCTACAACGGGCTCAAGCTCAAGGCCGCCTACGCCGGTTCGGCCACGCCGGAACAATGCCGCCGCGTCGAGGTCTACATCACGGACAATGAGAGCCGCGCCCGCGGCCCGAATCTGATGGACCTGGACCGGGCGCGCCAGGAAGGCCTCATCCAGCGCTTTGACCCCTCACCGGCTTACGAGGACCACCTGCGGCGCCTGATCGACTTCGACGCCATCGCCCGCCGGCCGCAGCGGGTCGTGATCGACTCGATGCACGGCTCCGGCCGCGGGCTGATCGCCAAGATGCTCGAAGGTACGGGCTGCCAGGTCGTCGAAATTCGAGGCGAGATGAACCCGGGTTTCGGCGGGATCCACCCGGAGCCGATCGCCCGCTACCTGGAGGCGCTGAACACGGCGCTGTCGGACGGCCGCGGCGATCTCGGGCTGGCGACGGATGGTGACGGCGACCGCATCGGCGCCATGGACGGACGCGGCCGCTTCGTCGACCCGCACCGCATTCTGGGCCTGGCGCTGCGCTACCTCGTCGAGACCCGCGGTTGGAAGGGCAAGGTCATCAAGACGGTATCGACCACCCAGATGCTCAACCGCCTGGCGGCCAGCTACGGCCTGGAGGTCGTCGAGACTCCCGTCGGCTTCAACCATATCGCCGAGTACATGCTGCGCGGCGAGGCTTTGCTGGGCGGCGAAGAATCAGGCGGCATGTCCTTCCAGGGGCACATTCCCGAGGGCGACGGCATCCTGATGGGGTTGCTGCTGGTCGAGATGGTGGCGGTCCTGGGGGCGCCGCTGCAGGCGCTGGTGGACGACCTGCTGGCCCGCGCCGGCCCGGCGCACTACGAACGCGTCGACTTGCGCCTGTCGGCTCCCATCTCGAAGGCGCGCATGGTCGATCGTCTGCTGCAGGAAGCACCGGTGGCCATCGGGGGAGTTCGCGTGGCGCGCGTCAACCCACTGGACGGCGTCAAGTATCTGCTCGAAGATGATTCCTGGCTGCTGATCCGCCCCTCGGGGACGGAACCCGTGCTCCGCGTCTATGCGGAAGCGCGCGATCCGGCGATGGTGGAAGCCCTGGTCGCCCACGGGCGGGCGGTGGCGGAAAGCAAGACGTAGCGCAAGTCACCAGCCTCCAGCTGCCGGCTCCCTGCTCCCAGCTTCCAGCTTCCAGTTTCCAGTTGCCAGTCGTGCAAGGACTGAAAACTGGCGATTGGGAACGGGTAGCCGATCCTGCAGGTTGGTGGCTGTAGGCTGGCAGCTGGCGGCGGGAAGCTAGGCCTCGGCCGCGTCGGGCAGCGGGGCCGACAGCAGCTTGTAGCCGCGGCCGCGCTGGGTCAGCAGGTAGCGAGGGTCGGCGGGATCGGCCTCGATCTTGCTGCGCAAACGGCTGACCAGCTTCTCGACCCGGGCGTCGTCCACTTCCCCGAGGTACTTCTCCCCCCAGACCGCCGTCACGATCTGGTACTTGTCGGTCAGCTTGTCGCGCCGGGAGTTGAGCGTCTCGAGCAGCCGGTACTCGAGGTCGGTCAGCACCGGCACACGCAGGCCATCGACCCAGACGTCGCCCGAGTCGGTGTCGATCTCGACGCCGCGCCGCACGGCCCCCGCTCCGTGCTGGCGCCGCACGGCGAAGTCTGCCAGCAGCGGCGAAAAGATCTTCCCGTTGTGCACGATCCCCAGCGTTTCCAGGCGCCGCCGCTGTTGGGGAGATAGACCGGCGGACTCGTCGCTCGCCAGCGACGTGAGCGCGACCTGCTCCTCGTCTTGCAGCTGGCCCCAGATCTTGAGGCACTCCGCCCGCGGGGCCGGATGGCCGCGGATGCGCTGGCGCGCTTCGTCGCCGCGAACCGCCGGCGCCTCCATCAACGCCTGGGCCACCGCTACCAGCAGGCCCGGGTGACCCCCCGCCTGCTCGAGGCACAGGCGCCGCGCCTCGGCATCCAGCGCATCGCCGGCGACGGCCTCCAGCAGGTGGCCGGCGTCGGCTTCCTCCAGCGGAGGCATGGTGTACGTCGAGCGGGCGAACATCTCGGCGAACTCGTCCTCGACGTCGCGGCCGCGCAGCTCCTCCAGCCCCCGCAGCGTCGCCGTGACGAAGCTCAGGCGGTCGCTGAATCGATCGCGCAGCGCCCGCAGATTCAGCAAGGCACGGTCCTCGAGGGCGGCGTAGACCTCGTCGAACTCATCGAGCAGCAATCCCAGCGCGCTCCCAAGCCTCTCACAGACCTCGGTCAGGGCCAGATTGAAAGCCAGCGAAGCCGTGAACGACGTCGAAGCTTCCGTCACCGCCTGGTGGTGGCTGCGCAGCGCCGCCGCCAATTCGGGCGAGGTCTCGGTCACCAGACGCTCGAGGATGGACCGCAGCACGACCTCGTAGAACGCCTGGGCGCTGATGGCGACGGCGCGGTTGCAGTCGACATACACCAGCGTGATGGGCCGGGCGACCTGCCGTCGGAACAGCGTCTCGGAGGGATCGCCCGCCAAGGAGCGCATCAGGGAAGACTTCCCGGTGTTGCTCAGGCCGCGCACGGCGGCACACTCGCCCGCCGCCAGGTCGCCGAGCACGCGCTTGGAAAGGGTCGGAAACGGGAGGGGCCATTCCGTGGTGGCGGGCATGTTGTCAGGCTCTCGTGTTCCACACGTCAATGGGGCGACGGACGATGGCTGGATGATAGCACGCGCGATCGGGAATGCCACTCCCCCCGGACGCGACGGCAGGGCCGGTTGGCCGGCCCTGCCGAACGTCACGTCCCTTGAGGCGCGCGGCGCGTCTCAGCTGGCCGGCCGCATGCGCATTCCGCGGGCGACGATAGCCACCAGAATGAGAACGGCGCCCAGGGCGATCAGCATGGGGAAGCCACCCTCATCGGCGAACCCGGTGGTAGGCAGCGCCGTCACCGTCGGTGACGGAGTCAGCGCGCGCTGTGTCGCCAGGAAGGCCGCCGTGACGGCGGCCGGATCGAGGGTCGCGGCCGTGCCCGTCGGGGTGGCGCTAGGCACCACGACAACGGGCGTCGGTGTACGGGTGGCGGTCGGCGAAGGCGTTGCGGTATGGGTCGCCGGCGAGGTCGCCGACGGGAAGAGCGCCCCCGCCGTTTGCGTGATCGCCTGCGCCACCTGGGTGTTCTCCAGAGCGATCTCGGTCGCCCGATTGACGGCCGCCTGCCGCTGGCGCGGCGCCAGGATCAGCGCGTACACCGCCAGGCAGATCATGCTCAGGACGAGCAGACCCCCGATGCCCGCGGCAGCCATGACGAACGTCCGGTTCGAGGACTCTTCGGGTGGAGGACCGCCGATCTCAAAGTCTTCAGCCATCGTCTCTTCTCCTCGCGACTCGATCCCCGAGCCGGCCTTCTACTGAAGGATCTCGAGGTTGGCCAGGGGCACGTTGACCGGCCCCAGGCCTTCCAGGTCCACTCGGGCACTGCGCGCCAGGATGCCGCTGGGATACGCGACCGCCCGCATCAGGACTTCCCGCACGACGCCGACCAACCCCTGGTACGGGGCCTGGACGGCGCGCACGCGCACGCCCGGTTGCAGCGGAACGACTTCGTCCGGCAGGGATACCTGCCGGTTGGTGGTCTGAGGGATGATGACTTCGGGGCGCTGGGTGCTGTACAGGCCACCGACGCGCCCGTCGAGAGAAGCCTCGCGCCCGGCATTGCCGCTCAGCAGGGCATACGCGGCCGAGTTCATCGGCACATCCCCGAAGCCTTCGATGACCAGCACGGGATAGGGCAGACGGCGCACGACCGGAATGAGATCGGAGGCCAATCCGCCCAGGATCAGACCGCGGCACGACAGCTCCGTCGCCTGATGCAGCGGGGCCGTGTGGACGCAGATCCCGGCCACAAGGACGGCGCCGCGGAGATTGATGTCGAAATCCTCGGTCCGCAGCCGCTCGGTGGCGCCGCCTCCGGCCACCCGCAAGACTCCGTGATCCTGGCGGCCGTTCCCCCACACCGCCTGGATCAGCGCCGCCGTCGCCTCCAGCGTGACGCTCTGCACGCCGTCGGTGGCGACGACGATGCCGGCGTACCCCGCTTTGAGCGAAACGGTGTCGCCGTGGGCTTCGAACAGAATGCGGCCCGCGTCGACGCCGACGACCTGGCCGGCGGCGGGCGCACGCAGCGTCCGGCGGCCAAGGCCGACCGGGCCGGCCAGGATGTCGCCGCTGTCCACACGCTCGCCGGGCTGGCGCCGCAAGTGGCGGGAGGCGTCCTTCTCGGGGATACCCAGCGCGCGGGGCATATCCAGCAAGTAGTGGCGAGCGGGCGGCTCGGCCTGAGCCAGGACGTCGCCTGCCTGAACCTTCTCGTTGACCCTGGCCGTGACGGTGCCGGCAGCCGGCAAGGACGCCTCACGGCGGACCGTGGTCAGGGGGATGACATGCGTAATCGGAAGCATGGTCTCCTGACTCATGACTCAGCGGTCCCCCAGATGCAAGTCCGGTGCCAGGGTCATTCCATCGCCCCGATGTCCCACAGCCACTTCTGGTTCAAGTCGCGTGCCCGGCCGGAGTCACGCGGCCCCAGAAGGGGCCGGCCGCGCGCGTCGATGATGAGGCCCACCGCCCCACCCGTCACCCGCAGCGCCCCGGCCTTGCCGGGAGCGCCGAAACCGACGTCGAATCCCCGTTCCGGCCGAAGCGTGAGCTTGCCCGCTTCACCCTGCCGCAGCGGCAGCACAGCCAGTTGGCCGTGGCGGATCTCCCCCTCGGTCGTCTCCCCGTGTTCGCGCTCGAGCTTCAACCGAAGGACGGGACGACCGGGGCGAGCGCGCCCGACGGGCGAGACCACCGTCCCCAGGCTGACGAAACTGCCCGAGTCGAGAGCGTGGACGGCGGCCATCGGCATCGGGCCGGCAGCGACGCCCAGACCGGGCGTCAGGTTGTATGGATCGAGCACGAGGGTGGCGATCCCCGTCGGCTGGACGGCATCGAGCAGAACCAGTGCCGAATAGCCCGGCCGCGGCGCCCGTGCCAGGACACCCCCACTCGCCAGGACCGGCTCCATCGGGGGCAGCAGCGGATGGGAGGCAGAGTCCTTGCCGCGCGGCCAATCGGACCGTGCCAGCTCCAGCGCCGTCCGGGCCACCTGCCGCGCCAGCGCGTATTCGATATGGAGCTCCTCCGTCCCGGCCGGCACGATGCCGGGATGGAGGGCCTTGTTGAAGATGTAGTCTCGCAAACGCGATTCGGCGACCTCGACCGGCAGCCAGCGCTGGATATCCGCTAACGTGCCGTGGCGCAGGACGCCCGGCAGGGCCGAGCCCTGCCCCAGATCCGAGCGCACGAACAAACGCAGATCTCCGGCGAAGGCGGCGGCGATCGTGGTATGCGCGGACCCCAGGTCGATGCCGAGGACGCCCTTGCCCGGGTCGTACACCTGGCTCAGATAGCGCACGATGCGGCCGAAGGCGTCGGCCGTGTTCATCAAGTTCCCGCCCGACCACTGGCGCAGCTCCTCGAATCCGGAGATGTGCGAGGAACGGACGTCGTGGATCACCTCCGCCAGGCGTTGGCGGGCGGCGGCCAGTTCCTCCTGATCGATGGCGGGGCGGATGTTGGGCACCGCCGTGACGGTGAAACGTTCGCCCAGTCGCGTCGACACCTCCGGCACCAGCTTCTGGTTGCCGGCGTACACCACCCGGGGCAACATCTCTTCGGGCAGCAGGCCGAGCCCGGAACCGACCAGGTCGACCAGACGGAGCATCGATTGGGAAGCCCCGCCGTCGGTGCCACCGACGACCAGGACCAGGTCGGGTTTGGACTGAACGATCGTGTCGAGCTTCTCGTCCTCGCGCCTCCGGTCCATCAAGCCGAGTTCGCCGGCGATGTCCAGGTAGCAGGAGGCGGCCAGCCTGCGGGCGCTCTCCACGGAGATCCCGGGCATCAGCCCGACGAGCAAGGTGCGCGCCGGAGGACCGGCCGAGGTCGTGGCGACGAACACGTCGACGCCTGCGCCGCCCGGGGTGGCCGGCATGATGAGACTTTCCGCTTCGTCGATCAACTTGCGGCCGGTGACGGTTTGCACCTGTTCCACCGCGGCGCGCACGCCCTCACTTACGTCTGCGAGGGGAACGCCGGCGGTGGACGCCGCCCGGCCGGTGGCGACGAGGCGATACCGGCCGTCGACGACGTCGAACAGGCTGGCGCGCGTGTTGACGCTGCCGACGTCGATGGCCAACAGGGTGTCCGCTTCCAGGACGGTGCTCATGGCGCGGGCATCACGGTGCCGAGGATGACGTTCACGGCTCCGCCCAGGAACTGCAAACGCTCCACCAGGACGACGACCACAGCCGCCAGCGCGCCGGCGAACATGACCCCGAAGGTGAGCGCGATGAACATCTCACCGATGAAGGGAAGGATCGGCGAGGGGATGGAGATCGTCCCGACCGGTGTCCGCACCGGCCGCATGCTGTAGCGTGAGGCGTCGGGTTGGTCGCGCCGTCCCGTCAGGCGAAAGTAGGAGAGCGTGCTCACGGTGCCCAACAGAACGATCACGACGTTGACCAATCGCTCCACGCCCGTCTCGCCCGTTTGAGGCGCCACGACGGCCGGGTTGAGGCTGTCCATCGCCGCCACGGTTTGCGGCAGCAGCGTCCCGGTGATGGCTCCCCCGACAACGACCCCGGCGCCGACTCCCACCATGAGCGCCACCGGAAGCCCGCCCAGCCGGCCCATCGTCGGCGCCACCTTCGACAGGAGCAGAACCACGAGCAGGATGGGCGCCACGACCTGCGTCAACTGAGTGGAATCCTGGAGGATGGCCGGCCCGGCGGCGATCAGCGGCGCGACCAGGCGCGGTTCGAGCACGTCGTGCCAGGCGACGGCGCCGGCGTACCCGGCGGCGACTCCAATGAACAGGTACGCCGCCAGGCGGAAGAAGGCGTTGTCTCCGATGGCGTAGCTGAGGACCATGATGGTCAGCAGCGCCGCCACGGCTGTTCCCAGAAGCTCGAGCAGGGCCGCGTCCGTCATGGTTGGATCACGCCTTCCGGCCCTGCACGATCCACACCACCAGGCCGTACAGCAACCCGGCGACCAGGAAGACTTCCACGAGCATCAGGCTCAGACCGAACGCGTTCCAACGCGAAGCTGCCGGGCCGACCTGGCCCAGGCGCAGTTCGTACGAAACCGCCGCCGGCAACCCGGAGAGGATCCCCTGCACCTTTGGCTGGAGGGATTCATAGTAGGGGCGGACGAGCGGCTCGGCCCCGGCGCTGAGAACCATGACCAGCGGACGGCCTCCGAGCCAGGCCTGAGTTTGCTCGGCCCAGGTGCGGGCGATCTCGGTGCCCGTCGTCACCACGATCACCATGCCAAAATCGCTTAGGCTGTGGACGTTCAGCAACATGGGTTCGAGCCACGGTGAGCCGCCAGGGCCGAGGTAGCCGCGGAAGACGGCCTGCGTCGGCGCAGCCGCGAACAACTGGACGGCGGTCGGGCCGCCCGATAGATATCCCAGATGGACGAAGTCCAGGCTGCGCACCGCCCCGTGGCGGGCCGCCACCTGCGCCACCAGGCGCTCGGCCAGCGGCGGGCCGGTGGGACGTGTCGACAGGGTCGCCAGCTTGAGGCCGCGGCTCAGGACATGGTCGATGAGCGGGCTGGCCACCGCCTCCAACTCGCCGGCGTAGCCGGCTTCGTAATCGAACACGACCAGCACCGGCTGTCCGACGGGCGCGTTGTCCACGATGGACGCCAGCACGTCAAGCTCGCGCGGTTGCAGCCGCGGCAAGGGAAAGGCCGGCCCACCGGCGAAGGTGGGGACGGCTGCGGCGACAAACAGAACGATGGTGACGAGCCAGCGAAGGAGCGGAGGCCTGGGCTTCGGCTGCGGCCGAACCTTCGCCTCACGCTGTTCTTCCTCGACCAGGCGGTGCAACAACTCGGCTTGGGCGAATTGCCGCTCGGTCACTTCGAGCCGCCCGCCGCCGACCGACGGCGTGCGCGGCATGGCCATCACCGGTTCGGCCAGCAACACGCCGCGCAGCCCGGCGAGAGGCCCAGCGGCCTCGACGGTCTGGTCTTCTTCCGGCTCGATCTCGACAACGGACCGGAACGTCTCGACTGGACGCATCGCTTCGAGCCAGGCTGGCAATGTCGCCGGCGCCAGGTTCGGCCGCACGTCGGGCGGCGGAGCCTCAGCCGGCGCCTGGAGATCCGTCATCCAATCCGGCACGTCTACCGAGATCGGCCCGATGTCCGCGTCGCCAACCGGCGCAGGCGCCGACCCATCCATGAGCAGGGCCGGTACATGCGGCAGCTCGCCGCCCGTCTCGCGCCCGGCTTCTTTCAGCCAGGAGGGTTCAGCTGGAACGGGACCTTCGGTCTTGGTCGCAGCTTCGGGAGGTGCACCGAGCAGCCAGTCCGGCAATCCGAGCGTCGGCTCGGCCGCGGATTCCTGCGGCACCGGAGCCTCAGGTTCCACCGGCGGCATGGAAGGAGTCTGCAAGGCAGCCGGTTCCGCGGCAGGCACCTCCTCGGCCGGGGCTTCGGCCCGACCCTCGGCCTGTGCCTTCGCGCGGATTCTCGCCAGCCAATCCGGAACCGGGCCCGCTTCGTCCGCCGCCGGTGCAGCTTCTGACGGCGGCGCGGCAGGCGCCTGCTCGGCCAGCCAGGCGGGAACTTCGCCCTCGGGGGGTCCCTCTTCTTCTGAGTCGGCCGGACGCATCCCTCCCAGCCATTCGGGACTCTCTTCGGACGAGGGCGATGCTTCTTCTTCCTCGGGAGGGGCCTCTTCCTTATCGGGCGGTTCCGGAGGGATGACGCCGCGGCCCGTCACATCCTTGCGCAAACGGGCCAGCCACGGCGGAAGTTCGGCCGTCGCCGGCAGGCGCATCTCGGAATCGGGTTCCTCGGACGGCGTGCCCAGGCGCCCGGTCGGCTTGAGGCGCGCGCCGCACAGCTTGCACGTCTCGGCATCGGCCGGGTTGGGGGTCCTGCACATGGGGCATCGGATCTCCTCCATGGCTCAGTCCCCGTACGGCCGATCCGAGCCGAGAAGAACGCGCAGCCCCGTCACCGTCGCGCCCAGGGCGACTCCCAGCAGCAACCCGCGGGCCGCGCCGGCCGCCCATACCTGCGACCACCAGGCGCGTAACGCGCCCATCGTCTGGAACCACGAGCCTTCGCCGCCGATCAGCCATGGGCCGGTTCCCAACAGTACGACCAGAGCGCTGGCGGCGAAAACGATGCTGGAAGCGTTGCGGCGCCGCGCCACCAGGCGGAATGCGGCGACGGTCAGCGTGACGGCGAGCAGCGCCACTAGGCTGGCTTCCACCGGTTGTTGAACGTCGTTGAAGAGCGCCGTCAGGATGGCGCTGTCGGGGCCGAAGACGAGGCCGACGATGAACGTCCCCAGCAACGCCAGAAGGAGCAAGGCGCTGTAGGGCCATCCCTTCTCCTGC
>DATIFK010000119.1:0-47399 GCA_035455265.1 Anaerolineales bacterium
AGGAGCTGCGCGCCGGGCGGGTCGAGGCTGAAGATGCGCACCTGTTCGATGGGCCGCACCGTGCACACGGCCTCGATCTGTGTGCGCGCCTGGACTCCGCTGCCGAAGACCGCCAGGGCCCGGCTCTCGGGCCGCGCCAGAGTGTCGGTAGCAGCTCCCGAGGCGGCGCCGGTTCGGATCGCCGTCAGGGCCGCACCCTCCAGCAGCGCCATGGGAGCGCCCGTCTGGTTGTCGACAGCGACCACGAGGGCATGGATGGTCGGCAGTCCGCGGGCGGTGTTGCCGGAGAAGACCGAGACGATCTTGACCGCCATCTCACCGGTGCGATGCAGGAAAGCCGGCATCACCAGGGTCACTCCGTCCTGGGCCTCCAGCCGCGAGCGGAGAGGGACGTCCGCCTCGCTGGAGGAGAACTGCCGGTAGGCCTCTTTCATGGCGGCAATCGCCGTTGCCATGGGCAAGGCGCGGCGAACGTCGTCAGCTGTGAGAACGCGGAGGTTCATGGGGGGCACCGCCAGCGGCCCGGGTCCAGTCCTTCGTCAAGACGAGCGCGGCAACTCGGAGCGGCTTGGCAATGCCACCCCTCGTCCTCCCCGCCAGCCGGGATGGCTGCACCCGGTACGCGGCCCTCGGCGACGATCGCCACGTGATCAGGGCGACGCTGCGCAGCGGAAGCCGACGCCATCGTAGGAATCGTCCAGGCCAAACCACAGTCGATAGGCGGAACGGCCGAGCCCGATGTTGTAGTTCCATGACCCGCCCCGCAGGACACGGTACTCGGTGGTGGAGGGGTCTACGCCGGGCGGATTCGAAGGAGGCGAGACCGCGTAGTAATTCTGGGTCGTCCCGCCATAGGGGTCGGTCTCAAGGAAGGCATCGTTGACCCACTCCCAGACATTCCCGGCCATGTCGAGGGCGCCGTAGGGGCTGGCTCCAAGGGGATAGCTGCCGACAGGCGCGGACCCGGCATACCCATCGCATTGGGGCCCCCCTGGAACCGCGAAATCGTCGAGACGAACTTCATCGTCGAAGTTGCCCTTCGAGCAGTCGAACGTATCGCCCCAGGGGTAGATCCGATGGTGATTCGTCACTGGGTCCCAGCTGGCGGCTTTCTCCCATTCGGCCTCCGTCGGGAGGCGCCGACCGACCCATTGGCAATAGGTCCGAGCATCCGTCCACGAGACGAAGACAACGGGGTGATCGGAGAAACTGGGATCGTCGTAATAGGTCGACGCGCTCGGAGACGGGCACGCGCCGGCTTCCACGCATCTGCGGTACATGGCATTCGTCGCTTCCGTTCGGTCGATCCAGAAGGGGTCCAGGTAGACCGAATGCGCCGGCTGCTCGTCCATCAAACCGACTTCACTGCCCATGAGAAAGGTCCCCGACGGAACGAAGACCTCCGTCACCCCGTCCCGGCCCGATGACCGCGTGCTTCCCACGCCGGCAGGTGACTCCATTGGGGCGCGGCTGCAGGAGCTGAGTGCGGCGAAGATCAGGACTGACAGCCATGGGGCGGGTGTCCGCCACAACGGGTGGGCCGGCGCCTTCATGGTCTTTGTCTTTCCCCAGCGGTCGTGTTCCTGCTGCCTACCTACAGCGCTCAAGGGATTCGACATTCGGCGCGCGGGCCAGGAGTGGTGACGCCCGGTGCGGCGCTTACCGAGCCGGGCGTTGGGGATCGTCTGCCGACGACCAGCTCAGTCGATGCCCAGGTACGCCCGCTGGACCATCTGGTTGGCGCGGAGGTTCTCGGCCGTATCGGTCAGGACGATCTGACCCGTCTGGATAACGTAGCCGCGGTGAGCGATCTGGAGCGCCATCTGGGCGTTCTGCTCGACGAGCAGGATCGTCATCCCTTCCGTGTTGATCCGCTGGATGGTGTCGAAGATGTCCTCGACGAGAATCGGCGCCAGGCCCATCGAGGGCTCGTCCAGCAGGAGCACCTTCGGATTCGCCATCAAGGCTCGGCCCGTGGCCAGCATCTGTTGTTCGCCGCCGCTCAGCGTCCCCGCCACCTGGTTCCGGCGTTCCTTAAGACGGGGGAAGAGCTGAAACACCCGGTCGAAGGCGCTTTGCAGGCGGTCCTTGTCGCTGAGGGTGAAGGCTCCCATCTCCAAGTTTTCGGTTACGGTCATGCGAGCGAAGACGCCTCTCCCTTCCGGTACCTGAACCACGCCGAGGGCCGTGATTTCATGGGCAGGGTAGGCTATCAGATCGGCGCCTTTCAAGCGGACCGTGCCCTGACGAGGCCGGAGCAGGCCGCTGATGGTCTTGAGAGTCGTGCTCTTGCCGGCACCGTTCGCCCCGATCAAGGTGACGATCTCGCCTTCCTCGACGTTGAGCGAGATCCCATGCAGGGCATGGATATGGCCGTAGTAGGTATGGACGTCGTCGACCTCAAGCATCGCCATGGGATGTCACCCGCCCGACGGAGACGGCACGGAAGCGGCGGGGCGAGCGGTGGCCGTCCGGGTGCTGCCCCTGCCGAGATACGCTTCGATGACTCGCTCGTTGTTCTGGATCTCCTTGGTCGTTCCCTCGGCGATCTTCTCGCCGTAGTCGAGGACGGTGACCTTCTCCGAGATGCCCATCACGACCCGCATCTGATGTTCGATCAGCAGGATCGTGATCCTGAGTTCATCACGCAGGCGGCGGATGAAGTGCATCATGCTCTCGGTCTCGCGCGGGTTCATTCCGGCCGTCGGTTCATCGAGCAGGAGAAGCGAAGGCTTGGAGCCGAGGGCGCGGGCGATCTCGAGCCGCCGCTGCCCTCCGTAAGGGAGATTCCTGGCAAGCAGATCCCCTTGACCACCCAGGTCGACGAACTGCAGCAACCGCTGGGCCTCTTCGAGGGCCTCGCGCTCCTCCCGGCGCACGCCGGGAGTCCCGGCGACCGAAGCGTACCAGGAGGCGTGCATGTTCTGGTGTTGCCCCACGAGGATATTCTCGAGCGCCGTCATCTCGCCGAACAGTCGAATGTTCTGGTAGGTGCGGGAGATTCCCAGGTGCGAGATCTGGTCCGGGCGCAGGGCCTGGATCGGGGTTCCGCCGAACAGAATCTGACCGTTGTTCGCCTTCTCGAAACCGGTGATGCAGTTGAAGAAAGTCGTCTTGCCGGCGCCGTTGGGACCAATGATGCTGGCGATCGCATGCTCTTCGATCTCGAAATCGAGGTTGTGGACGGCCACCAGGCCGCCGAACTGCTTGGTGACCTTCTCGGCCTTCAGGATCGCCACGGCGGCCTCCTATTCCGACGCCGCTGACGGGGAGGCGGCCGGGTCGGTCTCGTCGTCGAGATCCACATGCAGTTCGCGCTTGGTGATGACCGAGGGCCATAATCCGGCCGGCCTGGCGATCATCACCACGATCAGCGCCGCCCCGTAGAAGAGCAGGCGATACGCGGAGAACTCTCGGAACGCTTCCGGCAGACCGATCAACGCCAGGGAGCCGACGATCACGCCCGGGATGCTCCCCATGCCGCCGACCACCACGATGGCGACCACGTTGATGGAAACCAGCAACTGCATGCTGCTGGCAAAAATCGAGCCCACCAGCACGGCGAAGATCGCGCCGCTCAGGCCGGCGAAGGAAGCCCCCAGGACGTAGGCCATCAGTTTTGTTTGGATCAAGTTGACCCCGAGCCCCTGGGCGACGTCCTCGTCTTCCCGAATCGCCATCCACGCCCGGCCCAGGCGCGAGTCGCGCAGGCGGATGGCCACCAGGGCGACGATGAGGACACAGATCAGCGCGAGGTAGTAGATCTCCTTGGGGCCTCCCAGCTCGATTCCGTGACACACGCGTGGGACGTCCGTCCCCACGAAGGGGCCCAGCCAGCCGAGACATGGCTTCTGGATCCCGATGACTCCTTGAGGGCCGCCCAGCCATGGCGCCAGGAAGTCGGAACCGGCCAGGAGTCGCACAACCTCACCAAATCCCAGGGTGGCGATGGCCAGGTAGTCGCCGCGAATGCCGAGGACGGGCAGGCCGAGAAAGGCTCCCGTCAACATGGCGACGAGGACGGCAATCGGTAGGACCACCCAGAAAGGAAGGTGAGCGAGCCCGAACTCCCCATACGAGGTGAGCATGCCCACGGTATAGGCGCCCACGGCGAAGAAGGCCACGAATCCTAGGTCCAGCAGCCCGGCGAACCCGAGGGTGATGTTCATCCCCAAGCCCATCAAAGCGCTCAGACAGATCAAGACAACCACCTGCGCGATGAAAGGTCCGGAACCTCTGGGCAGCACGATGGCCATCAGAATCGCCAGCACCAGCAACGTTCCGCGTGCGATCTTCCTTCGGTTGGGTGGCAGTTCCCGGTAGCTTTTTCGGACGGGCGAACTGGCTTGAAAGATCGTGATGTCGATCGCCGCCACGACGGCGAAGACGATTACGGCACCCCAGGGGGTCAACCCCGTGGGTCCCATCAGAAAGCGAGCCACCTTCTCCGGCGTCCCCTTCAGGGCGATCATCGGGGGCCGCACCAGGCCGGAGAACAACCCCCCCAAGACGACGGCGCCCAACCCAACGATGAGGGGACTCCGGACGGACGCTGGAAGCGCCCGAACGACGCCTCCCATCAGGCCGACGAAGGCCATCACGGCGACCGGCAGCCAGACCCCGCTGATGCCCAATCCAAGCGTCAACGAGTCGAGCAGGGCCGGAGAGACATTGATGAAGACCGCTCGCACATTGACCAGATACCCGAGGAGCACGAGCAGCCCCAAGAGCAGGCCGGTCCCCAGGCCGGCCAGGAGGCTGGCCAACAGCGACGTGACGGTCTTCCGGCTCGCACCAGCCGCCAGGGCCTGCTGAGCGGCAAAGTAACCGGTCCCAAAGGCGGTCAGGAGAAGCAGGGTTTGGCCGACACTGACGAGCTTCTCGATGACGCTCCGGTCGCCGAGGGCCTCCACGATCCCGATGAGGCATAGGTAGACGGCGAAGATGCCACCGACCAGTCCGATCCGGATGGAGTCGCTGATCCTCCATCGCCTGTCTGCTGTCGTCATGGTCATTTCGCGATTCCTATCTAGGCTTTCTTGGTGCTCAGTCGCTCACCCAGGATCCCGGACGGACGGAAGAGCAGGACGAGCACGAGCATGATGTAGGCGATCGCGTCCTGAAGCTGGTACGGCCTGATGATTCCGACGCCCCCCAGGAACAGCGCCGGCCCCACCGATTCGAAGACCCCCAGGACCATGCCTCCCACCATCGCCCCCACGACGTTTCCGATGCCGCCCAACACGGCGGCGGCGAAGGCCTTGATGCCCGGGACGAACCCCGACAGGAAGTTCACCTGATGGAACATCAGCCCGAACAACACGCCGCCGGCACCGGCCATGGCGGCGCCGATGGCGAAGGTGGCCACGATGGTGCGGTCGACGTCGATCCCCATGAGACGGGCCACATCCTTGTTCTCGGAGACGGCACGCATCGCCTTGCCGATCTTCGTCCGCATCACGATGGTGTACAGGATGGCCATCATGATGACGGCCGCAACGACGACGAGGGCCTGCATTTTGAGAACGCCGATGCCGAGGATGTTGAACTCGCCGGCCAGCGGCGCAACCGCCGGATAGGCGTACACGCCTGGGCCGAAGAAGCCGCGGAAGCTGTATTCAATGAAGAAGGAGGCACCGAGGGCGCTGATCAAGGGCACCAGGCGGGGAGCCGCTCGTAGCGGACGATAGGCGATCCGCTCCAGGACGACGGCGATCGTCGTGGAAACGAGCATGGCGAACAAGACGGCGATCAGCAAGGCAACCACGGGCTGCCGTTCGAGGAAGCCGGTGCGCGAGAAGCCGTTGGCTACAAAATAGCCGGCGAACGCGCCGGCCATGAAGACGTCGCCGTGGGCGAAGTTGATCATTCGCAGAATGCCGTAGACCATCGTGTAGCCCAGCGCCAGCACTGCGTAAATGCTGCCCCGGGCAATCCCGAACACGACGAAATCGATCCACTGGTCCGAAGTGTACTGACCGGACCGCAACGACTGAATGGTCCCGACCACGACGATCAATAGAACAAGGATCCGGAACCCCCACAAGAAGGCCCAGACGGCCCAATCGGTGATTCGCTCGGTTGCGCTAGTATGCATGGGAGGTACCCCGACGCGTGAAGGGGATGAGTCGGGCGGTTGCCCGGCTCATCCCCACACGGTCGCGTGCCTGATGGCCTACGGATACACCTTCTTGGGATTCGTTCCCGGATTCCAGGACGCGGCATCGGAGTTCACGATCTGATACACCGCGATGACCGGGGCACCGCAGTCGCCGTTCTCACTGCAGGTCAGGGTGCCGGTGATTCCCTGGAAATCCTTCGTGGCGTAGATCGCATCGCGCAACGCCTGGCGGCCGATGTGGACCGTGCCGTCGGCATCCACGACGGCGACCTTCTTGATCGCCTCGAAGATGATGTTGGTGGCGTCGTAGGCATGGGCGTGGAAGATGCTCAGCGGCGCCGTCCCGTACTTGGCCTTGTACTTGTCGACGAACGTCTGGTAGCCGGCCGGGAACAGGCTGAAGTCAGGGCTCGACAGGTACATGTCCTGTGTGGCCGCCCCGCCCGCTGTCAGGAAGTCGGGCGAGAACATGCCGTCGGAGCCCATCAGCGTCACGTTCTCCAACCCCGCGACTTCCTTCGCCTGCGCGGTGATGTAGCCGCCGGCGGCGATGAAGATCGGGTAGTAGAGAAACTCCGGTGCTGCGGCGGCGATCGTCGTCAGGACCGTGTGCATGTCGGTGTCGTCCTTCTTCACGGCCTCCTGTGCGACGACTTCGCCGCCCAGAGCCTTGAAGTTGTCGACGAACACCTGCTGCAGGGCCTGCGCGTACGCGCTGCCGTCATGGATCGTGGCGGCCTTGCGCACACCGAGCACGTTGTAGGCGAACTCGGCCACCGTCTTGCCTTGGAAGGCATCGCTGTGGGCGGTTCGCAGGTAGCCGGCGTAGTCAGGACCGCGATCGGGCGCCGTCAGGGCCGGTCGTGTGTTCGAGGGAGAAATCGTCGTCAGGCCAGCGGCAGTCAGCGCCGCGATTCCGCCGACGGTTTCGTCGGAGCACGACGAGCCGATCAGGGCCACAATCGTCGGGTCGGCGGCCAGCTTCTGGGCCGCCGTCGCGCCGCCCTCAGGGGTGCACAGGGCGTCCTCAGTCGTCAGCTGGACGTCGTGACCGAGCAGCGTTCCGCCCGCGTCATCGATGGCGATCTCGACGCCGTACTGGGAGTCCGTCCCCAGCGAGGCGTCAGCACCCGAGAGCACACCCCAGAAGGCGATGTGAATCGGGTCGCCCGGAGCGATGTCGACGCAGCCGATGGCGTCGGTGCATTCAAACGCGGCTGGCTCCGGCGGCGTCGTCGGCTCAGGGCCGGCGGCCGTCGGTGGCGTGGTCGGCGCGGCTGTCGGCGTTCCGCACGCGGCCAGGACCATGCTCGCCAAAACGAGCAGGGATACCAGACTGAAAGTGCGTTTCATGTCTTCTCCCTCCTCCAGGGATCGTGATGATCGTTCAGCTTGAATTGTCAAGTCTTCGTTGGATTGGACATGCATTTCGAGGTGTGCCGGACTGTACCTCCTTCCTCCACGTCTCCGCGGAGTGCCAGGTCGAACGTCTCGGAGATGGACTGGTGGTTCCTTCGAGAGGGACCCCTAAACGATAGATTGTATCGTGGGACGACCTTCCATGTCAACGGTCCCAGTCGTGGCGGCCGGCTGTCTGAACAAGCCCGCGGGCCGCAATCTGGCGTCCGAACGGCCTGAACGAGCCCCGCCTCCAGCCGCTGGTCCCCACCGCGGCATCGTAGACTCATCGGCTCCTCATTCCAGGTGGATGGTCTGTCGACGTCAGGGATGCACGGCGGCCCGAAGGTTGGACCGTCCTGCGCCGTCGCGGGGAGGCTCCACGCCTGGCGGGCGCAGGTCTCGAGACGCGGAGGCGTTCTGCGCTTGCCCTCGACCCTCCGATCGCGGCGCCGGGGACAGGGAGGTCGGGCCGCAGATAAAGGCCAGAGATGCTTGACGACCCCTCCGGCGACGGCTAGGATTCGAGGCGGGGCACCCATGCGCATCGGGATGATGGCTGACCTCTACAAACCGCATGTCAGCGGGGTGACTCACTACGTCAGCCTGAACAAACGCGTCCTGGAGCAAGCCGGCCACGACGTCTTCGTCTTCACTTTCGGGCGCGAGGATATCGTCGACGACGAAGCCCATGTCCTTCGGTCACCGGGAGTTCCGCTGGCGGCGACCGGATACACTCTGGGCTTCCGCTACACGCGCGTCGCCCGCCGTCTGCTTCAGACGATGGACGTGTTGCACGTCCACCACCCCTTCCTGAGCGGTCGCCTGGCCCTGGCCTACGGGCGGCCGCTGGGCATCCCGATCGTCTTCACCCATCACACGCGCTATGACCTGTATGCACAGGTCTACCTTCCGATCCTGCCCGACCAATTGGGCCAGGCCTTCCTGCAGGCCTACATGCCGGCCTTCTGCCGCGATGTCGATCTGGTCATCGCACCCTCCCAGGGCCTGGCGACGGTCCTGCGCGAGATGGGCGTCGATTCGCCCGTCGATGTGGTCCCCAACGGCGTCGATCTGACGCCCTTCCGATCGCCGGAACCGATCGACCGCGCCTCGCTGGGCATCGCCCCCGATGACATTGTCTTGATCTTCGTTGGCCGCCTCGGCGGCGAGAAGAACCTGTACTTCCTTCTTCGAGCCGCCGCCGGCGTTCAGATCGCAGATCCACGTGTGTGGTTGGTGCTGGTCGGCGACGGACCCGATCGGGACAACCTGGAGGACCGCGCTCGACACAGCGGGGTGGGGGACCGCGTGGTGTTCACGGGCCTTGTCCCCTACACCGACGTGCCTCGCTACCTGGCGATGGCGGACATTTTCGTGACCGCCTCACGCACCGAAGTCCACCCGCTGTCGGTCATCGAGGCCCTGGCCGCCGGCCTGCCGGTGGTGGGGATCGACTCTCCCGGCGTCAGCGACACCATCGTCGACGGGGAGAATGGCCTGGTCGCCCAGGACGACCTGGCGGCCTTCACCGCCAAGCTGAGCCACATCGTGATCGACGGCGAGATGCGTCGCCGGATGGCGGCCCAGGCGCGTCGCTCGGCCGAAGGCTACGACATCGAGCGCACCTCCGTGCAGGTCGAGGCCCGCTATCGCGACCTGGTGGAGCGGCGCAGCCACCCGAAGGAGACCCCGCTGCAGCGAGCCTGGGCGCGCCTGCTGGACCGCGTGACGTGAGCAGCGCCGACGTCGGCCGTTGGGGGGAACGCCGGGCGCGCCGCTTCCTCGAAGGTGCAGGGCTCCACATCCTCGAGGCCAATTGGAGAGACGCCGAGGGCGAGATCGACCTGGTCGCGGTCGACGGGGAGACGGTCGTCTTCGTCGAGGTCAAGACGCGGCGTAGCCGCCTGTTCGGCGCGCCCGTCGACAGCCTGACGCGTGACAAGCGCCGCCGTCTGCGCCGCGCCGCCCTGGCCTACCTGACCGCCCACGACCGGCTCGATTCGTCTTGGCGCATCGACGTGGTCAGCATCGAAGGCGACCCGCGCCGCGACACAAGCCGCATCGAGCATCTCCCCGACGTCGTCGACGCCGACGACGAGTCGCTGCGATGATGGCCAAGGTCGTCGCCCTCCTCGGGCCGACCGGCGTCGGCAAGACGGAGCTGGCCATTCACCTCGGGCGGACCTTGGGCGGGGAAATCGTGTCCGTCGACTCGCGCCTGCTGTATCGAGGCATGGACATCGGGACCGCGAAGCCGACAGCAACCCAGCGGGCAGCCGTCCCGCATCACCTGATCGATGTCGCCGATCCCGACGAGGTCTGGAGCCTCGGGCGCTTTCGCCAGGCCGTGCTGGAGATCGTGGATGGAATCTCGCGCAGCGGCAGCCTGCCGATCCTGGCCGGGGGCACGGGGCAGTACATGACGGCCGTGCTGGACGGTTGGGCGCCTCCGCCAAAGCCCGCCGATGATGAGATTCGCCGTCGCTGGGAGGGCTTCGCCGCCGAGAACGGGGCCGCCGCGCTGCACCGGCGTCTGGCGGAGGTCGACCCGGAGGCGGCGGGCCGGATCGACTATCGCAACGTGCGTCGCGTCGTCCGGGCCCTGGAGGTCGTCGAGTGGAGCGGGGGCCCGCGCCGCGACCAACCGATCCAAGTCCCAGCGCCGTTCGAGGCGGTACGCGTCGGCCTGCGGTTGCCCCGCAGCGAGCTGTACGCGCGGCTCGACGCGCGGCTGGACCGCATGCTGGCCGACGGCTTTGTCGACGAGGTCAGGCGTCTGCTGGCCCGCGGATATGGACGCGACCTGCCGTCGATGTCCGCCATCGGCTACCGACAGCTGGCGGCCTACCTTGAAGACGAAATGGCCTTCGAACAGGCCGTCGCCCGGATCCGCCAGGCCACGCGCCGCTTCGTGCGGCACCAATCCAACTGGTTTCGATCCGACGATCCGCGCATCCGCTGGTTCGAGCCGAGGCCCGGCTATGAAGCCGAGGTCGTGGCCTACGTCACCTCGGCGCTGGGGGCGTCCTAGCCCGCCCTGGTCACTGCCGACAGAAGAAGGTAGGCCAGGGCGGACAGCAGGGCGGTCACAGGGATCGTCAGCAGCCAGGCTGTCATCATCTCCTGCAGTACGAGCCAGCGCACCTTGTTGACGCGCTCGGCCGCGCCGACACCCATGATCGCCGAGCTCATCACCTGCGTCGTGCTGACGGGCCCGCCGACGAGGGCCGCGCCGAGGATCACGCCCGCGCCGGCCACCTGAGAGCTGAACGCGTGCACCGGCCGGACGCGCATGATCCTGGCCCCCAGGGTTCGGATGAGGCGCCAGCCGCCCAGTGACGTGCCGAGGGCGATCGCCCCGGCACTCACGGCGATGACCCAGATAGGGACGTGGAAGCTGTCCAGGTAGCCTGCGGCCACCAGGCCCATCGAGATCACTCCCATCGTCTTCTGGGCGTCGTTCGTGCCGTGGCTCAACGCCAGGCCGATCACCGTGGCCACCTGCGCCCGACGAAAGACGTTGTTGACTCGCGGAGCGGCGTCGCGAGCCGCCCACAACACGATCCGCATGACCAGGTAGCCTGCCAACATGCCGGCGACCGGGCTGATGAGCAGGGCCGCAAGGATCTTGGCCAGGCCGGTCAGTTGGATGTACCCCGTCCCTCCCGCCAAGATAGCCGCGCCCAGCAGCCCTCCGATGAGGGCGTGGGACGAAGAGGAAGGGATGCCGATGTACCAGGTGATGAGGTTCCACACCACGGCGGCAGCCAAAGCGGCCGTGATCGCCTGGATCGGGATCACGGACAGGTCGAGCAGACCTTCGCCGATGGTTGTAGCCACAGCCACACCGAAGATGAACGGACCGGCAAACTCCGCCAGGGCCGCCAGGACGAGCGCAACCCGCGGCCGCATCGACCCGGACGAAATGGCCGTCGCCACCAGGTTGGAGCTGTCATGGAAACCGTTGAGGAAGTCGAAAACGAGCGCCAGGGCGAGGAGAAAGGGGAACACGATGGCACCGACGAGCGCTCAGGATACCAGAACGGCGGAGGCGGTGTCAATCGGACGGGCGCGGTCGAGGGCGGGCCAGCGCGCCAGCCAGCGCGTGCACGGATAGGATCGTCATCGCGATCGCCGCTCCCGGGAGGAACACCAGATGGGGGGCGTCGAGCAGGTGGAGCCGGCCGGCGTTCATCATGCTTCCCCATTCCGGATGGGTCGGGTCGCCGGCCAGGCCCAGGAACGTCAGGGTCGTCGTGCCGAGGAACGACCAGGCATAGTAGGTGGCGGCGAGCGGCAGGAGTTGCGGGCGGGCATTCGGGAGCAGGTGAGCCAGCGCCACTCGCACGCGTCCGGCGCCCAACGCCGCCGCCGCCGCAATGTACGTGGCCGTCTGCCCCTGCAAGAACGCCTGACGCGCCAGGCGCGCGAAACCGGGCGCGCCGCCCAGCCCAACCGCCAGGACAATCGTCGGCAGGCTGGGTCCCAGCCCGGCGACGAGCAGCAGCGCGAGCAGGAGTCCCGGAATGGCGAGCGCGGAGTTGACCACCAGCAGGACGGTGGAGTCGACCCATCGCCCTCCCACAACCGCGACCAACCCGGCCAGGCCTCCCAGCACGACGGTGAGGGCCGCAGCCAATGCCGAGGCGCCAAGGCTGGCCCGGCCACCGTAGAGGAGGCGGGACCACAAGTCGCGGCCCAACTCGTCGGTCCCAAGAGGAATCCCGGAAGACGCAGACGCCAGCGGATGGCCGACCGGTTGCACGACGCCATGAGAGGTCAGAAGCGGGGCCGCAGCCGCGGCCGCGACGACCACGAGGACCCAGGCCAACGCGACGGCGACGGAGAAGCGCCGTTTCGTCACGAGGGCTCTCGCAGCCGAGGATCCAACGCCATCGCAGCCATATCGGCCGTCGCCTGGGTGATCGAGTAGACCGCCGCGGCCAGGACGACCAGACCTTGAACGACGGGAAAGTCCCCCTCGAGGATCGAGGTCACCAACAATCGCCCGAGGCCAGGACGCGAAAAGACGGTCTCTGTCACGACCGTGCCGGAAAGGAGAAAGGCGGCCTGGAGCGCGGCCAGCGCTACCGCCAGAGGCAACACCGGCCGAAGCGCATGCCAGAGCAAGCGCGCCCCCTCACCGACCCCGCGGGCACGCGCCGCGACCAGATAGGGGGCCCCGCTCGCTTCCAACAATCCGGCTTGAATGGCGCGCGCCAGGGCCCCTGAGGCGGCGATGCCCAGCGTCAGGGCGGGGAGCAGGACTCCTCCCGACCTCAGCCACCCCAGCAGGGGCGGGGCCGCACGCGCCAACGCGGCCGCGATGATGATGGCCAGCAGTCCCAGGACGGCGACGGGGACACCCGTGGCCAGCGCCGAGAGAGCATCGGCCGATCGGCCCGACCATCGCTTCGGAAACCAGCCCGCCACCACACCGAGCGTAAGACCCAGGACCACACTCACCAGGAAGGCGACCAGAGCCAGTTCGAACGTTGGCAGTAACTGCTCTCCGATGGTGACCACGACAGACCTGCCGGTGTACAGCGAGCGACCCAGGTCGCCGCGGACGAGGCCGGCCAGGTAGCGCACGTACTGCGCAGGCAGGGGGAGGTCCAGCCCAAGTTCACTGCGCAATGCGGCAATCTGCTGCGGCGAAGCCAGGCCTTGGGCCAACAGGCTTTGGGTGGGATCCCCTCCGCCGATCCTCAACGCCACAAAGGCCAGAGTGAGGGCGGCCCAAAGCGTGCCGATCCCCGACAGCAGCCTCCGCAGCAGGGGAATCAGGAGCCGATTTCGAGGTCGATCAGCAGGGGAAACCATCCGGTGTAGGAAAATCGCAGCTCGTGGATGCGGGGGCTCGAGGCCACCAGGTTGACGTAGTCGCGGATCGGAAGCACGAGGACCTGGTTCAATACGATCTGGGTGGCTTGGCCGTACAGAGCTTGCCGTTCGCCCGGCGAGATTGCGCTGGAACCTCCCCGGCGCAGCAGGTCGTCCAGCAGCAGATCGCGGTAGCCGGTCCAGTTGTAGACCCCGTCACTCGCAAACATGGGTCGAAGCAGATCGGGATCGGTGCCAAAGAAGTTGATCCCGATGGCGTTGTAGTCGCCCTTCTCCTGCGCTTCCTTCAGTTGACCAAAGCTCGGGGCGATCTGGAGCTCTACCTGTGCGCCGAGAGCCTCCCAGGCGGCTTCCAGAAGCTGCCCGACCTCCGGGTTGTTGCCCCACGATGGAGCCACGATGGTCAGCTCCAGGGTCTGCCCGTCCCGGTGGCGAACTCCGTCGGTCCCCATCAGCCAGCCGCTGTCCGTCAGCAGACGCTCGGCCTCGGCTTGATCGTGCTCGGGCAGCGATGATGAGGCCAGACCCAGGCCCGACAACAAGCCTTGCGCGACGGGGGACGTGTCCCCGAAGACGGCTTGGACGATGGCCGGGCGGTCGAGGGCTAGAAGGAGCGCGCGGCGAGCGTCCAGCTCGTCGGTCGGAGGGCGTTTCGTGTTGAGAAGGAACTGCAGCGGCTGACCGGGGATCGTCACCGGCGTCACGCCGATGCCTTCCCCGGCAAGCCGCTGCGCGTCGTGCGGCGGGATCTCGCCCAAGATGTCGACATCCCCGTTCTCGACGGCCAGCGCCCGCGTGGCCGGCTCGGTGTAGAACCGGAACGTGACCGTTTCCACCTGCGCCGTGGCATGCTGGTAGATCGACGGCCCCCACGCGTAGTCGGGATTGCGTACGAGCGTCAGGTGATCGTTGGGCACGAATTCAACGAACCGGAAGGGCCCGGTGCCCACCTGGTGGAACTGGTAGTCGGAAGGCCCCCAGGTCGCCAGCGCCTTCGGCGACGCCATGCCCAGGTAGACCTGCGCCAGCGAGTCGAGCAGTGGTGGATACGGCGCCTTTAGATGGAAGACGACCGTGGTGGGATCTATCACTTCGACGCGCTCGAGCGGGCCGAGCATGAACACGGCCTTCTGCGAGTGGTTGTCGGGGTCGAGGATGTAGTCGATATTGGCGCGCACGGCTTCGGCGTCGAAGGGCTCGCCGTCGTGAAAGCGGACGTCGCTGCGCAAGTGAAACGTGTAGCTCAACCCATCATCGGACATCGTCCACGAGGATGCCAGGGAAGGAAGGAAGTCGCCGGTGAGCGGATCCTGGACGACCAGGGTGTCGTAGACCGACGTCAGAGGGATGCCGAGCTCCGCCGAGGCGTTGAGGTGGGGATCGATTCCTGTCGGCGAGAGGGTCAAGCCGTAGACCACGGACGTCGGCGGCGGGGTGGGGGCGGCGCAAGCCGAGACGACGGCGGCGGCGACAGCGCAGGCCGCGCCGCGAAGGAGGCGCATCGTAGATCGGTTCATGGAAGGCTTGTCAACACCATCGCGCCGACGAGGCCGGCGTCATCCCCGAGGGCGGCCGGGACGACCTCGAGGCCGTCGAGGTAGGCGGCATCCATCACTTCCGCGCGCAGGGCGCGGCGTACGTGTTCGAGGAACAGCTCCCCCGACCGCGCCACGCCGCCGCCGATGACCACGCGTTGGGGGTTGAAAGTATGCAGTAGACCGGCGACTGCCCGTCCCACTGCCCCGCCGACCTCCTGAAAGACCTGCAGGGCGACCGGATCGCCGGCGCGCGCCGCCGCGGCCACTCGTTCGGCATCGAGCGAGGCGGCGGGAACGGCGCGCAAGCTCGACGATGGATGCTCCGCGGCCAGTTCGGAAGCGCGGCGAGCGATCGCCTTCCCCGAGGCGACGGCCTCCAGGTGGCCGCTGCGGCCGCATCCGCACAGCGGGCCATCGGCTACCACCGGCACGTGGCCCAATTCGGCTGCCAGCCCGCGCGCGCCCAGGAGCAACCGGCCGTCCGTGATGACGCCACCGCCAATGCCGGTGCCGATCGTGAGGAAAACGAGATGGTCCACCCCGACCCCGGCGCCGAAGCGCCATTCGGCCAATGCCGCCAGGTTGGCGTCGTTGCCGACGCGCACCGGGAAGCCCAGCATCCGCTCGAGCTCTTGCCGCAGGGGGACGTCCTTCCATCCAGGCATGTTGGGCGAGCTCAGGACGACTCCCTGAGCCGGGTCGAGGGGTCCCGGGGAGACGACCCCCACACGAACACCGGCAGGGGCGGGCTTGGGCAATACCCCCAGGACGGCGTCTCGAATCGCCGCCAGGACTGCCTGTGGTCCTCGTTCGACCGCTGACGGGGAACGGTGGATGCGCTCGGCCGGGGGTGCGCCGTGAGGGTAGTAGGCGACGCGCAGGTTCGTCCCGCCCAGATCTACGGCGACGACCGGCTGCATGGGCGGCAGTATATCACGCAGACGCACGTGAGACCTCACCCGAGGGGGCGAGGCGAGTTGGATTAGAATGCCTCCCGATGTCCGAAGACATCACCCCCGTTCGGCGCCAGTACCTCGAAATCAAACGCCAGCATCCTGGCGCCATTGTGTTCTTCCGTCTCGGCGACTTCTACGAAACCTTCGACGAGGACGCCGAGACGGCGGCGCGCGAGCTGGACATCGTCCTGACTTCGCGCAACGTCGCCAAGGGATCTCGAGTGCCGATGGCGGGGATCCCTTTCCACGCCGCCGACGCGTATTTGGCCAAGTTGATCGATCGCGGCTACCACGTGGCGATCTGCGAGCAGGTCGGCGAGGCCCCCGTCCGGGGATTGTTCCCGCGCCAGGTGGTGCGGGTGGTCACCCCCGGCACGGTCGTCGAGCCGGGGCTGTTGAAGGGCGATGCCCACAACTTCCTGGCGTCCGTCGTCGTCGATCACGACGGGCTCGGCCTGGCCTTCGCCGATGTCAGCACCGGCGAGTTCTTCGCCACGGAGGCGCATGAGGCCGAGCCGGAACGCCTTCTCCGGCTGGAGCTGGCTCGCATCCGCGCCGCGGAGGTGCTCCTCGACGAAGACAGCCCCCTATCCGGAGAGTGGCTCGGCCATGTGACGCGACTTGCGACGTGGCGGTTCGCCGAGGACCGCAGTGTCGAGCAACTGCGCAACCTGTTCCGCGCCGCCAGCCTGGCTGGCTTCGGCCTGGAGGGCAAGCCGCTCGCTGTCCGTGCCGCTGGGGCGCTGGTGGACTACCTCGGGGAGACGCAACCCGCCGCCCTGAGCCTGCTCACCAGCTTATCGACCTACACCTTCGACGACTTCATGGTGCTGGACAGCGCCACGCGCCGCAACCTGGAATTGACCGAGACGTTGCGCACGGGAGAGGTGCGCGGCTCGCTTCTGGGGGTTCTCGACGCCACCCTGACGCCGATGGGGCGGCGCATGCTGCGCGTGTGGATCGGCAAGCCGCTCCTGGAACGCAGCCGCATCGAGGCGCGCCTGGATCAGGTCGAAGCCTTGGTGCGTGACTCGATTCGACGGGCCGAGGTTCGCCAGGCGCTGGCTTCCTTCCCGGACATGGAGCGGCTGGTGAACCGCATGGCGGCCTCGATCGCGGGACCCCGGGATCTGGCCGTCCTGAGGGATCTGCTTGGGCGGCTCCCCGGGCTGAGGGAGATGATCGGCGGATTCGGCAAGTCGCTGGAGACTCTTTCGGACGCCGTCGACCCATGCGAGGACATTCGCCAGCTCCTCGAGAAGGCGCTGGTCGAGCAGCCGCCGGCCACCCTGGCCCACGTCGGGGTCTTTCGGCCGGGGTTCTCCGCCGAGTTGGACGACCTCGTCGACTCGACGCGCCACGCGCGTGAGTGGATCGCCAGCCTGGAAGGCGCCGAGCGGGAGCGAACCGGGATCAAGAGCCTCAAGGTCGGCTACAACAAGATTTTCGGCTACTACCTCGAGGTGACTCGGGCCAACGCCTCCCTCGTCCCGGCCGACTACATCCGCAAGCAGACGCTTGTCAACGCCGAACGCTACATCACGCCGGAGATGAAGGACTACGAAGCGCGGGTGCTGACGGCCGAAGAACGCATCCGCGATCTCGAAGCGGAATTGTTCCGGTCGCTGTGCCGAGACCTCTCGGCGCACGCCGCCCGGCTGCTGGGGACGGCACGCGCCCTCGCCCGGCTGGACGTCGTTGCCGGACTGGCGGAGACCGCCTCGCGCAAGGGTTACGTTCGCCCCGAGCTGACCGATGACGAAGCTCTCGAGATTCGCGACGGCCGTCACCCGGTGGTCGAGGAGTTCCTCGTCGAAGCGCGCTTCGTCCCCAACGACACCGTCTTCGAGGCCGACGAACGCATCCGTGTCATCACCGGGCCGAACATGTCGGGGAAGAGCACCTACCTTCGCCAGGTGGCGCTGATCCTGCTCATGGCGCAGATGGGGAGCTTCGTGCCGGCCCGTTCCGCCAGGCTCGGCCTGGCCGATCGGATCTTCACTCGCATCGGCGCCCAGGACGAGATCCACGCCGGCCAATCGACCTTCATGGTGGAGATGGTCGAGGCCGCCAACCTGCTGCACCACGCCACGCGCCGCAGCCTGCTCATCCTGGACGAGATCGGACGCGGCACCTCCACCTACGACGGACTGTCGATCGCGTGGGCCGTTGTCGAATTCATCCATACGCATCCGCGGCTGCGCGCTCGGACGTTGTTCGCGACGCACTATCACGAGCTGATCCGGCTCGCCGATCTGCTGCCGGCGGTGCGCAACTACAACGTCGGCGTGACCGAGGAAGGCGGCCGGGTCGTCTTTCTGCACAAGATCGTTCCGGGCGGGGCGGACCGCTCGTATGGAATCCACGTCGCCGAGCTGGCCGGCCTGCCGCGCCCGGTGCTCAACCGCGCTCAGGAAATCCTGACACAGCTCGAGGCCGACTCGTCGAACGCCCAGGCGGCCGACCGCCCGGTGCGCCAGTTGTCGCTCTTCCCCGATCACGACCCGCTGCTGCAGGAACTCTCCGGCCTAGACCTCAGCGCGCTCACTCCCCTCGAAGCGCTCAACAAGCTCTTCGAGTGGCAGCAGAAGTTCACGGGGGACGAAAAGGGCAAGGGAACCTGACCTAAACCCGTTTTGAGGAGCAAAACGGGTTTGGGTTTGTGAAGGGGGACAATCATGCCATACCGCAAGTTCGCCTTTGCCATTGGCGAGCACTACCACATCTACAACCGAGGTACCAACTACGGTGATGTGTATCTCCACCGGGAGGACTGCCTCCTCTTCCTTCGACTACTCAGGAAGCACCTCGTAGAGAAAGAAACGCTCGAGCTCTATGCCTATTGCCTGATGCCCAACCACTTTCATCTGCTCGTCCATCTTCTTACGGATAGACTCTCATCTTCCATGCAAGCCATGATGCTTGCGTACACGAAGACGATCAACCACAAGTATGGGCGAGTTGGGCCGTTGTTCCAGGGCCGATTCAAGGCGGTTCATGTTGCCGACGATGCTTACCTTGGGCTGCTGATGAAGTACATTCATTGGAATCCCGTCGAGGCAGGACTCGTCCGCGCCCCTGAAGTATGGGAGTTCTCGAGTTGTCGCGACTATCTGGGGTTGCGCAACGGAACTTTGGTGCCGAAGTGGAGGCTTGGAAGGGGTCCCCGAGTTCCCTACGGTCCCGAGGCGTGCGATCTCAGCGAAGCACAGAAAGCCCGGATCGGGGCCCTGACGATCGATGGTGGCGACAGACCCTAGCCCCAAACCCGTATTGCCTGGCAAAACGGGTTTGGGTTTGACGGCGCCCCGATCTCAGCCCGCCAGGTCCGGATAGTCCCGCGTCACCGGCTCGGCATTCGCCGCCCCAAGCTCACGCAGCAGGTCGACGATGAGGCGGGCCTTCTCCTCGGCGTCGTAGCGAGACCAGGTGCGGCTCTTCACCTCGAGGAAGGCGCCCTCGAGGGCGGGGGAGGTCAGCCGGTCGAGGTTGACGAAGAACTCCTCACCTTGGAAGTGGACCAGCCAGCGGCGGCGGTCTTTGGCGATGGCGATCTCGCCCTCCGGTTTGAAGTACTCGCGGTAGAAGCGCAGGCTGTGGGTTGCGGGAGCGATGAAGCGCGAGCGGGACAGGAGGACGGAGTGCTCATACTCGCCTTCGGCTGCCGGGCCGGTGAGCGTCAGCCGGTAGCGCACCTGGCTGACAGTTCCGTCGTCTTCGACGAACTCGTCTTCCCGGTAGCGCAGACGACCCTGCGACTCGTCGGCGAACGTGAAGTAGGTGTCGAATTCGTGGTAGTGGGCGCGACGGAGGATTTCGAGGCGCGACGCCAGAGCCGCTTCGGCCGCCCCAGGGTCCGGCAAGCGCACCTTCACCTGGACCTCGTAGCTCTCCTCCTGGACCGCGCCTTCGATCGCCACCAGTTTGGACAATAGCGAGCCTTCCCGCGTGACGAGGAACGCGTCCACCCGTCGGGCGAAGTCGTCCGCCTCCTTCAAGAGCGGATCCAGATCGATCGTCAGCAGTTTGCGATCGCGCAACAGAAAACGGCCCTCGACCATGACGTCGGTGACGTCGGAAGCCTTGGCGGCGTAGACGATCCGCGAGTAGACGCCTTCCGGGTCGCGCTCGAAGTGCGGTCGGTTATGCACGCCTTCCAGGTCCACCAGGATCAGGTCGGCGCGCTTGCCGGCCTCGATGGATCCCGTGACCTCACCCAGGTGCATCGCCCGGGCGCCCAGGCGGGTCGCCATCGCCAGGACTGTCTTGGCGGGCAGGACGGTCGGGTCGCCGCTATGGCCCTTAGCGATGAAACTCGCCAGCCGCATCTCCTCGAACATATCAAGGTCGTTGTTGGAGGACGGTCCGTCGGTGCCGATACCGACGTTCAGGCCGGCCTCGAGCATGGTGCGCACGGGGGCGAAGCCCGAAGCCAGCTTGAGGTTGCTCGAAGGATTATGGGCGACGCCGGCGCGCGCATGGGACAGGGTGCGGATCTCCCCCTCGTCGACGTGCACGCAGTGAGCAGCCAGGACCTTGGCTTCCAGCAGGCCGGCCTTCTTGACCCACGGGATGACGGGCATGCCGTAGGTTTCGCGCCACTGCTCGACCTCTTGCGCGGTCTCCGAGAGGTGCGTGTGCAAGGGGACGTCGAACTCGATGGCCAGGTCCGTGCACGAGCGCAGGATCTCGGGCGTGCACGTATACGGCGCATGCGGCGCCACGGACGGGACGATGAGCGGATGGCCGCGCCAGCGGCCGATGAAGTCCCGGGCGGAGGCGAGCGAGTCCTCATAGGAAGCCGCGTCCGGGGTAGGGAACTTGAGCACCGTCTGGGCGCACAGCGCTCGCAAGCCGGCTTCGGCCGTGGCGGCTGCGACCGATTCTTCGAAGTAGTACATGTCGGCGAAACAAGTCACGCCGCCGCGGATCATCTCGGCACAGGCCAGCAGCGTCCCGAGGCGTACGACGTCCGGCGAGACGAACTCGCGCTCGACCGGCATGACGTAGCCGAGCAGCCACACATCCAGCCGCCGATCATCGGCCACGCCACGCAGCAGCGTCATGGGGACGTGGGTGTGGGCGTTGACCAGGCCCGGCAACAAGGTCCGCCCGCCGCAATCCATGGTGTCCCGGGCCTGGAACCGCGCCGTGATGTCGGCTTCTTCTCCGGCCGCCAGGATGTCACCACCGCGCACGGCCACGGCGCCCCGCGGGTAGATCAGGAAGGCTTCGTCGAGGCAGACAACGAAGGCGTTCTTGAGAATCCAATCGACCTGGGCCACGCCGCCTCCCGATGGGGTTGACGGATTATAGCGCCGCGGACTCCACGGGCCCCGGGCGTCTACGGGAAGATGGGTTCCCGGTTCCCAGTACCCAGTTGCCAGTCGGGCCCGCATACAACAGTCCATCTGGGAACTGGATACAGGGAACTGGAAACCGGCCGTAGGCACGCTCCTCGATGGAGGACAAAGGGCGTGGGTATAATCGGCCCGTCATGCGCGCCGTCGACATCATCACTCGCAAGCGCGACGGGCACGAGCTGACGCGGCAGGAGATCGAGTACTTCGTCGACGGGTTCGCCCGCGGCGAGATCCCCGACTACCAGGCGTCGGCCTGGGCCATGGCCGTCCTCTTCCGTGGCATGACCGCCCGTGAGACGTACAACCTGACGCTGGCGATGGTCGCCACCGGCGAGACCCTCGACCTCTCCCGCATCGCCCCGCACTCCGTCGACAAACACTCCACCGGCGGCGTCGGCGACAAGACGACCCTGGTCGTCGAGCCGACGGTGGCGGCGTGCGGTGTACCGGTGGCCAAGATGTCCGGCCGCGGCCTCGGCTACAGCGGCGGCACGCTCGACAAACTCGAGTCGATCCCCGGGTTCCGCGTCTCACTGACGACCGAGCAGTTCCTGGATCAGCTTGCACGCATCGGCCTGGTGCTGTGCGGGCAGACGGCCGATTTGGCACCGGCCGACGGGAAGCTCTACGCATTGCGCGACGTCACCGGGACGGTGCCCTCGCTCCCGCTGATCGCCGCCTCGGTGATGTCGAAGAAGCTGGCGTCGGGGGCGAAGGGCATCGTCCTCGACGTGAAGGTCGGCAGCGGGGCGTTCATGGCGACCGTTCCCGAGGCCCTCGAGCTGGCCCGCCGCATGGTGGATATCGGCCGGTGGGCGGGGAGGAAGGTCGTCGCCCTGATCTCGGATATGAACCAGCCTCTCGGCCAGGCCGTCGGCAACGCGCTGGAGCTGCAGGAGGCGCTGGACACCTTGCGAGGTGGCGGGCCGCGTGATTTCCGAGAGCACTGCCTGCGCATAGCCGCGCATATGCTCATCGTCGCCGGGAAGGCAAGAGATCTGCGTGCGAGCCGCTTGAAAGCCGTGGAGGCCATTCGCAGCGGCGCGGCGTTGGGGAAGTTTCGCGATTTGGTGAAGGCGCAGGGCGGGGACGTCACCGTCGTCGATCACCCCGATCGTCTGCCCGCCGCACCGTCGATTCAGACGATCCCTTCGCCGCGGAGCGGCTACCTGAGGAGAGTCGACGCCCGCACCGTCGGCGAAGTTTCCGTTGCCCTCGGGGCCGGACGCGAACGCAAGGGCGACCCCATCGATCACCGCGTGGGTATCATCGTGCACCACAAAGTCGGAGACAGCCTCGAAGCCGGCGAGCCGCTGTTCACCGTGCATTCGGCGACGGCCGAGGCGGGCGAGGCTGCCGGCCGGGCGCTGCTCAAAGGGGTCGCCTACTCTCGCCGGCCCGTCGCTCCTCTTCCTCTCTTCTACCGCACGCTCCGCTCCTGACTTCGCCCGGGGGCCGCTGCGCCGGCGATCGAGATCGTGAGGCCCACCGATGTCGACCCGAGTTGAGGAGTACCGCCAGAAGCTTCGCACCTCGAAGGACGTCGAGGGATTCCTGCGAAGTCATTCCGGGTTGCCCGGGCCTAGGGGGAACCTGGAACTGGCGCACGCTTTCGCATTGGAGGGATCGCTGGCGGACATCCGCCGCTTCGCCTCCCTGGATGCGGAGGCCGCACCGGAAAACACGCCCGGGGTATTCCTGGCGTTCTGCGGCATTCTCGGACTCAGCCGGATGGTTATCCGCGGCGACCGCGACGCCGAAGCCAGCCTGCGCCGCCGCGCCTCGGACTCACGCTGGAGGGTGCGCGAGGCCGTGGCAACCTCCCTTCAACTGGTCGGAGACGAGGATCGGCGGAGCTTCGCTCGCATCGTGACCTCGCTGGCGCGGGGGACTCCGTTGGAACAGAGGGCCGCCGTCGCCGCCGTGGCCGAGCCGCGCCTCCTGAGCGACACCGCCTCCGTGGGAGCCGGCCTCAAGCTCCTGGATCGCGTCACGGCCTCATTGGCGAGGGCCTCCCGTCCATTGGGCGAGGCCGAGATGATCCTGCGCCAAGCCTTGGCTTATGCGTGGAGTGTGGTCGTCGCTGCCGATCCGGCGAAGGGGAAGCAGATCATGGAAGGCTGGCTGACCTCTGACGACCCCGACGTCCAATGGTTGATGCGGCAGAACCTCTCCAAGAAGAGGCTGCAGAAGATGGACAGCGCCTGGTGCGCGCGCTGGGCGAAGAGACTGGCTGTCAAGTCCGGCTCGGGCGCTCGGACGAAGACCGGACGAAAACCGTCGGGCCTCCAGTGACCCGCACATGATGGCCTCCGGTCGCGCGGCGGGGGGTAGGTCCGTCACCCGAGTCTGGATCGCCTCATCGGACCCCCTGGCGCGCGCCGGTCTCGGCTCGCTCCTGGAGGACGTTCCGATGGTCGAGGTGGAGAGCACCCTCGACCTCGAAACGGCTCTGGCGTCCGCCTCTGCTGCCAGCCGGCCGGATGTCATCATCTGGGACCTCGGGTGGGAGGGGGATCCGGACGTCGAGGCGATCCGCGTTCTGGCTGAGGCCGGAATCGCCATCGTGGCGTTGGCGGCCGACTCGTCTCATGCTGTCGAGGCCCGTCAGGCCGGTGCCGTGGGAGCGCTGCCGCGATCCGTGTCGCAGGAGGCTCTGTACGCCGCCGTGCTGGCCGCGGCCGCCGGCCTCGGCGTCCGTGACCCGTCATTCGAGCCGGACGTCTCGCCTCCCCGACCAGAGCGCCTGGAGGGCGGGGAGAGCCTGACGCCGCGTGAGGCGGAGGTCCTTCAGCTCCTGGCGGAGGGACTGCCCAACAAGACGATTGCCCTGCGCCTGGGAATTCGCGAGACGACCGTCAAATTCCACGTGAACTCGATCCTCGCCAAACTGGGCGCCCAAAGCCGCACCGAAGCGGTCACCCGTGCGGCGCGCCTGGGCCTGATTCTTCTCTGACGTCCCCCTGAAGGACAGGCTTTCCCCTGATCGAACGGAGGAGGCGGAAGGCGCGCCAACCCGGTAGCCTCATCCTGGATCGATTCGTTCGATCGAGGAGACAAAGATGGCGACAACTCTCGAGGATTTGTCCCGCGCCCTGGCGGCAGCGGTGGAAAGCGGCGGGCGAAGCGTCGTCCGCGTGGAGGGCAGGCGCCGGTTGCCGGCCAGCGGGATCGCGTGGTCGGACGACGGGGTGATCGTCACCGCCCATCACACGCTCGAGCGCGACGAAGGCATCGTCGTCGGGCTGGCGGACGGAACCGAAGCGGCCGCCTCGTTGGTCGGCCGCGACCCCAGCACGGACCTGGCGGTTCTACGGGTTCAAGGCCAGCGGTTGGAAGCAGCCACCTGGGCCGAGGAACCGTCGGCGCGCGTGGGCCATATCGTCCTGGCTTTGGGCCGCCCTGGGGCGACGGTGCTGGCCACACAGGGAATCATCAGTGCCCTGGGGGAGGCGTGGCGGACGCCGAGCGGCGGCAGCGTCGATCGCTTCTTCCAGACCGACGTCGTGATGTATCCGGGATTCTCCGGGGGTCCGCTGGTCGACGCTTCCGGTCAAACCCTGGGCCTCAACACCTCGGCCTTGGCTCGCGGCATCAGCCTGACGATTCCCAGCGCCACCCTGCGGCGAGTCACCGAGGCTCTCTTGCGCCACGGGCGCATTCAGCGCGGCTATCTCGGCGTGGGGGCACAGCCTGTGCGTCTTCCCGAGGATGTGGCCGCCAAGGCCGGCCAGGCGTCGGGCTTGATGTTGGCCTCGGTCGAGCCGGACAGCCCGGCGGGCAAGGGCGGCCTCTTGCTGGGAGACGTTCTGATCTCGCTGGACGGCGAACCTTTGCGCGGCATGGAAGACCTTCTCAACGCCCTGGGCTCCGATCGCGTCGGCAAGACAGTCGAGATCGGGTTGCTGCGCGGCGGACAGATGTCGAACGTCAAGGTCCGCCTGGAAGAGCGCGGGAAGGGCGGTTGACATGGCCGGGTGGCTCGACCGACTGCAGGAGGACACTGCCGCCGTCGTAGAGCGGGCGCGCCGGAGTCTGGTCTCCGTTCGCTCCGGACGTCGGGGAGCGGGAGCGGCGGTTGTTTGGGATGAGCGCGGCACGCTGGTGACCAACGCCCATGTCGTCGGGCGTGGCCGCGTACATGTGCTCCTGCCCGACGGGCAGGAAGCCGAGGCGGAGACGGAGGCGCTGGATCAGACCCTCGACCTGGCAGCGTTGCGAGTCGACGTGCAGCATCTGCACCCGATCGCACGTGGGGACGCCCGGAGACTACGCCCCGGCGAATGGGTCTACGCCCTCGGCCATCCCTGGGGTGTCCAGGGTGCCGCAACCGGGGGAGTCGTGATAGGCATGGGGTCGGACCTTCCCGAGGTCGGTGACCGCGAGCGGGATTGGCTCCTGGTGGGGCTGCACCTGAGGCCGGGTCACTCCGGGGGGCCGATGATCGATGCCTCGGGCTGCCTGGTGGGGTTGAACACCATGATGACGGGACCGGACGTCGGCGCGGCGGTGCCGATTCACGTTGTGGAAGCGTTCGTGCGTGACGAAACGACCGTCTGAGGAATCGTCCATGAGGCTTTCCTGGTGAGATGCCGCCAGCAGGGACTCGGCCCATGAAGAAGAGGGGGTGGGGCGAGACGATCGATCGGGAGGTCACCTCCTGGAATGGCGTGGAGGGCCGACCGCATCGCTTTGGCGGGCGCGAGTATCGGGTGGGCCGGCGCGAGATCGGGCATGTGCACGGTGATCAGCTCGTCGACGTTCCTCTTCCCCGTCGCGAGCGCGACCGTGTGGTGCGCGAGGGCCGCGCCGAACCTCATCACATCCTCCCCGAATCGGGTTGGGTCAGCCTGTTCCTGCGAAGTGACGAAGATGTGGCGAGGGGGATCGAGCTGCTGAGGCTGTCCTATGATCTGGCAGTGGACCAGAAAAGGAAGAAGGTGGCGGCCGATCCGGGCCTATCGGAGAGGTCGCAGCCGCTCGAAACACGCGGGAGGTCCGGCGAGGGAGAGGCACGGCCCTGATGTCGTGGTTCCGTGCCGCAACGTTTCTGCACGTCCTCATCTACAGGGGCACGAACGGCCGCTGGGCGCCCGCCTCCGCGCCCTCCCCATCCCTCTGCTGACGACGAGTCGCGGGATTCCGAGGGCCGTGCTCGGCCCTCAGGCGTCCTGTCGCCCACGGTCTGTCTCAACGCGCCAGCAGCCGGAAGTGTTCCTTCATGATGCAGCGATCCTGAACAACGGCCAGCCCGGCCGCCTCGGCGCGTTGGGCCGCCTCGGCATGAGAAATGCCTTCCTGCATCCACACCGCCTTGGCGCCGATGCGGATGGCTTCCTCGACGATCGGTGGGACGGCCGGCGACGGCCGGAAGATGTCGACGATGTCGACGGGCTCGGGGATCGCCGTCAGGTTGGGGTAGGCCTTCTCACCCAGGATTTCCTGCGCCCCCGGATTGACCGGGATGACCCGGTAGCCGCGTTCCTTCATGTAGCGAGACACGCCGTAACTGGCTTTCGCCGGATCGGTGGAGAGGCCGACGACGGCGATGGTGCGGGTGCGTCGGAGCAGTTCGCGGACGTCGTCATCCGTCATGGTCACCTCGCGAGCGTCGAATGGGAACTGTAACGGTGAAACAGGTCTTCCCGGGAGCGGATTGGACGTCGATCTCGCCGCGATGATGCAGCACGATCAAGTTGTATACGAGATGCAACCCCAGGCCGGTCCCTTCCCCGGGAGCCTTGGTGGTGAAGAAAGGTTCGAAGATTCGCTTCTGGATCGCGGCAGGAATCCCCGGGCCGGTGTCGCAGATGTGAATCTTGACCTCGTCGGGCGTGTGCGCCGTCGACAGGCCCAGCTCACCGCTTCCGGCCATCGCCTGACAGGCGTTATCGATCAAGTTGGTCCACACCTGGTTTAGCTCGCTGCCGTAGGCTTCCACCTGCGGCAGGTGCGGGTCGTAGTTGCGGACAACTCGGATCCCCGGTTCGATCTTGGCCCGCAAAACGACGAGCGTGTCCTCCAGCCCGGCATGGATGTCCACCATTTGAATGGGCGCCTGGTCGAGGTACGCGTACGATTTCACCGCCCGGACGATCTCCGAGATCCGCCCGGCACTGAGCCGAATCTCTCGTAGCAGGCGGTAGGTGGACAACGACCTCGCCAGCTCGGCGAGCCAGCCGGCCCGATCCGCCGCTGGAACCGTCCGCACCGCTTCGGACAGTTCGCCGACATCGAGGCCCGCGGCCCCCAGGTTTCCCGCCAGCTGCCATGCCTCTTCGACCCCTTCGCGTTCCAGCCAATCGCGCAGCCGGTCCTCGCGGTCGCTGAGCTCGAGGGGGTCCGAGACGCCGGGATGGATGTGGGCCAGGAAGCCCGCCGCCGCGACCTGGGCGGGGTGGTTCGCAGCCAGCCCGGAGTTCGCCGCCGCGCCCGGATCAGGGCTCAGCGCATCTTCGAGTTGTTGCGCGGCGCGGGCAAGGGCGGCGGCCGGATTGTTGAGCTCGTGGGCCAGCCCCGCCGCCAACGTTCCCAGTGCGGCCATCTTCTCGCTCTGGCGCAACATCGATTCAGTGTTCCGCAAGCGTGAGGTGATCGTCCGCAGGATCGACAGCGCCGCGCTCGGGCTGGAAGCGACCAGGTGGCGGAAGGCGTCCTGGTCGATCTCCAAGACGAGGCTGGCCGTCAAAGAACGCACCGTCGCCGAGCGGGGAGTCCGATCGAGCAGGGACATCTCGCCGATGACTTCGCCCGCGCCGCGGACCGCCAGCAAGACGTCGCGGTTCTCGGAGCGCTTCAGAATCTCGAACTCGCCCTCGAGGATGACGTACAGCGAACCGCTGGGAGTCCCTTCCTGAACGAGCGTCTCCCCGGGAGCCACCCGGATCTGGCTCGAACGATCTTCGAGGAGCGAGATGTCGTCTTCGCTCAGGCCGGCGAAGAGGGGCAGCTCTCGCAGGATCTCGTGGGTCACAGGCCCGCCAGGTACTGACGGATGATGGCGACGGCCGCGGCGCCTTCGCCTGTGGCCGAAGCCACGCGGTGACTCGTGCCGAAGCGCACGTCGCCGGCGGCGAAGACACCCGGCAGGCTCGTCTCCAACAACATCGGATCACGGTTGAGGGGCCAGCCCTCGGGTCGGTGCCCGTCGCGGAGCAGGTCGAGGCCGGTCAGGATGTAGCCCTTTTCGTCGCGCAGCACCACGTCGGCCACGATGTCACTCTCCGGCCGGACACCGATGAACACGAACAGCGCCGAGCCTTCCAAGCGACGTTCCTGGTGGGTCACGCTGTCGCGGACGTCGAGGGCTTCGAGGTGATCCGTGCCGTGGGCCGCGACCAGATCGGTGTTCTCCAGGATCTCGATGCACTCGCTCCGGCGCATCGCCTCCACCAGGTAGCCGGCGGCGACCGGGTGCGCACCCCGAACGAGAACGGTCACCTTGCGCGCGTAACGGCTCAGGAACAGAGCGCCTTGCGCGGCCGAGTTGGCGCCACCGATGACGAAGACGTCTTGATCCCGGTAGTACGTCGCCTCGGTGTGGGCCGCGCCGTAGAAGATGCCTTTCCCCGTCAACTCGGCGGCGCCCGGCATCTTGAGGGTGCGGAAGGTCGCCCCGCAGGCGAGCAGGACCGCCCCGGAGACAATCTCCGAACCATCGCTCAAGACGACCACACGGTAGCGGTCTTCCGCTCGGACGCGTTGAGCTTCCTGCGCGCTCAGGATTTCGGTGCCGAATCGCTGAGCCTGGGTCACAGCTCGCCGGGCCAGATCGCCGCCCGAGATTCCTGCCGGGAAGCCGAGGTAGTTCTCGATCTTGGGGCTGCGGCCCGCCTGGCCCCCCGGGGCTTGGCGCTCGATGACGACGCAGCGCAGACCTTCCGAGCTGGCATAGACAGCCGCCGCCAGGCCGGCCGGGCCGGCACCAATCACGGTCAGGTCGTAGTAGGTACGGGCGGCCTGGCGCTGCAATCCGAGTTTGTCCGCCAGCGAGGATAGCGAGGGGGACCGCAGCAGGCTGCCATCGGGAAATAGGACCGTAGGGATCTGCGGCCCGTCCTCCCCGGCGACGAGTGCGCGCGCCTGAGGGTCGCGGTCGATGTCCAGCCACTGGTAGGGAATCTGATGGCGGGCCAGGAAGTCCTTCACGGTGTGCGACTCCGGCGACCACAGCGCGCCCGCCAGCCGGATCCCGTCGTAGGGCAGGGGAGCCTCGCGGCGCCACGCGTCCAGCAGGTCATCGAGAATCGGGTAGAGGATTTCTTCCGGCGGGTCCCACGGCTTCATCAAGTAGTAGTCCAGGCCGACCCGGTTGATGGCCTGGATGGCGGCGTCGGTGTCGGCGTAGGCGGTCAGCAGAACTTTGCGCGCCTCGGGGTGATGCTGGCGCGCCTGTTCGAGGACTTCCACGCCGCTCAGCTCCGGCATGCGTTGGTCAACGAGCAGCAGCGCCACCGGTTCGGATCTCTCCGCCAGCTGCCCGAGCACCTCGAGGGCCAAGCGTCCCGAAGCGGCCTTGATGATTCGATAGTCACGGCCGTAGTGGCGCCGCAGGTCGCGGTCGATAGCGCTCAGCACGGCCGGGTCGTCGTCGACGGTGAGGATGACGGGGCGAGGCATGGTTAGGCGTCGTTCACGGGAGGTCGAAGAGGGTGCCTGCGGGCGAGAAGCATGTTACGCCACCGCACTCAGTTCCCGACGTACGTCTTCTTTGGCGTAGAAGAGTTGGCGCAGCCGCTCGTCCGGCAATCCGGAGGCCAGGCGCTCGAGGCGAGCGGCGGCTTCCTGGTGGCAGCGGCGCGCTTCGTCGAGCTGGCCTTGCTGCTCTCGGACCTCCGCCAGGACTGCATACGGGCGCCACTTGGCCAGATCGGCGCCGGACGCGTCCATCGCGACGATGACGGCTTCGAGTTCCTCGATCGCCCGCTGTGCGTCGCCCTTCTGCGCCAACGCCAGGCCCCGATACATCTGGAGGGAGTAGAAGAAGGCCCCCAGATGATATCGCTCAAGGAACTTCTCGTACCGTCCTACGAGGTCGATCAACTGGTCCGGGTCGTGGCGGAGCAAAGCCACTTCGGCTGCAGCGAAGGCGGCCAAGAACGATGTCTCTTCCAGCATCAGCCCGTCGGGCCCGGCGACTTGCATCAACTCCTTCGTGCGCCGTTCGGCCCGCTCGAGATCTCCGGCGAGAGCGATCGCCAGCGTGCTGGCGGCAACGGTCGTGCCCACCAGCCGCCGGTAGCTCTTGCCGGCGAGGCCAGCCGCGCGTTCGATCTCTTCCACGCCCCCGGGCACGTCTCCGACCATCGCCAGACACACCCCGTACAGCGAGCGCATTGTGACCTGGGGATCGAGGAACCCGGCCGGCTCGGCCAGCTCGAGGCATTCACGCAGGCAGACAATCGCCGCCCCGAGGTCTCCAAGAAGGAAGAACGCCTGCGACATTGGCATCCGCGCGTAGGCCTGGCCCCATAGGTTTCCGATTCGCTCGGCGATCTCGAGGCCCTCCTGGGCCAAACGGACCGCTCGGTCGATATCCCCCGACAGGAGCGTCAGGGCCGCCGTGCTCACGAGGTTGTCCGCCAGCATCGGCAGATTGTCCGACTCGGCCCACTTCCCGCGAGCTTCCTCGAGGGCGTGCAAGGCATCGGGAAGGCGCCCGGCGCCCAGGTAGCCGTACTGAAGGTCGTTCAGTGTGAAGGCGACTTGTTCCGTCAGCCCTACGGATCTGGCCAGGGCCAGCGAGGCCTCGCCCAGTTCGACCGCCTTCTCGGGATCGGTCATGTAGGTGGACCTCATCTGGGTCCACAGGGCGCGAGACTCGGATGCCGTGTCACCGTGAGCGCGCGCCAGACCGAGGGCTCGCTCCGTCAGGGCGGACGACTCGGCGAGATCGAAGACTTCGGTGGGGACGCCCCGGATCGAGGCGCCGGCCAACAATCCGGCGAGTTCGATGCGCCACGAGTTGAATCTGCGTCCCACATCGGTCAACTCGCTGTAACCTGCCAGCGCTTCGGCGTATCGTCCCGCCAGTTCGAGGGCGCGCCCCTTCTTCGAAGCGAGGTCGGTGATGAGTTCATCTTCCGTCCGGAGCGCCACGGCCAGGGCCAAGGCTCGGCCGTACAACATCGCCGCTTCCTGGTTGGCCCATCGACGCAAGGCCAGCTCGCCGGCGCGGCCGTAGAGGCGCATCGCCTTAGGCGAATCCCCGCCCTCGTCGAAATGGTGGGCCAAGACATCGGCGAATTCGTCGCCGCGCGAGGCGAGGAACCCCTCCAGGATTTCGGCCACCTGAAGGTGCAGCTCGCGCCGCTCGGGCCTCAGCAGGCTGTCGTAGGCCGTCTCCTGAATCAGCCCGTGGTGGAAGGAGGCCGCGCCCTCGCTTGCACTCTCGAGGCGGATCAAGTTGGCATCCTCGAGATGCTGCAGCACGGCGGCGAGCGGACGCCGCGTCACGTTCGGGACTCCGTTTCGGCGAGGAACTTCTCCACCGTTCGGGCGAGGCCGGTGCGCAAGTCTTCCGCCTGGACCATGGAGATGAGCCGATCGGCGGCCAGGCGCGCCTGCTCTCGCGCCGACGCGGCCTCCTCGGGACGCCCCAGTCGCGCGAGCGCGGCCCCCCGGAGGGCGTGGCAGCGCCACAGGAGCAGCAGGATCGAGCGCGCCTCGATCGCCACGCCGACCTGTTCGAGGTCGTCCAGGGCTTCCTCGGCGCGGCCGGCTGCGAGACGAAGCCGAGCGCGACCCAACCGCACATCGATCGCCGGACGAACGAGTTCGTTGGCGTCCATTTGTGAAAGGATTCGATCCGAGAAACTCAGCCCGGACGAGATGTCTCCGGCGGCGAGCGTGTAATCCTGCGCGGCCGGCGCGGCGACATAGTAGCCCTGAAAATCCGGGCCGTGCTCTTGCAGTCGATCCATGATCGGGCGAAGGATCCTGCCGGCCTCGTCGACGCGCCCAAGGCCGAGAAGGGCGAGGCCGAGGGCTCCATGGCCCCAGGTGGCCCAGACGGGCGCGGAAGGCTGGACCAAGACCGTCACCCCGGATTGCGCGTGCTGGAGCGCCGCCTCGGTGTCGCCGACATGAAGGCACAAGCGCGTCAGGATCGACTCGATGGCCCCGATGAAGATGGGGAAGGCGACGCCGCGCGCCTTTTCCAGTAGTTGCAGCCCTCGCGTCCGAACCTCGTCCAACCGGCCGCGATCCATGAGGGGGTCGAGTCGAATCCAGCCGTTGTAGACGTACCCCCACGGGTTATCGATCGACCTCGAGATCTCCAGGCCCTGCTCGCTCAACCGGAGTCCCTCGTCCGGGAGGCCTCTCTGGATGGCGAGCATGGCCTGCCCTCCCAACGCGTCGGCGACCATAGCCCGGTTGCCCAATGACTCGAACACCGACTGCGCCTGATGTCCGTACTCTGCTGCCGGGCGGGGTTGACCGGTCAGCATGTGAGTCACGCGTAGGTCCAGCAGGATGTGGCCTTCCAGCTCCTTCACGCCGGCGGATGGTCCCAGGGCCTGGCAATCGGGCCGCTGCATCAATTCGAGCGCCTTCTGAAAGAACGAGGTCGCTTGCTGCGGGTCGACGAAGCGATAGGTCAGGCCGCGATTCCACAAAGCGCGGGCCACCAGGGGAAGTTCATGCGCCTGTTCTGCGAGCGCGATGGCCCGGTCGAGCAGCGGCCACGCCTCCTCGGCCCGCCCGAACGTGATGACCCGGACCGTGGCGAGGCGGTTTAGGGCGTCAGCTTCCATCGCCGGGTCGCCCAGCCGGGCCGCTTCCGCGCGCATGGCTTCGTAGTTGGCCTCGGCGTCTTTGTGATGGCCGAGGACTTCGAGAATCGATCCGCGGCGAGCGTACAGCCCCCGCAGTGGGCTGAGCGCGCCGGGGGGAAGCTGCGGGACCAGCTGAAGAGCCAGGTCGTAGCTGGCCAGGGCTTCCGCGTGCGAGTACGTCCTCCACGCCTCGTCGCCGGCGCGCACGGCGAAAGGGAATGCCCGAGACGGGATGCCCGCCTCACGGTAGTGGAGGGCCAGAATCGCCGCCGGCACATCCCCGGCGGGAAGGAGCGCCTCGATCGCCTCGGCCACTTCGCGATGCAGCTCCGCTCGACGATTCTTGAGCAGCGAGCCGTAGGCAGTCTCCTGGACCAGGGAGTGCTTGAAAGCGTACTCGGCCTCGGGCGCGTCGGCCCCTCGGACGACGAGGCCGCTGTTCTCCAGGGTATCGAGCTCAGGCCGTGCAGTGGGGGCCATGGGAACCGCCGACAGTCGAGGCCGTCAGGCACCTCGACGACGCAGGACCTCCTCCAGGACGCGCACCTGGAACTTGCGGCCGATAACCGAAGCCACCTGCAAGGCGCGCTTGGCATCCTCCGGCAGGCGGTCGATGCGGGCGGCCAGTACACCTTGCAGAGTGTCCGGGATTTCGAACGTCCCCAGCGGCTTGGCCAGGACCCATTCCTCGCCCTGGCGGCCAATGACGGCCTGGTCGATCAACATCCGGATGACTTCCTCGACGAAGAAGGGATTGCCTTCCGCCTTCTCGAGGATGAGAGTCCGGACGCTTTCCGGAAGGGATTCGATATCGAGCAGGGAGCGCACCAACTCCTGGCTGTCGGCCTCTGAAAGGGGAGTCAGGTGGAGTTCGACGGCGCCGCCGCCGGCGAGGTCGCGCGCCGCCGATAGAAGCCGCCAGCCGGTCGATTCGCGGTCCGGCCGTGCGGCGAAAACGATGACCAGCGGCGTCTCCGTCACGACCGGCAGGACCTGCCGGCCGAGCTCGGCGGACGAAGGATCGGCCCAGTGGACGTCTTCGCACACGATGACGGTCGGGGCCGCCTGACAAAGGCCGTGCAACAGACGGCGATAGGCGGCGATGTACTTCGCCTGAAGGGCCGGCCCGTCGAGGTACTTGACTCGACTGGAGGCTTCCTCCTCCAGGGTCAGTCCAAGGAGGTGGGCAAGGAACGGATAGGCTTCCATCCAGTCGTCGCTGAGGGTTCGCTGAAGAGTTCCGCGCAGCGCCGCTTCCACTTCCTCCGGCGCCGACTCGGGCGAGGCGCCGATCAGCCCGCGCAGGATCTCGGTGCTGAGATGGTGGGCCATCGACGCCCCATACGAGAGGCAGCGGCCCTCCACCCAGAGCAAGCCGCCCTGTGGGAAGAGCTCGGCCGACGCCTGGCGCCATTCGGCGATCAGGCGCGTCTTCCCGAGGCCAGCCTCGCCGATGATGGCGACGGTCGAGCCGCGACCGGCCTTCAGGTCTTCCAGGGTGTGCATCAATATGGCAAGCTCGCGCTCGCGGCCGACCATGGGCGCCGACAATCCGGCGATGCCGCGCGTGCGCACCGCGCCGCGACGTTCGCCCAGGACGCGGTAGATGTGGACCGCCTCGGCCTTGCCCTTGACCGATACCAGGCCCCGGTCTTCGAAGTCGAACAGGGAGGAGGTCAGACGGAAGGTGTTCTCGGTAACCAGCATGGTGTCCGGTTCGGCGACGCTCTGCACCCGCGCCGCCAGGTTGACGGTGTCGCCGATGGCCAGATACTCCATGTGCAGGTCGCTGCCGATGTTGCCGACGACCACCAGCCCGGTGTTCAGGCCGACGCGCATCTGGAACGAGGCGACTCGCCCGTTCGAGGCCAGCTCCTTCGCATACTCCTGGATCGACGAAAGGATCTGCCATCCGGCGCGTACGGCGCGCTCGGGGTCGTCCTCGTGGGCCAGGGGTGCGCCGAAGAAGGCCAGGACGCCGTCGCCCAGAAGTTGGGCGATGGTCCCCTCGTAGCGGTAGACGGCGTCGCTGACGCGCTGGTGCGCGCCGGTCACGATCTCGCGCCAGTCCTCCGGGTCCATCCCTTCGGCCAGGGCGGTCGAGCCGACGATGTCGGTGAACAGGGCCGTGACTCGCTTGCGTTCTCCCTCCATCCTCTCCCGACCGGCCAGGATCTTGTCGGCGATGGCGGAGGGGGCGGCGCGCCGCAGCGCGTCGAGGCTGCCGCTGCGCGGCACGCGCGTCGCCGGCGCGGCGCCGGTGGTCTGGTCGAAGCCGCAATGGCGGCAGAAGCGAGCTCCGGCGGAAACCGCCTGGCCGCAATTTGGGCAGGCACGCTCGAGCGGCTGGCCGCAATTCTCGCAGAAGCGCGCGTCCGAGTTGTTATCGAAGCCGCAGTTCGGGCAGTTCATACGACCTTCCTTCTTCCCGGCCTCAAGCCAGCGTGCTCAGCCGCTCGGCCAGGCTGGTAAGCATGGCCAGGCTGACGGCCGGGCGGTCCTGCAGAATCGAGGTCAGGGCCTTGCCGCTCAAAACCAAGACGTGAACCGGTCCGCCCTCGGCCACGGCGGAGGCGGAGCGAGGCTGCTCGCGCAGGATGGCCAGCTCCCCGATGTGCGAACCTGGCTCGAAGCGGCGCAGCAGGCGTTCCTGACCGTCGGACATCTTGACGACGCGCCCGCGCCCTTCCACGACGACCAACATCTCGTCGCCGAGGTCGCCTTCGCGCACCAGGACGTCCCCAGCTTCGTACCTGCGCTCGGTGCACCATTCGGCAATCTGCTGCAGGTCCTCCGGCTCCAGGGAGGCGAAGAGCGGTACCTGCCGAAGGAAGAGAACCCGCTCCAGGATCGTCAGGGTCGCCGAGGTCTGCATGGGAGAACCTCTCAGATCGGACTGCTTCCCGTTGACCTTTGGCCAACGGGCGAGAAGGCTGGTCGTGACGGGATCGAGGTCTTCCCGGACCTGGCGCGCCCATTCGCTCTGCTCGTGTTCCATGGCTTCGGCACGTGCGTGCAGCGCCAGAGCTCGGACCCATGGCCGTGCGTGCGAGGACAAGTGACGCAGCAAGGGCAGCACGTCTTCCTGGCGGCCGGTCTCCGGGGAAGCTTCCAGCAAGGGAAGCAGGGCGCGCGTGACCCGCTTCTCGCCAACCGTGTCCAGCGCCTCGAGAGCCTGCGCCCGCAGATCGGGATCGGACGAGCGCAGCCCTCGCGCGACCGTGCTCATGGCGTGCTCGCCGCCTACCAAAGCCAGCGCCGACAGAATCCGGCGCTCGGTCTGTTGCTCCTCACGCCGCAGAAGGGCTTGAAGAAACGCCAGGGTGATGCTCGTTGAAGGATCGTGTTCGGCGCCCATGGCTTCGGACATGCGGCGTTGCTCCTCAGCCCGCGGCACCTCGGCCACCGCCCAGTCGAGCAGCCGCGACCGAACCTCGTCGCCGTGGCCGTGGAGTGCCTCCAGGGCCGCTTCCTGGACGAGCGCCGAGGGCGAGGAAAGAAGTTCGACGACGGCCTGAGGGGAATGGTGAGACGCCTGATAGGACCGCGCGGCGGCCAGGGCAATGGTTCGATCGGGATCGGCGATGGCTTTCAGAAGGAGTTCACGCGCCCGCTCGCCGGCCTGTTGGGCCAGGGCCCTCAGGGAAGCGAGACGGTCGGTGCGCGTACCGGTCGTCAGTGCGCGTTCCAGTATGGGCAGCGCCTCGGGCTCTGGCATCGAAGCAGCGGCCTCGAGAGCGGCCAGGCGTTCGGACGGAATGTCCGATTGGGAAAGCCTGCGCCACACCGCACGAGCTCGTTCCTCCGGCTGCCGTTGCAGGAGGGCGGCTGCCGCCTCGGCGGCAACGCCGGGGTCGCGGTCTTCCAGGCCGTCGAGGAAGATCGACGCCGGGACCGTTGGGCTCTGCGCCAATGCGCGGACCGCCTCCCGCCGAACCCGGGCGTCGACATCGGATGTTCCCTGGACCACCGCCTCCGTCCCACTCTCGCCCGGGAGCGACGTCAGGGCCTGGATCGCCGCACGGCGGACATCCGCGCTCGGATCGCGAGCGGCGGCTTGGAGAGCCGCGACCGACTCTGGCGATCCCATCCGGCCCAGGACCTCGGCCGCGATGCGGCGCGCCGCCGCGTTCGCATCCGTGAGGGCCGCTTCGGCGGTGCGTCGCGCCTGCGCGTCGGAGCCCAGAGTCCGCAAATCCCTTGCCGGGCCGGCGAACACGTCGACCATTCCCGTGCGCAACGCCTCGACCAGGGATCGGCCGTAGGCCGAGCGGGTCCGATAGACAGCGTATCCGCACACGGCGGCGACCAGCAGGCCGGCGAGGAACACCGATCGTTCCTCCAGACCTCGCTGCCCTAACCAGAGGAGCACGCCCGAGAGCATGACTCCCAGCTGCGCTGGAACGCCGGCCTGGTAGGCTCGAACCTGACTGCGCTTCTCCGCGGGGACGACGTTGAACAGCGCGTTGTAGGCTGTTCCCGCCAGTCCTCCCAGCAAGACCATTTGACCGAACCGGACTGCGGCGGCTGTCGTCAGGTCGAAGCGGACCAACCACAACGCGAAGCCGGCGACGTAAAGTGCGGGGAGGAGCAGGATCGATGTGACGACCCCCATGCCGGAGTAGATGCGGCTGGCAAGAAAGGTGGACACGAGGAATGTCAGGGCGGTGACGAGGCTGGAGAATCCCCCCAGATACCCGGCCAGCGCCGCTTCCCCGGGGAAGGCCGAAGCGACGGCGCGGCTGAACGGATACGAGACGGAGAAGAAGAGGATCGAGAACAGGATCCCGGAGATCGCCGTCAGGCGCATCAGTGGCGACCTCCAAACATAGTCATGGCCGACCCTCATCTGCTCGCCCAGCGAGGAGGCGTCGCGCCGCGAATCCGCATTCCTGCGTCGCCAGGGCATCGTCGCCAGAAGGGCGGCCGCCACAGCCAGCAGGCCGCTGTCGACCACCAGCAGGTTCTCTGTGTGGAGCGCCTGAGCCAGCCGCCCGGTGATGAGGTTGCCCGCAACGCTGCCCAGGATGCCGGCGCTGGCGAAGAGAGGGAAGAGGCGCTTCGCCTGACGCGCATCACACAGGTCTCCAGCAACGTTCCAGACCAGGGTCCCGAGGATCGCCGCCGTCAGGCTGATGAGAAGCCACAATAGGGGGTACAGGCGCGGCGTTTGTAGGGATACGGCCGAGCGGCCGCCAAGGAGGGCCAACGAGAGGCCAATGAGCAATCCAATCGAGAGGCGCCGCGCATCGGCTCGGCCCAGGGCCGTGCCGTAGGCCAACGTGATCACCAAGGTCGCTGCGCCCAGCAGGATGAATAGGACCGGCAGCGCCTCCACGCCGAACCGGCGGAACAGCAATGCGTCGGCCGCGTTGGCACCGATCCCCTGGCCCGCCTGGACGGCGGCGAACATGCCTGCGGCCAGGACGACAAGTCGGCCTTCGTCCGGACGAATCTGTAGAGCGCGTGCAGCCGATCGCATCTCTGGTTGAACGCTCTGCCTCTGCGAGACGCGGCTACGGTCGCGGGCCGCCCAGCGAGCGCCTCGCAGCGAACGCGATGGGAGATGCCGAACGATCCAGCGATCCCACGGGTCGTCCCGGCTCCTTCACCGAGAGCCGGAAGACGGTTCTCACCGCCGTCTTACGAAGCGTTCATTATAGTGGGTTTCACTGGCCTTTCAGGGAGGCTCCAACGGGGCTTGGGAATGGGCACGCCAAACCCCTGAGGACTCCGTCACCGATTGGCGGCGGTAGCGGGATGGCGCGCCTTGCAGGATAGCTGTTGACCCCACACCAACGCTCCCCCGGCGAGAGCCAGGATCTAGGCTACGGCGTCCGGCCGGCGGAGGGATGACGTTCTCAGGAGGGAGTGGGGCCTGCGGCTCCTCCTCCTTCCTGAGTTCTTCAGCCCCCTTTCCGCAAGCCTCGTCGTGCCTGCGGGCGCGCCGCCGCGGAGAGGGGCAGGGGTGAGGTTGAGGGTTAGCCTGCCAAACTCGCGGAGGAGTGGCAATGAAGCGGCCCGGCGTCGATCAAAGCCGGGCCGCGTTTCCCTTTCGGTGGTGGCCGCCCCGGAGCCGGGTCGACCTTCACGGGCAGGCGTTTCTGGAGTGCTGCTCGAAGGTCGCCGCGAAGAGATGGGCTCCGCTGCCGTCGCAGGCAGCACGGAAATAGTAGTAGGTTGTGACGGCCGGATCGGCCACGGCCTTCAACGAGTCCAGGCCGGGATTGGCAATCGGGCCGGGGGGCAATCCGCCTGCGAGGTAGGTGTTGTACGGCGAAGCGACCGCCAGGTCGTCGATGGCGAGCGGAGACTTCCACCAGCCTCCGTCCGGCTGGAACCCGAGGGCGTACTGGACCGTGGGATCGGCCTGCAACTTCATCCCCTGCGCCAACCGGTTCAGGAAGACCGAGGCGATGAGGGGTCGCTCCTCGGGCAGGATGGCTTCCCGCTCGACGATCGAGGCCAGAGTCACTGCTTCGAGAAGGCTGAGGCCCTGCGTCGAAAACCCCTGGCGCAGTTGGCCGTCGACGCGTCGCTGGAATGTGTCGAGCATGAGCTGGACGACCCGTTCGGACGACCAGCGCGGGTCGAGGCGATAACTGTCGGGAAAGAGGAAACCCTCCAGGCTTTCAACCCTGCCGCCCACGTCCCACGGCGGCTTGCGGCGTGTCGCCGTCAAGAAGTCCGCCGGCGAGAATCCCAGATCGAGGTTGCCGATCGCTTGCGCGATCTGTTCGCGTCGCCAGCCTTCCGGCACTACAAGGGTATAGCGGCTGTCCGCCGCGCTTTGAAGCGCGGCGGCGATTTCTTCCAGGGTCTGGGCTCCATCGACCGCATATCGACCGGCTTCGATGCCGACATCCAACCCGCGGTAGCGAAGGTAGGTCTTCAAGAGCAACGGATCGCTGACAACTCCGGCCGCGGCCAGGCGATCGACGACCTCCCCGGCGGATTCTCCGGGCTCGACCTCGATCGACGTCTGGATCGTGGGGTCGCCCGCAGGCGCCGTCAGGCTCGCCTGACGAAGGGCGAGGTACGCGGTGAGGAACGGCGCCTGCCAGGCCGGGACCAGCGACGACGGCGGGCCCAGGGACGCGGTAGCGGAGGACCAGCGCGACAGGCCGAGCGGCGCGCAAACGAGGCAGGCGATCACGACGGCCGCGAGGCCGAGGAGAGGAAGGCGGGAGCTACGCCTGCGCCTGGGCATCGAGGTAGTCCTGGAGAATGACCGCGGCGGCGCGAGCGTCCAGCATCGGATCTTGGCCGCGCCCGCGCCGCGCCGCCTGCGTGGATCCGCTTTCATCCCAAGTCGTTACCGGGATGGACGACGTCTGCCGCAACGTCTCGGCCAGACGTTCGGCCCGCCGCGCCTGGGGTCCGACTTCGCCGTCGTCATCGAGCGCCAGGCCGACGAGGATCATCTCTGCGCCCTCCTGCCGCGCCAGGCCGACGATCGCCTGGGCATCCCGGAGGCGCGAGGTGTGGCCGAGCACCGTCAGAGGGCGCGCTACCAGGCCGGAGGGGTCGCTGACGGCGATGCCAATGCGTACTTCGCCCGGATCGACGGCGAGCAGACGCCTCATGGGGTGTCCCACGGCCAATGGATGTCGATGCGAATCGGGAGCAGGGGCAAGCGCGGCAGCCAAGCGGGCCAGAGGCGGATGCGAGGCGGCTCGGCCAGATCGATGCGCCTGGCAAGCCGGGCTTCGGCTTCATCCGGTCTGGCGCCGGCCAACACGCGGCGGAGTTCATTGCTGTCGACCGATCGATAGATGCCGCGGTCGGCGCTGGCGGAGTATCGCAGCCCGTCGTCTGTTCGTGTGAGCAGCCGCGTCAGATCGGCGTGGAGCGTGCCGGGGACCGTCTCAACCGCCTCGCTGGCATCTTCGCGCAGAACAGCGTCGGCGAAAGCCGAGAGGGCGGCGTCGGCGTAGGTGACGCCCTCCACCTCGATGGTCAGTCGAAGGAGAAGGCTGTCGGCCGGCTGGCCGATCGCCGGCTCCGATGTGGCCGAGACGACCCTCAAGACGCGCATCGAGTCGGGGGCGATGCGCTCGCCCTCCGCCAGGTTCGCCTCCACGGCGCTGCGCGCTTCTTGCAGAAGCTGCCGGGTGAGCGCTTGCTGGATTCGATCGACATCGGCGGGGGCCACTCCCGCCCGGGAGGTCGAGCCGCCTCCGGTTGTTGGGTTCGGGTTGGCGACAGAGACGGCCAGGCCTTGCGGTCCTTCCGTAGCGACGATGGCTTCGGCCGCCACATTGCCGATGTCGCCCGCCTGCGTCGCTCGAACGGCGACTTGCGCCTCGCTTCCGGCGCCGGCCCCCAGCTGGGCTCCAGCAAGGGTGAGGAACCGCACGCCTTGCGCGGTCCGGACGCCGGTGCCGGCGGGGATGTGCTGTTCTTGGTCCGTGAGATTCGTGAACACCACTTCCCCTTCGGCGGGGGCTGAGGGCACGAGCACGGTGCCGGAGGTGGGCTGACGAAGCTCGCCGTCGAAGGTTTCCGTCCATCGTCGGGCCTGGATGGACTGCGCGGAGTCGGAGGCCGGCCCGCCCAAATCCAGGGTGATTTCGAACGCCGCGGTCTGTTCGGTGGTCAACGGCACCACTTCGACGACCGCGGCCGGCACGATGGTGATCGCCAGGGAGAGCATCGCCACCAGGGGTAGCAGAGCCAACAGGACGCGCTGAACCTGGCGTCGGCGTGATGTCGGCCTGGTTCGGACGCGCCGCGGTGGAGGTCTCAGGGGCCGAGAGAGAAGGGCGTGGGGAGGGGCGGGTTGGATCTCCTTCGACTCGGAGGTGGAAGTCTTCCACGCCGCCTCAGGCAGTTCATCGGGCGAATCGAAGACCGGCAGCCGAAAAGACTCGGCGAAAGCGCGGACGTCGGGGTCGTGGGTGACGAGGCCGAGGCGGGCACCCTGGGCGCGGGCGGCGCGCAGGAGCAAGACGAGATCGAGCCGCCGCGTGAGGATCCTCCCATGAGGCGGCCATATGAGGACGATGCGGTCGGCGCGCGCCCAACCAAGTTTGTCGCGCGCCGAGGCGTGATCGTCGTGAGGATCGAGGTAGATCAGCTGGGTTTTCACGCTCAGCGGAGAAGAGCGCGGATGTCCGACGAGAGGAAGGGCCGCCGCGCGTGCGGAGCGCTCACGTCAGCCGGCCTCGCACCCAGGCGCGCGCCATTTCGATCGCCTTCGGCAGACCGTCGGCTCGCTTGCCTCCCGCCTGGGCGAGCGTCGGTTTCCCGCCGCCGCTGCCCTCGATCGCCGTCGCGGCGTGACGGGCCAGATCGGCTGCGCTGACGCCGCGCTCGACCAGTTCTGGGCTGACAGCCGCCATCAGCACGGGGCGGCCGTCACGCACCGAGCCGAGGACCACGACGTGACTTGGATGGGCGGCGCGGAACGAATCCGAGAGACGGCGCAACAGATCTGGGTCGGCATGGGGGATCACGCCGGCCAGGAAGTGCGTTTCGCCCAGCATCTCGGGCTGGAGCGCCGCCAGCGCCGCTTCGGCCTCGGCCTGGCGCAATCGGCTCAGTTCATCCGCTAGACGCCGGCGCTCTTCGAGGAGACTTCGAACCTGGGCTTCGAGGTTGTCCGGAGTCGCCGTCAGCAGGTTTGCCAGACGCTCCTGAAGCTCCAGGGAGCGCTCGAGCAGCTCGACGGCGCCTCGGCCGGTGACGGCTTCGATGCGGCGGATGCCGGAGGCGACGCTCTCTTCGCTCAGGATGCGGAACGCGCCGATGACGCCGGTGGCAGGCACATGCGTCCCTCCGCACAGCTCGAACGAGACGCGCTTCCCATTGCCGATCGAGATCGTCCGCACAGTGTCGCCGTAGTTCTCGCCGAAGAGGGCCATGGCCCCGTCGGCCACCGCCTTCTCGCGCGGCTGGACCTGGATGCGCAGGGGATAGTTGGCCAGGATGGCGTCGTTGACCATAGCCTGAATCCGCTGAAGCTCGCCGGGCTCGACGGCCTTTGGATGAGTGAAGTCGAAGCGCAGCCGGTCGGGCGCCACCAGGGAGCCCGCCTGGCGCGCGTGCTCGCCCAGGACGGACCGCAAGCTGGCGTGCAGTAGGTGAGTGGCGGTGTGGTTGCGCATGATGTCGAGGCGCCGGTCCCGGTCGACCTTCGCCTCGGCCCGGTCGCCGCGGGCCGGGCGCCCTCGCACCACGCGCCCGACGTGCAGGAAAAGACCCTCGATCGGCTCCTGCATCTCAACGACGTGGACCGCCCAGGTCGGCGCGACGATCTCGCCCGTGTCCGATACCTGACCGCCGGCTTCGCGGTAGAAGGCCGTTGCAGGAAGGACGACTCCGACGGCATCGCCTTCCGTTACCGAGTCGACCGCTTTGCCGTCCACCACGAGCGCCAGAACGGGGCCCTCGGTCGAGAGGCGACTGTACGGGTCGTACTCGACGCCGGAGGCAGGAAGCTGTCCGGAGGCTGCCAGCTCCGTCAGCAACTTCCGGTAGACCTCCGTTTGTTGGCCGGAGAGATCGACGGTTCCCAGACCTGCACCGGATACTTCCCGATGCGCCTCCATGGCTTCGAAGAAGCCCGCCTCATCCACGGCGATGGACGATTCGCGGGCGATGTCGCGCGTGATCTCAAGCGGGAGACCGTAGGTCGAGTAGAGCTCGAACGCGCTCGCACCGGAGATGAGGGGGTTCTTCGCCGCCCTGGCTTTGGCGAGCAGGTCCTCGAGGTGAGCGACGCCGGTATCGACCGTGCGGCGGAAGCGCTCTTCCTCGTCGGTCAGCGTCGTGCGGATCGTTTGCTCGTGGCGCTGGAGCTCCGGATACACGCTGCCATAGACACCGATGGCCGTGGCGACCAGGTCCGCCAGGAACGGCTTCTCGAATCCGGCCTGTGAGCCAAACCGCCCGGCTCGCCGGATGATCATGCGTGTGATGTAGTTACGCCCGGTGTTCCCGGGTACGACCCCGTCGGCGATGAGGAAGGCGGCGGCGCGGACGTGATCGGCGATGACGCGATACGGGGTCAGCAACCGCTCGCGTGTGGCGTCGTCGTGGCCGAGCAACTCCTGCACCTTGAGCAGCACCGGCCAGAGCAGATCGGTCCGGTAGGTGGAGGTCTTGTCCTGGAGGACGGACACGAGCCGCTCGAATCCCATCCCGGTGTCGACGTGCTTCCTGGGCAGCGGCTCGAGGTCGGTGGGTCCGGAGCGGTTGTACTGGATGAAGACAAGGTTCCACAGCTCGACGAATCGTCCGCAATCGCCGTTGACGCGGCAGACGTGCCCAGGCTGGGAGGCTTTGGTGCAGTACTCGGGGCCCCGGTCGATGTGGAGTTCGCTGTCGGGCCCGCAGGGACCCGTGTCCGCCATCTCCCAGAAGTTCTCTTTGCGGCCGAAGAACAGCACCTGCTTCGGATCGAAGCCCGGCTGCTGACGCCACAGGTCCGCCGCTTCGTCATCGCGCGGGATCTGGCCCTGATCGTCCTCGAAACAAGTCGCCCACAATCGATCGCGTGGGACGCCCCATCCTTCGGTGAGGAGAGTCCAGGCCCAGGGGATGGCCTCGGCCTTGTAGTAGTCGCCGAAGGACCAGTTGCCGAGCATCTCGAAGAAGGTGTGATGGATGTCGTCGCGCCCGACGTCGTCGAGGTCGTTGTGCTTGCCGGCCACCCGCAAGCACTTCTGCGAGTCGGCGACGCGCGAATACGGCCGTGTCCCGGTACCCAGGAAGACGTCCTTGAACTGGACCATGCCCGAGTTGGTGAAGAGCAGGGTGCTGTCGCCGCCGGGGACGAGCGGCATCGAGGGCACGATGGTGTGGCCGCGCGCGGCGAAGAAATCGAGGAAGGTCTGGCGGATCACCAGGCTCGTGAGCATGGGGCGGGAAGATCGAGACGGCATCGGACTCTCCGAGATCGACGCGGGATGATCCCTGCGCCTCCTTGCAGTCGAAAAGATGGAAAGCGCAGGGATTATACGCGAGGTGAACGTCCCCCGCCTCGTCGCCCCCCGGCGGTCGAGTCGAGCACGCGGTTTGCCGCGATCGGCCTCGAAAACGCTATTGCGCGCGGCGAGGTTGTGCTATCCTTGGCGCGGCGATGGATCCGAGGCGCATGAGCGACGAACCGCGCAGTCCCTCGACGACGTCGATGACGAACGAATTCCGCGAATCGATCGATCGCGGTCCGCTCGATGCGACGGTGCGCGCCTTGTTGCCGCGTCGCATCAAGGACCTGGCGCTGACCATCGCCGGCACGCCGCTCGAAGGATGCATCGAGCAGTTGTACGCCGAGCTCGACGGGCGCGACATCGCCTTTCATCCGAAATGTTACCTGGCGGACGAGTGGGGATGCCCGACCGGCGTTCCCGTGATCGGTATCCCGTTCTACCTGGCCGATCCGCAGCTGACCCGCATCGAGGGCGAGCTGTCGGGCATCGACCCCGAGGGCGAACCTGAAATCATGATGTACCTGCGCCACGAAGCGGGGCATGCTTTCCACTATGCCTATCGGTTGTACCTGCAGCCGGAGTGGCGCGAGTTGTTCGGCCCGTTCTTCCGGCCGTATTCCGACGTCTATCGGCCCGAGCCGTTCAGCGACCGCTTCGTCCGCCACATCCCGGGCTGGTATGCGCAGAAGCATCCCGACGAGGACGCCGCCGAGACGTTCGCGGTCTGGCTCACGCCCGGGATGGATTGGCGCGAGACCTACGGCGGCACGCCGGCGATGGCCAAGCTGCTCTACACCGATCGTGTGGCGCGCGAGTACGGCCCGCGGCCGCCGCTGGTGACCGAGGGCCGCTACGACGGGCCGGTCGAGGAACTGCGCACGACGCTGGCTGAGTGGTACGACACGGAGTTGGAACGCAGCCGGGATGCCCTGGCGCTGCCGCTGCTGCTCAACACCGACCTTCGCCGGCTCTTCCCGGCGAACGAAGGCGAGCCGGCGGTCGAGGCCCTGGCGCCGTACCGGGGCCGGCTCATCCGGGAAGTCCGCTATTGGACGGGCATGGATTTCTCGACCATCAGCGCCCTGGTCGATGACGTTCTCGACCGGCTCCAGGCGCAGGGCTTGCTCGTGCCTTCGGGTCAGGAGGCCGAGTCCCTGGTCGGGCTGTCCGTGCTGGTCACAACCCTGACGATGAACTATCACTACACCCGTCAGTTCGTCCGACGCTGACGGGACGATCGAGGCTCGCGGAGGTCCGATGGAGAAGATGAAGCTGTCCGTCCTCTTCTGGGAATGGGAGAGCGACGAAGGCGCCATGAAGCACGACGAGGTTGTCGACCAGGTGGCGCAGGCGTTGACCGAAGGTGGACACGAGGTCCACCTCCTGGGCGTCAGCAACAGCCTGACCGATTTGGCCGAGAAGCTGAAGGAGCAGACGCCGGAGCTGGTCTTCAACCTGTGCGAGACCTTCGCCGACAATGATCACTACGAGATGCACATCACCGCCGTGCTCGAAATGCTCGGCGTGCGCTTCACCGGCACCGGACCGACCGGCATGGCCCTGCGGCAGGACAAGGCCATCACCAAGAAGCTCCTGGCCTTCCACGATGTGCGCTGCCCCGAGTTCGCCACCTTCGATCGCGACCGGCTCGAGTTCGCCGGCAAGATGCGCTTCCCGCTGCTGATCAAACCGCTGCACGGCGACGCCTCCGCCGGCGTCGACGATTCATCGCTGGTGCGCGACTACGTCAGCCTTGTCCAGCGCATCAACTTCATCCAGAACGAGCTCAACGACACCGCCCTGGTGGAAGAGTACATCGAGGGGCGTGAGTTCTACGTCAGCATCCTGGGCAACGACCCGCCCGAGGTGCTGCCGCTGATCGAGCTCGATTTCTCGCGGCTGCCCGAGTCCTACCCGCGCATCTACGGCCGTGAGGCCAAGTTCGACGAGAACAGCGTCCAGTACAACGCCACCAACGCCGTCGTGGCCACGGATCTGCCCCCGGAAGTCAGGAATCGCATCCTGATGGTGGGGCTGGAGGCGGCCCACGTCATGCAGTGCAACGACTATGCCCGCGTCGACATCCGCCTGACGCCCGACGGCCGCCCGTACGTGGTCGAGGTGAACGCCAACCCCTATCTGGAGACGACCGGCGCCGTCGCTGTGGCGGCCCTGCAGGCCGGGATGTCGTACAAGACGCTCATCAACCGCATCGTCGAGACGGCCCGCAAGCGCTGGCAGCAGACGGAGCCTCAGATCGTGCAGCAGCAGAAGAGCAGCACGTCGAAGCGCGTCCGGCGGCAGAAGGCCAAGAGCAAGGCCCGAACGCCGACCGAGAAGGACGCCGAGCGCGTCCGGGTGGCCGCCGCCTGACCCCACGGGCAGCCGACATGACTTCCCTCGACGCCCAGGTCGACCTGCTGATGCAGGGGACCGAATACGGTGACGATTCGCTGCGCCAGG
>DATIFK010000120.1:0-8827 GCA_035455265.1 Anaerolineales bacterium
GCATCCAGCGCCGGGCTGCCCGCCTGAAGCCGAAAGTCGAGCGAGGCGATACCCGAAAACAGCGGGTCTGCGTTGATGCAACCCGCGCCCCAGGCCGGACAGGCTCCGGCGTTGTAGACCAGGTTGTGACTGGCGTTCAACGCCGACGGATCCGCGCCCGGCCCAAACTCAAAATAGGTCTGTCCGGGTTCGGCGTACAGGACGTTGTTCTGGATCGTGACCAGGCCGGCGCCGGCTCGCTCAATGTGGATTTGCGCGTGGCTGTCGGGCCCCAGCGAGCCGTTGTCATAGAGCACGTTGTTCTGGATGAAGACCGTTCCCTGGGGGTCGTTGACCCGCAGACCTTCCCAATCTGAACCGACAATGATGTTGTTGTAGACATAGATCGTCCCCAGCACGTCCGTGGCGCCGTCACTGCCCCCGAGAAGGATGTTGTTCCGCAGTTGGAGGGAACTCGTGATCAGATTGTCGTGGATGCGAATGTCATCCATGCGATCTCCGTCCTCATGACCGAAAAGCTGGATGGCGCGTCGGCCGCGTTGATCCTGAATCTGGTTCCACCCGAAATCGATGTCCTGATTGGCGCCGAACCCTTGGACGTAGAAGCCAACCCCGTCTTCCCAGTCGCCTTGGCCGTTGTTGCTGAAAAGATTGCCATAGACCCGGTAGTGAGCGCTGTCCCCCGCGATCCCCATCCCCGTCGAGGAAAGCGCATCGTGAAGATAGTTGCCGACGGCGCGATGGCCGTCCCCGCCCATCTGGAGCATGCCTTCGTAGGGTGCAACCCCCTGGGTGAACGCCAGGTTGGCGATGACGTAGTACATCATCCCTTGATCCATGTAGATGCCCCTCCGCAGCGGCTCAGGGGCGTCGATCAGAGGTCGGTCGCCTGGATATCCGATGTAGGCGACCGGCCGGTCGGCTGTGCCGTTAGGGTCCGTTTCGGGGTGCAGGAGGAGGACCGCATCCCAGCCCGGGTTCGCGGGATCAGCGCTGCTGAAAGTGCCGCCCTTGATGTACACAAGGTCGCCGGCCTGCATCACCTGGCGCGGGCGATACAGGGTCTGGAACGGCTCGGCATACGTGCCGGGGTTGGCGTCCTGCGCGTTCGGCGCGCCCGGTATGACGAAGTAGATGCTGCCGGATCTGACGGTGAACGGCAGGGGGTTGCTGGCTTGACCGTCTACGGTGACGATGATGTCGCCTGTCGCTGCATTCGGTCCCGGCTGAACGACGATCATGTCAAGACTGCGGGCGATGGCGTTGTCTTCGCCCCACAGGACGTAGCGCGCCACTTCTTGGCCGCCGATAGTGACGGTGGAGTTCCCCTGCGCCGCGCCAAAGCCCTCGCCGTAGATGGTGATGAAAGCACCGAGATCGTCTTGGCCGCCCGTGGCCGGGCCTGATTCGAGGTCGGTGAAGAACAGGCGCGGAATGCCGCTGCCGGCCGAAGTCAATGGCGCAGTGGGCGCGGCGGCCTGGGCCGGCGGAGCGGTCACGAGCGCAGAGGCAGTGGACGACCCAGGCGAAAGAGGCTCCGGCGGGGGCGTCTCCGTTTGCCCGGCTGGGCCGCAGGCGACACCCAGGATCACCACAGTCGTCGCACCAAGGGCTAACCGTCGGAAGGATCTAGTTGACATCGACGAATCTCCTCTCGTATCCGTCTAGGGAAGGGCGTTTCCGAAGGTGGCAAATGGAGAGCAGGGTCCCCGATTCCCCGCATGGTCCCGGGCGCGCACCATGGTGACGCCCGAGGACGATGGGATTATAGGTCTCTCCACCCCTAACGCTACTCCCTACCACCGGTAGACAGCCGTCGGGAGACCGCCATCCGATGGTCCCCGCCGTCTCGCCCGAAGGCCCAGCTCAGGGCGGCCATCCTGTAAGTTGGCTGTAAGGCCACTAGCGTAACGGAAGCGCCCTATCCTCGATTAACCCTTGGGACGATGGCGGAGGGGACGGTCCATGGCGGATGAGGGCAACTTGGGATCCGGCGAGATCATCCTGATCGTCGACGACGATGAGGCCTATTGCGAAGCCATTGGCGAGATCCTGACCTCCGCCGGCTACCGGATTCTGATGGCGGACAGTGTCGCCACGGCACTCTCCATTTTGGACAAGACGGTTCCAGATCTCATCCTCTCGGATACGATGATGCCGGTCGCCGACGGCAGCGTGCTGTTGAGAGCCGTCCGGAGCGACCCTCGGCTCTGCGCCATCCCGTACGTCACCGTCAGCGCCAAGGCCATGATCCCTGACCGGGCCGAGGCCATTGTCACCGGCGCTTCCGGCTTTCTGGCCAAGCCGTTCTCCGCCGCCGAACTGCTCGCCGAGGTCGGCCGACAAATGGCCAGAAGGGACCGCCGGGCGGCCTGAGGCGCTCCAGCTTCTGTGACTCCACGGAAATGCGGGCCGCCCGAACGTGGCCCGCTTCGCTTGTCTCCTTGGCCGGAGGGGTCTCGACGCGCGACGGCATGACGGCGGGGCCGAAGCCCACCGCCTCTCCGATTCCCATAATCCGGGTCGGGTATAGTTTGTTATAGTTGGCGGACGGCCATGAGTGCAAAACTGAGCCGCCGCCTGCAAGAGCCTCCGCCGGTGGAGTTGGAGCGTGAGCCCGAAACGCCCAGCCGCCGGGCCGCGGTGGTGCGGCGCGCATGGATCCTCCCGGCTCTCCTGACGGCCTCCTTTCTGGGGGCGGTCGCCTATCGGGCGGCGTTCCCGCCGCCGCCAACCCTGACAGCCCAGCAAGTTGATGACATCGCCGCGCGCCGGCTGGCGATGGCCACGCCTGCGCCGCCCTATTCGGAACAGATCTACCAGACCATCCTCCCGTCCCTGGTGATGATCGAGGCCCGCCGCGCCGGTGAGGGCGGGGGAGTGGCGCTCGGCACGGGCATCGTGGTCAACGAGGCCGGCGACATCCTGACCGCGCTCCACGTCGTCGACGGCGCGAGCCGGATCCGGGTGCAATTCAGCGACGGTTCCAGCGCCTCCGCCGAGGTGACGTCGCCTCAACCCGAGTACGACATCGCCGTGCTGCACCCATCCGTTCCTCCCGAACTGATCGTGCCGGCCGTCCTGGGCAGCTCCTCCGGTGTTCGCATCGGGGACGAGGCCTACGCCGTAGGTCACCCGCTCGGTCTCGTGGCCTCGTTGAGCGCCGGCGTGGTCTCGGGTCTGGATCGGTCCTACGACATGGGCAATGGCAAGGGACGGCTGCAAGGCTTAATTCAGTTCGACGCGGCGGTCAACCCCGGCAGTTCCGGCGGACCTCTGCTCAACCGAAACGGGGAAGTCATCGGGATCGTGACCGCTCTGGCCAACCCGTCCGAGGGGGAATTCTTCATCGGGGTCGGGTTCGCCGTCCCCATCGCCGTTGCCGGAGGCGCGGCCGGCGCGCCGGATATCTGAGAGTCCTCCGGCGAGCACCGCTCGCCCCACGAAGGAGAAGGCCGACATGACCGCCCCTCAAACCAGCAACAACGACCGACCGATGGAGCGTGTGCTCTTCGAGGTCAAGAAGATCATCGTCGGGCAGGACGTCCTGCTCGAGCGACTCATGGTCGCTCTGCTGGCTCGCGGCCACATCCTGGTCGAGGGCGTTCCCGGATTGGCGAAGACGATGGCGATCAAGTCGCTGGCACAGACGATCGGCGCCCAGTTTCAGCGCATCCAGTTCACGCCGGACCTGGTGCCGGGGGACTTGATCGGTACGCGCCTGTACAACCAGAAGACCGGCGAGTTCGACACCGCGCTGGGCCCGGTGATGACCAACCTGCTGCTGGCGGACGAAATCAACCGTGCCCCAGCCAAGGTGCAGAGCGCGCTGCTGGAGGTGATGCAGGAGCGGCAGGTCACCATCGGACACGAGACCTACCCGGCGCCCGATCCGTTCATGGTCATGGCCACCCAGAATCCGATCGAATCGGAGGGCACCTATCCGCTCCCCGAGGCCCAGGTGGACCGCTTCATGCTCAAGGTCCTCGTCGGGTATCCCTCATCGACCGAGGAGTTCGTCATCGTGGAGCGGATGACCGGCGATGTCCAGACGCCCCAGCCGGTGGTCGACGCCCGTGACCTGTTGCGCCTGCAGGCGCGGGCCGACGCGATCTACGTCGACCCGGCGCTGACCGAATACGCCGTCCGGCTGGTCTCGGCCACGCGCAACCCGGGCGCCGCCGGGCTGAGCGAGCTTGCCTCGTTGATCGACTTCGGCGCCAGCCCGCGTGCCTCGATCAACCTGATCCTGGGAGCCCGTGCCCTCGCCTTCCTGCGCGGGCGAGAGTACGCCTTGCCTCAGGACGTGCTCGACCTGGCGCCGGACGTGATCCGGCACCGCTTGGTGCTCTCTTACGAGGCTCTGGCGGACAACGTGACGCCGGACGAACTGCTGGACCGATTGCTGGCCGTCATTCCCGTGCCCGAGGTCCCCACGCATGAGCGCGCCTTCAGCCTCGACGGCAGCCGCCGCGCCTGAACGCATCCTGCGCCGGCTCGACTGGAAGGTGATCCGCCGCCTCGACGGCGCCCTCCAGGGCGACTACTCCACGCTGTTCTACGGCGCCGGCGTCGACCTCTCCGATCTGCGCGAATACCAGCCGCAGGACGACATCCGGCACATCGACTGGAACGTCACGGCGCGCATGAACCGCTTGCATGTGCGTCAGTACCTGGAGGACCGCGAGCTCACGACCTGGTTCCTGCTCGACCTGAGCCGTTCGATGCGATTCGGCGGAGCCGAGCGGAACAAGCATACGGTGCTCGTGGAGTTCGTCGGCGTCATGGCGCGCCTGCTGACGCGCGGTGGCAATCGCGTCGGCGCCATCCTGTACGACACGCACACAACCCGATCGATCCCGGCGCGCACCGGTCGCAACCAGGTGCTGCGCCTGCTGCACGACCTCCTGCGCCAAGCCGATCGACCGGGCCGAGGCCGGACGGATCTGAAGGTGCTGCTCTACGCCGCGTTGGGTGCCCTCAAGCGCCGATCGCTCTTGTTCGTGGTCTCCGATTTCATCAGCGAGCCGGGTTGGCAACGGCCGCTCTCGTTGCTCGGCCACCGGCACGAGTTGGTGACCATCCGGGTCTGGGATCCGCGTGAGAGTCAGCTTCCCAGCACAGGCTTCGTCTACATCGAGGATGCCGAAACGGGGGAGCAGATCGCCGTCGACACCGGCGATCCCATCTTTCGCAGGAACCTGGCCGCGTTGGCCGCGCGCAACGAAGCCGATCTGCGCACAGCCCTGACGCGCGCCTCCACCGACCCGCACTCGATCTCGACCGAAGATGACCTGGGCCGGGCGATTCTCCGCATGGCAGCCCTGCGGAAGAAGCGGCGCCGATGAACTTCCTCTGGCCGTGGATGCTGGCCGGCCTGCTGTTGGTTCCCGTTCTCGCAGTCGTCTACCGGAGGTTGCTGGGGCGCCGCGAAGAAGCGCGTGCGCAATGGGGGGAGACAGCCGGGCCGGCCGCAGACTCCCGACGTCGTCATATCCCGCCCATGCTCATGCTCATCGGGCTCACGGCTCTGTTGATCGGGCTGGCCCGCCCGCAGGCGATGGTGGCTTTGCCGCATATCGAAGGCACGGTCATCCTGGCCTTCGATGTCTCCAGCAGCATGGGCGCCGACGACCTCGAGCCGCTCCAGGGTGCTGAGCGGCCGACGCGCCTGGACGCCGCCAAGACCGCCGCCCGAGCTTTCATCGAGGACCAGCCGTCGACCGTCCGGCTGGGCGTCGTGGCGTTTAGCGGCGGCGGATTGGTCCTCCAGAAACCGACCGACGATCGCCAGGCCGTGCTGAATGCGCTCGATCAACTGGCGCCACAGGGCGCGACGTCCTTGGGCGACGGCATCTTTGCCTCCCTCAACGCGCTCTCGGAAACGCCCATCGCCTTGGATCCGGCTGCGCTGGAGCAGGGGGACACGATCGACATCGGGCACTTCCCCTCGGCGGTCGTCGTCTTGCTCACCGATGGTGAGAACACGCTTTCCCCCGACCCGCTGCTGGCGGCTCAGCTCGCCGCGGATGCCGGGGTGCGCATCTATCCGATCGGCCTCGGTACTGCCGAGGGCGTCGTGCTCGAATTGGAGGGCTTCCGCATACTCAGCCGGTTGGACGAGACCGTCCTGCAGCAAATCGCCGATACGACCAACGGCGCCTACTACCATGCAAGCGACGCGCAATCGCTCTCGGACATCTACCAAGACGTCGACTTGCACATGACCATCCGAGGGGAGTCGATGGAGGTCACGGCCATTTTCGCCGGTACCGGCTTGCTGTTCTTGCTCATCGGTGGTGGCTTGGCGTTGGTCTGGTACGGCCGAATGCCGTGAGCCGCCGCGGGAAGCGCTTGCCTTGACCATGGATGTGGAGCCATGAGGCTGCTCTGGCCCTGGTTCTCCTTGCTCCTGCTCCTGATTCCGACGGTCCTGGCGACCTACCTATGGATCCTGCGGCGCAAGCGGCGCCAGGCGGTCCGCTTCTCCAGCCTGGACCTCCTGCGAGACGCCATTCCGCGACGGTCGCGCTGGCGACGCCACCTACCGTTCGCCCTGTTCCTCGCCGCGCTGGCCAGCCTGAGCATGGCCCTGGCGCGCCCGGTGGCCGATGTGGAAGTCCCACTGAGCCGCACGACGATCGTCCTCTCGATGGACGTCTCCCGCAGCATGTGCTCGACCGATGTTCAACCCAACCGGTTGACGGTGGCGCAGCGGGCGGCGCTGGCGTTTGTGGACGAGCTGCCGCCGGGCACTCGAATGGGGATCGTCGCTTTCTCGGACTCGGCCCAGATCGTCGTGACTCCCACGGGAGACCAAAGGGTCTTGCGTGAGGCGATCGAGGGTCTGACGACCTCCATCGGCACCGCTATCGGCAGCGCGACCCTCAAGGCGATCGACGCCATCGCGAATGCGAACCCGAATGTCGTGCCCAGCGGGGTGGACCTCAGCCTGGGGGAGGATGCTCCCCCCAGGGCCGGCTACGAGCCGGACATCATCGTGCTCTTGACGGATGGGGCGAACACGCGCGGCCCGCAGCCGCTGGACGCCGCACAGCAAGCGGCCGATCGCCGCGTGCGTGTCTTCACCGTCGGTTTCGGCACGACCCGGCCGGGCCCCCTGGTCTGTACGGCCGCGCAGCTGGGGGGAGATGTCTTCGGCGGTGGGGGATTCGGCGGAGGCTTTGGCCAGGGCGGGCTGCGGCGCTACTTGCTGCTCGACGAGCCCACGCTACAGGAAGTGGCCAGCCTGACGGGCGGGACCTACTATCGAGCCGAGAACTCCGACCAGCTGCTCCAGGTCTTCCTGGGATTACCCAGTCAAATCGCCCTGCAGAAGCAGGTCCTCGAGCTTACCGTAGCGTTCTTGGCGGCAGGCGCCCTGCTGGCAGTCCTGGCCATCAGCCTGTCGCTCTGGTGGAATCTGCTGCCTTAGGTATCCGCGAGAAGCTTGCACAGCCGAAAGGCCCAGAACGCGGTCGCCTAGGTCTTCGGCTTGCGCTCCATCGCCTGGCGTATCAGCTTCTTCAGCTCCGCCACCGGTACCTTGTCCGTGGTACTGAAGTTGACGGCACCCTTGGTCGTCTTGATCGCCGGGTGCCTTTTGCGAAAGCCATCCAACATCGAGCCGCTGTAGGGGTAGAAGGAAACGCCGTCCTTCCAATAGCCCAACCCGACTCGAGCGGGTTTTGTGCCGTAGGTGGGCACGCCGTAAGCGATGCCGACGGCGGCGCGTGGGTACAAGCCCCGGATGATCTTCTCCAGTCGCAGGAAGAGTTTCTTGCGAGCGCCCGAATCGGCGGCGATGTACTTCTGGACATCTCTGTTCATCATCCACCCTCTTGCGGGTGCCGGGGCTCAGATCGGTGGTGTCGCACAGGGGTCGCGCTAGGGCCGTTCGAATTCCGGCGCTCGAGGGGCTCGCGAGCCCACACCCGAAACATGCACATCCTTCCATTCCCCTCGCAGTCGTAGCAACTCTGCCCGATCCTCGGCATCATGCAGCTCCTCGATCATTCCCAGGTACTCGCCCTGCGCCGTTCGGATCGGTCGAATTTGCTCGTACAACATTCTTCCGCGGTAGTTCACCCAGCCTTCGTAGTGGTCGATGGCCCCTGTTCGGATATCCTGAATGAGCTTGGCGACAGCCCCATCGGATTCGACAGGGTGACAGCTGAAGATGGTTGACCCCAGACGCTCCGCCGGCTCTTCGTGGAGCATGATTCCAGCGACGCGATTGAACAGGACGATCTTGTCATCGCTGTCGATGATGACCAGACCGACGGTGAGGTGATCGGCCATGGTCGTCAGGAAACTCGAGGATAGGTCCAAACCCGGCCTCCCTCTCACCGCTCGCAAGCGTATTCTAGCCCACGCCGACCCTGGCGCCACGTTTTCAGGGTCGACCTCCAGGAAGTTAGTACTTGATCGTGATGGTCTTGAAAGTGTGCAGCCGCTGCCCCGAGGCGTCCGTGATGTCGAGGTAGTAGTCGCGGTCCCAGTAGCCCTTATGGACGATCGTGTGTGGGCGCCTGACCGCCCATGGTATCAACCGGGCTGCAGGCGGCGTTCCACACCGATGCCGCGACCAGGATGAGGGCAGACCGTGAGCCCGCACGGCCCGCCATGTCCCCACGGTGGGGCCGTTGTACGGCCATCCCCCGTCCTCCGCCCGGCTCATGCACGCGCCTACCGCGGATGGCCGAGACTTACCCGCCGGCGATCGCCCCGACAATGCGTAGAGGCTCCCGGCCCGAAGCGACCGCCTCGGGCAGGAGAGTGTCGACCGGTTCGAAGGAGATGTCTTCGCCGGCCGCGAAGTAGCGCA
>DATIFK010000121.1:0-4123 GCA_035455265.1 Anaerolineales bacterium
GAGGTGCAGGAAGGCGTCTTCCACCGGGCGGCCGCGTTCCTGGATGGCACGTACCAGGGCCACCTGGCGCGGGCGCAGCTCGTCGAAGACCTCTTTGACCTGGGCGACCTTCAGCCCGGGCTCGAAATCGTCGAGCATCGGGTCGTAGCGGTGGTCGTAGGGAGCGAAGTAGTCGGCGTACTGGCGGCGCAGGTCGAAGACGCGCTCGAGATGCGGGGCGAACGAGGCGAAATCGTTGGCCGGGCGGGCATGGATCCAGGCCTCCTGGGCCAACGCCGAGACGCGGGCGAACTCGCCGACGAACTCGGCCGGCACCTTGCGCGCCTTGGTGTAGTCGCGGCGGACCTTACGCACCAGCCGGGCGTCGTCGGAGTCGGGATCCATGGACTTGGCCTCGCCCGCCGCCCCCTCCAGCTCCGCCCCGAGTTCGTCCGAGGTGAAGGATTCGTGGGCCATTCGGCCGATGGTCTCGAGCTGGGCGGCGCGGTTGGCGGCGCCGCCGGAAGGCATGTTGACCTGTTGGTCCCACTCGAGCACCGCCGAGGCGGCGCGCAGATCGAAGACTTCGCCGAGCAGGTATCGCAAGCGTTCGAGATGACTGGGCATGAGGACCTCTCGTGAAGGCGCCGGCGTCAGGCGACGCGCCAGCGCAGCGGGTCGCCGCGCAGCGCCGCCAGGACTTCGGCGGCGATGTCGGCGGAGGCCCGGGCTTGGGCTTCCGCCGTTTGCGCGGCGATGTGCGGAGTGACAACGACCGCCGGATGGGCGATCAGACCGGTCCGTCCCGGCGGTTCGGTTTCGAAGACATCGAGGGCGGCGCCGGCCAGGCGGCCGGCCTCGAGGCTGTGGAGCAGGGCCTCTTCGTCGACGATGCCGCCGCGCGAGGTGTGGATCAATTGCGCGCCGGGCCGCATGCGCCCCAGCTCGGCTGCGCCCAACAGGTGTCGGGTCGAGGCTTCGAGCGGGACGTGCACGCTGACGACGTCGGACTCGGCCAGGAGGGTATCCAGATCCACCGGCTGGGCTCCCGCCTGACGGATGGCGTCGGCCGGCAGGAGAGGGTCGAAGGCCAGCAGGCGCATGCCAAGGGCTGCGGCGCGCTGTCCGACAGCCCGGCCGACACGGCCGAAGCCGACCAGGCCGAGCGTCTTGCCGAACAGCTCGCGGCCTTCGAGCCCGGCCTTGCCCCATTCGCCGCGGCGCAGGCCGGCGTCGGCCGCCGGCACGTGCCGGACCAGGGCCAACATCAACGCCAGCGTATGCTCGGCGACGGAGATCGTCGCCGCCAGAGGGGCGTGGACGACGACGACGTCGAGGCGGCGGGCGGCTTCCAGGTCGATGTTGTCGACTCCGACGCCGGCCCGCCCGACGACGCGCAGCCGGGGACGGCCGGCGGCGAGCACCTCGGCGGTGACGCGCGATCGGCCGCGCACGATGAGCGCGTCGGCTCCGGCGGCAGCCTCGACCCCGGCTTCCACAACCTCGGCCTGCTGGCGCAACCGAGCCAGGGCGTCATCCGTCATGCCGTCGGCGACCACGATTCGCCAGGCGTGGACCAATGGGGAACCTCTGCAAGCTCAACCGGTGACGACGAAAGAGCCGGCGCGTCAGGCGCCGGAGACTTCGATCTTCCGCCACAGGCGCGGTCGGTATTCTACACCCCGTCCCCTGTCTCCCTCCGCGCCCATTCGGGGAAGGGGACCCGGGGAAAAGGCAGGAGGGAGCACAGCTCCCTCCTGGAATCTCCGGCGGTCGACCGCGGGCCTCGCCTTCACGCGAGGCTGTCGGACAGTTTGTCCATAGATTGGTGCATCCCAGCGTAGGAGTAGACGGCCATCTGGCTCGGAGTCCAGCCGTGTTCCGTGATCGTCAATTCCGTCATGTTGCCTTTGGCCTTGAACAGGACGACGGTGTGGATTTCCTTCGGAAAGTCGGGCGGCATGCCGATCTGGGCAGGCTCGATCGGGTTGCCGTCCTCGTCCGCCAGACTCTGGGTGAACTCGAGTCGCTCCATGGGGACGATCTTCTTGTAGATGCCGGCGGTGTACGAATCCTGGCCGCCCTGATCCTGCGGCGCCCGCATGCAGAAGACGTATCGGCCGCCTTCCCGCAGATCGATCCGGGCGGAAGGCGAGGTGTAGTACTTCGGGCCCCACCACTTCATCACCGCCTTGGGGTCCGTCCATGCCTTCCAAACGAGATCGATGGGCGCGTCGAGGATGCGCCGGATGACGATATCTTCCTTGCGCTCACCTTGTGTGGGGTTCTCAGACATCCTTGGCTACCTCCATCGGGATCGGTCTTGCGGCGGGCCTACGACCGGCTTCCATGACTCTGGACTGCCCGCAGATAGGCTTCGAGCGTGTCCAGGCGGTCTGCCCAGGTCGGCCGGAACGAGGTGATCCAGGTGTCCAACTCGGCGAAGGGCGCGACTTGGAGTTGGTAGAGCCGCCGCTGGGCCATCGGCCGGGCCTCGACGACACCGGCCTGGCTCAGGACTCGCAGATGCTTCGAAACCTGAGGCTGCCGGAGCCCAAGGCGCTCAGTGATCTCGCCGACCGAGGCTGGCCCGTCGCGCAAGAGCTCGACGATCCGAAGACGGTGCGGCTCCGCCAGGGCGTGCAGTGTCGTTGCGCTCATGGCCCTCATTATGCCTCAATAGGTATATGCGTGTCAAGGCATATGATGAAGCGAAGACAACCAGACCCTTGACATCGCCCCGATCCGTCGTAGTATGTACGTCATCCGATATATCGCATGACGTAGTATCTCGGAGCTGACATGAAACTCGCGGATCTCGGTCCCTTCTCCAATCCCTCGCTGCTCATTCTGGCCAGTCTGGCCGGAGGACCGAAGCATGGGTACGCCATGATGGGCGACATTCAGGCCATGGCCGATGTTCGACTGGGACCGGGGACTCTCTACGGCGCTCTGGTCCGCCTCGAAGCAGCCGGCTTGATTCAGGCGCTTCCCGCGAAGGATCGACGGCGGCCCTACCGTTTGACCGCCCAAGGTATCGCCGTGCTGCGGGAAGAGCTGACGATGATGCAACGGGTGGCGTCGATGGGACTCGACCGACTGGCAAGTTGATGGACTGGCACAGGCGTCTTGTGAAGCTCTACCCTCGCGCGTGGCGCGAGCGCTACGGCGAGGAGTTCGAGGCGCTCCTGGAGGAATGCCTGCACTCGCCGTTGGATGTGGTCGACATCGCGCTCGGCGCGCTGGATGTGCACCTGGGGTTGGGTCACGAGGTGAACTGGAGGTCGATGAACATGGTGAACAAACGTCGAACGGCGATCCTGCTCGTCTTCGCTGGCTACATCGGGTTCGTCGTCGCCGGACTCAGCCTCTACGGTCTGGTGGACGACAGCCCCGCCGCGCCGCTGTTGCAGACCAACGCCGCCCTGGCATTGGCCTGGCATGCAGTCCAGGCGGCCGCGGTCGTGGCGTTGGCCGCCATTGTCGTCGGCGGACTCCCGCTGGCGCTGACGGTCATTCGGCGAGCCGTGACCACTTCACGGCGCGACCTGCGCTGGCTCCTGGTCCCTGTCGCCGCGTTCCTGGCTGTCGCCCTCTACGGCGGACTGCTGGCGGCGGTGGCGTTCGGGGCCGTGCAGATCCCAGGCGTGGCGCGCAGCGTGGCGCCGGACAATTTCCCCGTCGGGAATCGAACGCTCCTTGGCGGGTTCATGGTGGTGTTTGCGGCCGGCGCCGCCGCCAGCACGATGGCGGTCTGGAAGGTGGTCTCCAACTCCGAGGCCGAGGTCGGTACGCTCACCCTTGGGGGGCGCACCACTTCCGTCCAGCTGTATCAGCTCGCCTTTCCGCTATCGGTCGTCGCGGCCGCGTGCATGCTGGTCATGCTGGCCGGCACGCTGACGTTCGGCTGGCTGGCAGGTTCGGCGCTGCCCCAATGGTTTGCCGGGAACTACGGCCTGCTCTTGACTCCCACCACCCTTTCGTTCGGCCTGACGGTGGCCATCATGGTGTTGTCGACGGCCGCGGCCGTCGTCGGCTTGATGCGAGGTCTTTCGACGCGCGCGCAAGCCGCAGGCTAAACCTGCGGCCACCATCCCTCGTACCGCTGAGACGTCATGTGAGTTGAGACGCGAAGGGGCGGGGC
>DATIFK010000122.1:0-17103 GCA_035455265.1 Anaerolineales bacterium
CGCCCCCCCCTTCTCCTATGTGTCAATTCCCCTCTCCCGCACAGCGGGAGAGGGGCTTGGGGTGAGGGCGTCCCCTACTTCCCCTTCATTTCTTCCAGAATGCTGTACAGCAGCTCGAGCAGCACCTTCTTGACGGTCTCCTTGTCGGCGGCGACGCACGGCAGCATCTTGACCTTGCTGTCGAGCTTGAGGGCGATGCGCAGATCTTCGACGCTCCAGGCGTCTTCTTTGTCCTGCTTGTTAGCGGCGACGACGTACGGCGTCGGGGCGTAGGCGCGGAAGGTCTGCAGGATGCCCTTGGCCTCGCGGAACGTCTCGGGCCTGGACGAGTCGACCATGACGATGAAGCCGAGCATTCCCTCCGACAGGATCTCCCACATGAAGTCGAAGCGCTTCTGCCCCGGCGTACCGAACAGATACAGCACCAGGTCGTCGTCCACCGTGATGCGTCCGAAGTCCATCGCGACGGTGGTCGTCTCCTTGACGCGCTCGGCTTCGCTGCTGATCTTGCGCTCGGTGGAGACGACGTCGATCTCGCTCACGGATTGGATGAACTGGGTCTTGCCTGCATTGAACGGTCCGGTGACCACCATCTTGACGGTTTGCATGGCGACCTCAGCTACATCGTCCGGATGCGCTTGATCAAGCGCTCCACCAGGGACGTCTGCTGGCGTTTGTCGACGGGCGGGAGCTGGCGCGCCTGGGGCGGCAAGGGCATGCCTTCCGGCCGGACGACCTCGACCAGGCCGGCCTGCAGCAGGCCGTACACGATGCGGCGGATCTCCATGTCGCTCATTTTGTTCGCCCGGCCGATCTGACGGATGGTGTTCTTCGGATTGATGTACGAAACGACCTTCCACTCCTGCACGTTGAGGTTGACGTCGCGAATGTTGGCCCCCGGCCGTTCGACGAAGGTCAGGGCCATGTCGAGGTTGGGCAGCTCCTCCTGGAGCTGCTCGGCCTCCTCCACGCGCCGCGAGCCTTCCATGATGATGTTTTCCAAATCGAGGCGCAGGGTGATGCGGTCTTCCGGAGGCAGGACGTCGTTATCGAAGCGAAAGTAGCCTTCGGCCCAGGCGAACAGACGGAAGACGATGTCGAGGACGTACTGGCGGATGCCGGCCAGGATGTCCTGCTGCGTGAGATAGCCGGCGTTGATCAGGAGCAGGCCAAGCTCCATGTCGTTCTTGTCACCGGCATTGGTGCGAATGAGCTGGAGCTGCTTGGCGCTCAGGCGGCCGATGCGAGACAGCACGCCGCTGAGCGAGCCGTCCTCGCTGCCGAGCTGGGCGTAGATGAGCTTGCCTTCGCGGAAAGAAACCCAGGCCGCCTCGGTGGGGCCTTCGATGGTCAACGTACCCGTCTTGCGGGCCAGGTTGATCAGGTTGAAGAGCTGCGTGACGTTGAAGTCACGCAGGTTTCCCTTGACAGCCATGCGGCCTTTCCACCCGGTCCCGCGGTCCCGAGGTGGCGGGATTATACCTGCGGCCTCGCGCGCCCGCAAACCGCGGCTCAGCGGCGACGATTCATGGCCCTCCGGGGATCGCGCTTCGCATGCCGGAGGGCACTTGAAGCGGGGCTCGCATCCATCGTTCCGTTGGGCGAGAAGAGCGCGGGCTAGGGCCCGCGCCTAACGCGCCTACGATGAGACCTGGAATCTGATTCGCGGCCGCGAGGCGTCAAGAGGACTATCCCCGCCCCTCCCCCGGATTCGGGGGAGGGGGTTGGGGGTGGGGGCTTGCGCCCTACACCCTCCACCCACCTCTCAGCTGGACCACATTCTCCGCGGTCACCTGGCAGGCGGGATCGACGCTCTGCAGATGGCGCCGCACCACGTCCACGTGTCGGCGCGGGACATAGCTCAGGACGAGGGCGCCCGCCTCACCGCCGGTCTGGTGCGCCCCCAGTTCCGTGGCGCCGTATCCCTCGCGGCGGAGCGCATCCGCCAGCGCCGTACCCTGCTCGTGGCTTCGCACACGCAGCAGGGTGTGCCCGGGCCCGAACCGCTCCTCGATCGCCATTCCGACCAGGCTGCCGGTGGCATACCCCCCGGCGTAGGCCAACAGGCGCCACGGGTCTGCCAGCCCCTCGAACACGTACACGGTCGAAACGACGAAGGTCAACGAAGCGGCAAACCCGAGCACCCAGGAGGCCGCCAGGCGTCCGCGCACGACGGCAAGGGTGCGCAGGGTGTCGAGGGTCATGTTGAGAGTGCGCAACAGCAAGATCGCCCAGGGGATCGCGCTTCGCATCCCGTCGGGGATCAGCGCCGGGGCGAGAGGCGAGAAGGTCGCCGCCCGAACGGCGGCCAGCGCGGAGGAGACGAACGCCGACAGGTCGTGCATGGGGCCTCAGGAGCGCCAGTGGCCGCGGCCGAGCGGCCGGATCTCTTCGACCGTGACGAACGCCGCCGGGTCGAGGGAAGTGATCAGGCGCAGCAGCGGGTCGATTTCGCGCCGCCGCACACTGGTGGACAGGACGGAGACGGCCCCGTCGCGGCCGCGGCCGGTCAGTTCGGTCACGGCGTGGCCGGCCTGGCGCAGGGCCTGCGCCACGGCGGGCCCCTGTTGGGTCGAGATGACGCGCACGTGCCCATGCCCCAGCGCCAGCCGGTCCTCGATGAGCATACCCAGCAGCGTGCCGCTGGCGAAGCCGGCGGCGTAGCCCAGGACGTTCCACGGATTGTCGAGGTGGGCGAGAACCACCGTGATGGCCGTCACCCAGATCAACGACTGGCTGAAGCCGAGGAACCACACCGCGGCACGGCGGCCGCGCACGACGAAGAGCACCCGCAGCGTGTCGAGGCTCATGTCGACGACGCGCAGCAGGAAGATGACGAGCGGAAGCCAGGCCGGGTTGATCAGGTCAAGGGACATCGGCGTCAGGCTTCCTGCGGAACAAGCTGCGCCGGGTGGTACATGAGTCGAATGTAGTCCTTGACCATGCGGCGCATGCTGAAGGCGGGCGCCAACGTACGGATCGATTCCTTGACCATGCGGAGCCACTCGCCCGGCAGGTCATCGGCCGACCGCTCGACGTAGTACAGCGGCACAATCTCGTTCTCCAGCAGATCGTAGAGGGCGGCGGCATCGGCGTCGTCCTGGCTGTCGCCGTCGACGGAATCGATGTCCTCGCCGATCGCCCAACCGTTGTGACCGTTGTAGCCTTCGCGCCACCAACCATCCAGGATGGACAAGTTGAGAGCGCCGTTGAGGCCCGCCTTCTGCCCCGACGTCCCGGAGGCTTCGTTCGGGCGGCGTGGCGTGTTCAGCCACACGTCGACGCCCTGGACCAGATGGCGGGCGATGTCGATGTCGTAGTCCTCGAGGAAGGCCAAGCGGCCCCCGGCATCAGCGCTCCGAACGTGGTTGTAGACCTCCTGGATCAGGCGCTTGCCCGGATCGTCGGCGGGATGGGCCTTGCCGGCAAAGATCACCTGCAGCGGATAACGCGGGTGCTGGATCAGGCGCAGGACCCGCTCCATATCGCGAAAGAACAGGCCGGCGCGCTTGTAGGTGGCGAAACGGCGTGCGAAACCGATCGTCAACGCATCCGGATCGAGCAGCACCCCGGCGGCGAGGATCTGGGATGGGTGGGCGCCGCGCGACTGCCACTGCCGGCGCGCTCTCTCGCGGACCACGGCGATCAATCTTCGCTTGAGCTGCTTGCGCACGAACCAAAGCTCTTCGTCCGGGATGGCCTCGACGGCGCGCCACATATCGGGCTCGTCGACGCGCTCTTCCCAATCGCGCGGCAAGTAGCGGTCGAACAAGAGCTTCATATCGTGCGCCAGCCAGGCCCCGGTGTGGATGCCGTTGGTGATGTGCTGGATCGGGACCTCTTCCACCGGCCGGTCCGGCCACAGGAACGACCACATCCGCTGCGCCACCCGGCCGTGCAGCTCCGACACGCCGTTGAGGCGCTCGGACATGTGGATGGCCAGGATCGCCATGTTGAACGTCTCGGCCCAGGGCTCGCGATGGCGCGCCAGGTCGATGAACGCCTCCCGCTCCAGGCCAAGCTCCGGCCAGAAGGACGAGAAGTACTTGTCGATCAGCCATAGCGGGAAGGCATCGTGCCCCGCGGCCACCGGGGTATGCGTGGTGAAGATCGTGCTGCGCCGGACGCGCTCCCGGGCGGACTCGAAGGTGTGCCCGGCGGCAACGAGCTCGCGCAGTCGCTCGAGCGACTGGAAGGCGGAATGCCCTTCGTTCATGTGCCAGACGGACGGGTTGTAGCCGACGGCCCGCAGGGCGCGGACCCCTCCCAGGCCCAGCAGGATCTCCTGCGCCAGGCGCAGCTCCATGTCGCTCGTGTACAGGCGGGTCGCCAGGTCGCGGTCGATCGGCTCGTTCTCCTCGATGTTGCTGTCGAGCAGGAACAGGGGTACGCGGCCGACTTGAATGCGCCACAGGCGGGCCTGAACGTGGCGGCCGGGCAGATCGACGCCGACGGTAAGGGGCGCGCCTTCCTGATCGACCACCGGGTGAACGGGCAGGTCGTTGAAGTCCAGCGAACTGTAGAGCGATTCCTGCCAGCCGTCTTCGCTGATGCGTTGCTCGAAGTAGCCTTGGGTGTATAGGAACCCGATCGCCACCATCGGCATCCCGAGGTCGCTGGCCTCTTTGAGGTGGTCGCCGGACAGGATGCCCAGGCCGCCGGCGTAGATGGGCAGCGATTCATGCAGGCCGAACTCGGTCGAGAAGTAGCCGATGGGGCTCTTCATCCGCTCGCCGTGCTGACGCGGGTACCAGGCCCGATCGCCGCCCTGCATGTAGGCCTCGAAGGCGCGGACGACGTCGTCGTAGCGATTCAGATACGCCAGGTCGCGCGTGGCGGCGGTCAGGGCCGGTCGGGGGACCTTGCGCAGGAACGTGACCGGGTTGTGAACCACCTCTTCCCACGTCTCCGGATCGATGCGCCGGAAGACCCATTCCGCGTCGCGGTTCCACGTCCACCACAAGTTGTACGCGAGGTCGGACAGGCGGCGCAGCCGCTGGGGCAGGTTGAAGGGTGTCGGCGTCAGTGAGTTGAACTCGGACATGAGGAGTTGCAGGCGGGCGGGGTATCTTACCACGCCGCCTTCCGGAGATGGACGGAGGCATAATCAAGGCGCATGCCGGACGCCCACCTGTTCGTGACCTGTCTGATCGACGCGCTGTTCCCCGAGATCGGCGAGAGCGTCGTGCGCGTGCTTCGCCGCGCCGGAGTTGATGTCCGTTTTGCCGCGGACCCGGTCTGCTGCGGGCAGCCCGCCTTCAACGCAGGCTTTCGAAACGAAGCGCTGGCGATGGCGCGACGGGCTGTGGCCGCCTTCGAGGCGCTGCCGGGCGATATCGTCATTCCGTCCGGGTCCTGCACGGCGATGATCTGCCATCGCTATCCCGAGCTGCTGGCCGATGACCCCGAGTGGCTGGAACGGTCGCGGGGGGTGGCGGCCCGCGTCTGGGAGTTCAGCCAGTATCTTGTCGATCGCCTGGGCTATCGCCCGCCGCACCTGGCGTCGCCGCCAGGCCGGCTGGCCTACCATGCCTCCTGCCACTTGCTGCGCGAGCTCGGGATCGACCGGCAGCCGCGCATGCTGTTGGATGGCCTCGGGAGCGACACGCTCGCGCTCGAGCCGGACTGCTGCGGATTCGGCGGCGCGTTCGCCGTCGACCAGATGGAGATCTCGGAAGCGATGTTGGACCATCGACTGGCCCAGATCCGCGAGTCGGGTGCGGACGTGGTCGTCGCCTCCGACGTCGGTTGCCTCATGCACATCCAGGGCGCGTTGCGGCGGGCGGGGTCCTCGATCCGATGCCGGCACATCGCTCAGGTTCTGGACGGCCGGGTTTGAAGATGGACGCCGCCCAAGCGTTCAGGGAGAGAGTCCGTCAGGCGGTCGGGGACGCCAACCTGCAGGGCGCGCTCGATCGCAACGCGGTTCGGAGGCGGCAGGGATGGGAGGCAGCTTTCGCCGCCCTGCCCGACGCCGAGGCCGCCCGGCGCGAGGCCCGACGCGTCCGCCAGGCGACCCTGGAGAATCTCGATCCGCTGCTGGCCGAGTTTCGCCGGCAGTCGGCCCGCAACGGAGTCCACGTCCACGACGCCGCCACGGCGGCCGAGGCGTGCAGTCTGGTGGTCGAGATCGCCCGCCGGTCCGGCGTTCGCCGGGTAGCGAAGTCCAAGTCGATCTTGAGCGAGGAGATCGGCCTCAACGCCGCGCTGGAGCGGGCGGGGCTGCAGGTTGTCGAGACCGACCTGGGGGAGTTCATCGTCCAGCTGCGGGGCGAGGCTCCGTCGCACATCACCGCGCCCGCCATTCACCTGACGCGGGACGACGTCGGCCGCACCTTCACCGAACATCTCGGCGTGCCCTTCACCGCCGATATCGAAGCCCTGACGGCGCTGGCGCGCCGGACCCTGCGCAAGGAGTTCCTCCGCGCCGATATGGGGGTCAGCGGCGCGAACTTCGGTGTGGCGCAGACCGGGACTCTGTGTCTCGTGACCAACGAAGGCAACGGGCGCATGGTCACGACCCTTCCAAGGATCCATGTGGCATTGATGGGCATGGAACGTCTGGTGCCGACTCTGGAAGATCTGGCGCGCATGCTGGTCGTGCTGCCGCGCGCCGCCACCGGCCAGACGCAAACGAGCTACGTCACGTTCCTGCAGACTCCCAGGCGCCCGGACGAGTCCGAAGGGCCGGCCGAGCGGCATGTCATCTTGGTGGACAACGGACGTCTGCGGATGAGGGCCACGCCGATGGCGGAGGCGTTGCTGTGCATCCGCTGCGGGGCGTGCCTGAACGCCTGCCCCGTCTACCGCGAGATCGGGGGCCATGCCTACGCCAGTGTCTACCCGGGTCCCATTGGCTCGGTGGTGGCCCCGTCGATCTTCGGCCTGACCGCGTTCGGGCACCTGGCGCGCGCTTCGACGTTGTGCGGTGCTTGCCGGGAGGCCTGCCCGGTCGACATCGATCTACCGCGGCTCCTGCTCGAGCTCCGCCACGAGACCGTTCGGGCCGCGCCGGCCAGCCGCCGCAGCTGGCGCTGGGCCATGCGATCCTTCTCCTGGGTGACGGCGACGACGACTCGCTATCGCTTCGCCCTGCGTTCGGCGGCCTTGCTCCTGTCGATGTGGCCAAGGCTCAACGGTTGGATCCGTCGGCTGCCGCCTCCGCTGTCGGCCTGGACTCACGGACGCGATTTCCCTGTGCCGGCCCTCCGACCTTTCCGTGATCGCTGGCGGGATCTGGCCGGGCGCGCCGAACCGCAGACGGCCGCCGCACCGTCCGGCCCAACAACGCTTCCTCGAGGTGAACGACCTGAGTTCGTCGTCGACGCACGGGAGGTCTTCGTTGCACAGGCGAAAGCCGCGGGCGCGGAGGTTGTGCGGACGACTCGAGAAGGCCTATCCGCTTCGGCAGCGGCCGTGCTTGCCGACGACAAGGGATCCGCGATCCTTGTCTCCGACCGACTGGACCCTGCCATGGTCCTTCTCTTGGATGGCCTACCGGCGCGCGAGTTGGAGTGGGTCGAGGCTGCGGCCGATCAAGACCGATCGGGGTTCGAGGATGTCCCGGCCGGCGTGACGGGGGTCGAGGCTGCACTGGCGGATACGGGTTCGCTGGTGCTGCTCTCCGGTGAAGGCCGATCCCTCTTGGCGTCTCTGCTTCCCCGCCTGCACCTCGCCGTCGTTCCCGCCTCGAGGATCCGCCCATCGCTTGCGGCCTGGCTGCAGGAGGGCGGTGACCGGCGGATCACATCGGTCTCCCAGGCTGTCCTGGTGACCGGCCCCTCGCGCACGGCCGATATCGAGATGACATTGACCGTCGGGGTGCACGGGCCGGGGAGGCTGGTGATTCTTCTGGTCGAAGACGCCTAGCCACTTGGCGAATTGTTTGGGGGCGAAGCATGCTGGACGCCCATGCTCCGGCATCGGAGGGGCGAAGCATGCTTCGCCCCTACACCACTTCCGGCTCGCGCTACGCCAACCCGCCGAACAGATCGCGCTCGTGCAGCCCGCGCGGCGCCGGCGGATAGCTTCGCATGAACGTCTCGCCACCCTCGCTCATCCACATCCAGAAGCGGGTGAAGCCGCGAATGGGCATTTGCTGGCTGGCATGGCACGCCGACGCCAGGCGCTTGCGTTCCGCCACCGGCCGGATATTGATGCGCGTATGGACCGGGAAGCTCTCGTTGGCGATCTCGGCCAGATCGATATCCCGATTCGTCCCGAAACGAGTCCCGCGTCCCAAGAGCCGCAACACGGGCAGGAGCAGTCGCAGGGCGCGCCGCGGGAAGGTGCTGAAGTACAGCCTCTGAGGTTGGAAGGGCGGCAGGTCTTCGAGGCGGACCTTCGGATCCGCGGCGTCGGCGAAGGCGCGCACCGTGGCGTTGTGAATGGCGATGTGGTCGGGGTGGTGGTAGCCGCCGACGGGGTCGAAGGTGATGACGACCTGAGGCTGCAGGCGACGGATCCATGGAGTGATCTTGGCGGCGACGTCCTCGACGGGTGCGCGCACGAGCGCCTGCGGGTGGTTGTTGTCGGGTGAGCCGGCCATCCCGGAGTCGCGGTAACCGAGGAAGTTCACGCTCGCCAGGCCGAGGTGGATGGCGGCGCAGCGCAGTTCCGCCTCGCGTAAGTCGCCGACACTGGCGTACCCCTTGAGCATGTCGGGCGGCACGGTGCCGACCTCGCCGCGGGTGGCGCACAGAACATGAACGGCGACGCCGCGGCTGGCGTACAGGGCTAAGGTGCCGCCGGTGCCGAAAGTCTCATCATCCGGATGCGCGAAAACGGCGAGCAAGGTGCGTTTGGGTGTATCCATGGTCACCGGCGAAGGTCGACATGATACCACCAGTGGTCATGGGCCAGAAGGACACCCACTGGCTGACCACTGACCCCGACCACGGACCACTCACGCATCGCCCATCATCTGCACCACCAGCGCGCGGCTGCGCGGCCGGACGTCGAAGTCGATGAAGATCACCTGCTGCCAGGTCCCAAGAAGCATCTGTCCCGCCTGGACCGGGATGGTCAGAGATGGCTTGAGGAGAGCCGATCGGATGTGGGCATGGCCGTTGCCGTCGCCCCAAGCCTCATTGTGTCGATACTCCTCGTCGGGAGGAACGAGCCGGTCGAGCACCCGCCGCAGGTCCTCCAGAGCGCCGGGCTCGTTCTCGATCGTGGTGATGGCACTCGTCGACGACGGGGCGAACACGGTCAGCAGGCCCTCCGTCAGGCCCGATTCCTGAAGCAGTCGCTGCAGCTCCGGCGTCAGGTCATGGATATCGGCATGGCCGCGCGTGCGCAGCCGCAGTTGCTGCGTGCGAACCATGGCTCCTCCTGGGTTCTGGAAGACCGTCAGACGGGGCGGACCGGCTCGACGTCGTCGTGTTCGGCCTGCGTGCGCGTATGGTCCTGGCCGTCGGCTTTGGCCATGTACTGGGCATCATCGGCGCGGGCGAGGATGTCATCGATGGTCGAATCGGCGTCCCGCAGCTGGGCCACACCGGCGCAGAAGGTGAGAGAGGGCACGGCGGCGCCGAATTGGTGCACGTAGGCTGCCATTGCTTTGCGGAGCTTGGCGGCGACGTTGACGGCCCCCGGCTGGAGGGTCTCGGGCAGCAGGACGGCGAACTCATCGCCGCCGATGCGGGCCAGCAGGTCGGTCGAGCGTAGGACGGCCTGCATCGAACGGCCGACGCCGCGCAGGATGTCGTCGCCGAACAAGTGGCCGAAGCGATCGTTGACTTCCTTGAAACCGTCGAGGTCGAGGTAGATCAACGACAGAGGCCGGTGGTGCCGGCGGGCGCGCGAAAACTCACGCTGGAGCTGTTCCATGAAGAAGCGCCGGTTGGCCAGGTCGGTGAGCGGGTCGGTGTGGGCCAGCGCCGTCATCTGCTCGGTCTGCCGGTGCAAGCGGCCGATGGTTTCGCGGATGTGCCGCATGAGCGTGTCGAGAATGGCGGCCGAGCCGAAGGCCACAAGTCCCTGCACGAGCAGGAAGATCCAGCCGGTCGTGGAATCGAAGGGGAAGTACCCGGCCGGCGCCGCCCCGCGGGCGTACATCCAACCGAGCGCGTTGGCTACGACGGAGGCACCGGCGAACAGGTAGCCGGCCGCCGGACCCACCAAAGCGCCGGCGACCAGGATGGAGAAGAGGTAGGCCGGGTTCACCAGGTACACGTCGCCCGGGGCGAACACCAGATTGAGGGCCGGATAGGCGAAGAAGGCCGTCGCCATCAGGTATCCGGCTTCGATCAACCGGTCGCGCCGTATCCAGAACCAGCCCAGGAACAGGACCAGGATCAGCAGGCCGATGGCCGCGGCGTCGTATTCCAGGGCGTGGCCGGGCGGGACGTGGTTCTGGGCGAAGAGGATGGCCTCGAAAACGAGCCACAGGGCGACGATGGCGAACGAGCCCCGCAGGGCCGTGCGCGCCACCTGGCGCCGGAAGATGCGCTCTTCGGCTTCGAGGCGAGGCAGGAAGAGGTTGCGGATGGGCCTCATCACGGCGGCGGGGGAGTGGTCAGGAGGATGGACCTTCGGTCGGTGAGGGAATTCCGAGAATATTGTAGCCGGAGTCGACGAACAGGATCTCGCCGGTGGTGGCCGAGGCCAGGTCCGAGCACAGCCACACGGCGGCCGCCCCGACGTCGTCGATGGTGATGTTGCGGCGCAGGGGCGTCTGCTCGGCGTACTGCGAGTACATCGACTTGAACCCGGCCACGCCGGCCGCTGCCAGCGTGCGCACCGGGCCGGCGGAAATAGCGTTGACCCGGATCCCGCTTGGCCCCAGGTCGGCCGCAAGGTAGCGCGTCGTCGATTCGAGGGCGGCCTTGGCGACCCCCATGATGTTGTACGAAGGGACCACCCGCTCGCCGGCGTTGTAGGTCAGGGTCAGCATCGAGCCGCCGGCGGTCATCAAGGGGGCGGCGGCGCGCGCCAGGGCGATGAGCGAGTAGACGCTGATCTCCATCGTGAGGGCGAAACCGCCGCGGCTGGTCTTCAGGAACCTCCCCGATAGCTCATCGCGGCCGGCATAGGCAATGGCGTGGACGAGGATGTCGATTCGTCCCAGCTCGGTGGCGGCCTTGGCGAACAGGGCGTCGATCTCCCCATCCTGGGTGACGTCGCAAGGCTCGACGAACGTCGCGCCGACCGTCTCGGCCAGGGGCCGGACACGCCGCTCGAGTTTGTCCATCGCATAGGAGAACGCCAGGTGGGCTCCATGCTGATGAAAGGCACGCGCGATCCCCCAGGCGATGGAGTGATCGTTGGCGACGCCGAACACCAGGGCGGTCTTGCCTTCCAGCAGTTGGGTCATCCCCGCGTCTCCTTCGGTGGCACCGCCTGTAGAAGGCGGAAGCGCCAGGGCATGCTCTTCCACGGCTCCGGCACCGTGTTTAACCCCACACGCGGCCCGGCGGTTACCGGTCCGCCTCGCCGGAGACGGCTGGTCTCGAGGAACAGGCGCGCCTCGGCCGAGCACAGGTCGTGGCCGTTGAGGCGTCCGTCGATCGACAGCGCCTGGCACAACTTGGCCGGGCCGTCGGCCAGGCGTTCGTCCGGCACACGGCCGCGGCGTCGTCGCATCGTCGCCAGGCCCTCATCGGGGAGCAGGCCGCGCAGCAGCACCGCCGCCGGACGGCCGTCCGCCTCGGTAACGATGTTCAGGCACCAGTGCATGCCGTAGGTGAAGGACACGTAGGCGTGTCCGGGGGGGCCCCACATGACCTCGTTGCGCCGCGTGCGGCCGACGTGGGCGTGGCAGCCGAGGTCCTCAGGTCCAATGTAGGCCTCGGCCTCGACGATCCATCCGCTCAGGCGGCGGCCGCGTTCGAGGCGCACCAGGCGCCGGCCGAGCAGATCGCGGGCGACCTCGAGCGTCGGGCGGGCGAAGAAGGTGCGGGGAAGACGCCCCGAAGCGCCGCGGGCCGTCATTCGACCCGGACTCGTTGCAGTCGCGGGTCGCGCGTGATCATCCGGCTCAGGCCTTCGGCGAGCGGGACGCGCGTGGTGTAGCCGAGCTTGCGCGCCGCCAGGCCGATGTCGGCCGCCATGCGCGACGTACCCGGGTCCTGGTTGTCCTGGTAGATCCATTCGGCGCTGGCGCCGGTGACTTCCAGGATCTGCTGCACCAGCTCGCGGATGCTCGTCTCGACGCCCGAGCCGACGTTGATGACCAGGCGGTCGATGGTGGGCGCGGTGGCGGCGGCGACCATGGCTTCGACGACGTCGTCGACGAAGACGAAGTCGCGCGTCTGTTCACCCCGGCCGTGGATCACCAGCGTCCCGCCGCGGGCTGCCTGGCGTAGGAAGTGCGGGATGACAGGTGGGTGCGCTGCGGGAAGGGGCTGCCCGGGCCCGTAGGCGTTGAAGACTCGCAGGGCTACCGTCTCGATCGACCACAGCGAGCCGATGGTGCGGACGTAGTACTCGGCCGCCAGCTTCGAGACGGCGTAGGGGGAGCGAGGATTGGGAATGCTGTCCTCGCGCAGCGGTTGGTCGGCCTGGTCTCCATAGACGGCGCCGGACGAGATCAGGACGACGCGCTTGACGCCGACGTCGCGCATCGCCTCCATGACGCTGACCGTGCCGCCGACGTTGACGGCGTTGTACTCGCGGGGGTAGAGCACCGACTCGGGCACCGACACGCGGGCCGCCAGGTGGTAGACGCAGTCGATGTCCTGCAGGAGCGTCCACAGTTTGGGGCGGTCGACGACATCGCCGCGGGTGAACAGCACGTCTGAATCGAGACGCTGAGGGTCGCCGGCGGAGAGGTCGTCGAGGCCGCGAACCTGGTGGCCCTCCCGCGCGAGACGATTGGCGAGGGCGGAACCCAGGAACCCGGCGGCGCCGGTGACGAGAAAGTTCATTCCAGTGGGGGAAATAGCGGCGGCCCAAGCCGCCGACGGACCGGCATTATAGCATTGAAGGTGGCTACGCCTCCGGCCCGGCCGTAGACACCTCCATCCATTTCGTCAGGTTCAGCGGCCGGCGTCCCAAGCATGGGTCTCTCGGACCCCCACGCTGGCCCCCGTTCGGGCCGCACGGCGTCAAGACCGTCTCGCCGCCTCGGCGGACCCGGGTGAGGGCGGTTGTCGCCAGGCAGCAAGGGAAGGCACGATTCGCCGCAGCCCGCTAGCGTCAGCCGAGCCAACGCCATCGGGCTCCCCCACGCACTCGTGCGGCGCAGCGAAGTTGCCCATGCACGTCGGGAGTAAAGCCCTCCCCCTGCCTCCAGGAGAAGGAATGGCGGGAGAGGCCGAGCGTTGACAGCGCCGGGCGGGGCGGTAAGATGCTCCCATGTTCGCTCGATTGGGGAGGAGCGTCCGGCTGTGCATCGGCCTGGTGGCCGTACTGATCCTCGTTGCCTCCTCGACCGCGCCCCTGCGTGGGCCGCAAGCGCAGCTCAAGCGCTATACGGCCGCGCTCGAATTCGATTTCGCCGGGTGGACGGTGGACGCGGCGATGGTCAAGCTGAGCCAGGGAGCCCTCGCCAGCAGCGGCTACCTGCCGGCTGAGACGCGGCCGGCCGTCGTGCGCGAGTTGTTCCGTCTCGTCGACGAGGCCGAACGGCTGGACGGCGAGGTGCGAGCCGCCTACGCCGCGGGGCAGGTCGCCACGCCGGAGACCGAGGCCAGGAACGCGCATCTGGCCACTCTGCGGGCCCAGATCGCCCGCCTCCAACCCGTCGCCGAGGCGATCCTGCAGGAACAGGCCTCGGTGACGATCGCCGCGGCGGGCCTGGCAAGCACCGGCGAGCCCTTCCCTCCGGTCTCCTTTCATCTCTCCCAGCTGCCCGTGGCGCTGGTCGTTTCCCCGCGAACGGAAATCCGCCAGGACGCCCTGGTGCAGCTCGATCCGGGCCTGCCGCTCGACGGCCAGATCCATCTCGAGGCGCGCGTCGAACAGGGCCTGGACGTCTCGGCGCTCGTCGTCCCGGTGGGGGGCATTGGAACCTATCCCACGATGATCGAAGAAACGGGCGCGCTGGGGTGGGTAGCCGAGGTCGTCCTGCACGAGTGGACTCACAACTGGCTGACGCTGCGGCCGCTCGGATGGAACTACGAGACCAACGCTTCGTTGAGAACCATGAACGAGACGACGGCACAGTTGATGGGTCAGGCGCTGGGTCGCCTGCTCGTGGCGCGCTACTATCCGGACCTGGCCCGGAATGCGACGGCGCACGCGGCTGCGATGAAGCGTCCACTCTCCTTTGACTTTCAGGCGGAGATGCACGCGACGCGCGTGCACGTCGACGAGCTCCTGGCTGAGGGGAAGGTGACCGAGGCCGAGGGCTACATGGAAGCGCGGCGGCAGGTGTTCGTGGCGAACGGCTATCCCTTGCGCAGGCTCAACCAGGCGTACTTTGCCTTTTACGGCGCGTACGCCGACAGCGCGCAGGGGCCGGCCGGCGAGGATCCAATCGGGGCTGCCGTGCGTCAGTTGTGGGAAGCTGCGGCTTCGCCGGCGGCGTTCCTGAGGCAGATGGCGCGCATGGATTCGGTCGACGATCTCGAGCGCGCCGTCGGCCGGCCGCTCACCACTCGCTGACGAGGACCGCCAACAGGGCGGCGCGTTCCGCCAGGCTGTCGATCACCAGGTATTCATCATCGGAGTGGGCGCCGTTGCCCAGGGGGCCGAGGCCGTCGAGCACCGGGATGCCAAGGGCGGCGACGAAGTTGGCGTCCGATCCGCCCCCCGTGCCGCTTTCCTTCAACTCCAGCCCGATCGAGGCCGCCAGGCTCCGAGCGCGTCCGAAGGCGGCCGCCATCGTGGCGTTGCGGCGCATCGGCGGCCGGTTCCAGCCGCCGCGCACCTCGACGCGGGCACCGGGCAGAACCGGCTGCAGGCCGCGCAGCTCTTTGTCCAGGCGTTCCGGCTCGCCGTCTTCGAGCACGCGCACGTCGAGTTTCGCCAGGCAGCGGCCGGGGACGACATTCGTCCGCGTTCCGCCGCTGATGACTCCCACGCTGATCGTCGTGCCGGAATCGGGGCGGGCCAGCGCCTGGACGTGCTGGATTTGATGTGCCATCTCGACGATGGCGTTGACCCCGGCTTCGGGGCTGTTGCCGGCGTGCGATGTCCGGCCGATGGTTTCCAGGATGAAGAGGCCCGTTCCCTTGCGCCAGGTCTTCAACGCCCCGTCGGGCATCGCCGGCTCCAGGCAGAACACCGCACGGTGGCGGCGCGCCAGCTCTTCGATCAGCTGGCGGGAAGTGTGGCTACCGGTTTCCTCGTCGGTCGTGAACAGAATCCGGATGGGCCAAACCGGCAACCGAGACGACAGGGCCTCCATCACTGTCAGAGCCACGGCGACGCTGCCCTTCATGTCGATCACCCCGGGGCCGCGGGCGCGATCGCCGGCCAGCGACCACGGCATGTGGTCAAGAGTCCCGGCGGGGTGAACCGTGTCGAGATGCGCCAACAGCAGCACTCCGCCCTCGCCGTCGCCCCATTCCGCCAGCCAATGATCTCCCACGGCGGTCTGCGGGTACGAGCGAACCCGCGCTCCGACTGCCGAACAGCGATCGGCGACCAGCCGGCCCACCACATCGACGAGGGCTTTGTCGGTTGTCGGCGATTCCGCCTCGACCAGTTCCTGCAGAAGGTCGAGCATGGCCGATCGTCGGACACGGAAATCGTCGATGGCGAAGGGTGGCATAGACCGGGAGTCCTCTACTCGAACGGGCACAGATCGGCTGGGGTGTAGACGCGGTTGTCGTAGCCGTAGTACAGCGGGTCGAGGACCTCGGCTGTGTGGTCGGCCGCATAGCTCCGAACGAGATTGCACGCGGCCGCAAGGTTCACCGGCTCGGGCTCCTGCAGCACGAGTTCGGCCAGAGCCAGGTAAGGCTCCGCCTCGGGGACGCCGGTCGTCGCCCCGACCATCGAGTCGAACTCCTGCTGCGCGGCTTCGCGTCCTGCACGGGCCAAAGCCAACAGCACCAGCCGATAGTGCACATACGCCTTGAGGCTGGCGGGGGTGGCCGGCGGTGCATCCCACTCCTGCAAGGCGGCATCCTCCAGGGCGCGCTGGTAGAGCGCTGAAGCGGCGTCGAGGTCGCCGGCTTCGAAGGCCGCGTCCGCGTCCTGCACGACGTGCACCCGGAACACAGGCGGCGCGGGGACATCTCGGCCGGGAACGAAGGTCCGCGCGGTTGGGATCCACGTCCACGTGCGCGTCCGCGGCCGCGGCGGGCCGGCGCCAACGGACATGACGCCTCCAGCCGTCACCGCGATCGTTCCGGCGCCGTCAGGCCCTGGTGCGACGACGATCGTCGGTGAGGGGAGATCCTCACTGGAGCCCGAGAACACATCGGTCAGCGCCTGGCCGTCCCAGCTCAAAACGCCCAAGGCCAGGAAGCACGTGTGCGCGCCGCACGTTGGACGCCCGAAGACGATCTCGCCGGCGCCATCGCCCGTCAAATCGCTGGACGCCAGGAGGACGGGAGCGGCCTGACCAGGTCCGGGCTGAAGGTCGTAGTCGACAGTGTATTCGCCCGAGCGGCAAAACCACACGTACAGGGCGCCCGGCGGGCGCGGGGCGGTGGTGATGGTCGGGTCCTGCAGCGAAAGAGCGATGTCATCGGCGCCGTCGCCGTCGACATCAGCCGACACGGCTTCCAGCGACCCTGGAAAGAGGGGCAGCACGTTCGCCGCCTGCATATGGTTGATCAAGGCCGGCAGCTCGCCGCCGCGGTTGAAGTAGTTCGTCAGAGGCGCCGGGTCGGATGCCAGGGTGGCGGTCTCAGGGAGCGCGGGCGCGGTAGGTGCGGGCTTGCAGGCGGGGGATGGAGTCGCCGATTGGGTTGGAACACGGAGGGTGGCGGTTGCCGCCGCCGGCATCGGCGTGGGCGCCGGACGAGGGGCGCACGAGGCCGCCAGGCAGGCGACGATCAGGGTCATTGCGGCTGGACGATGTGGGGGCACGAACGCAAGTCTAAAGGTTCGATGTCGAGACGACAAGGCCGGCTGTATACTCGAAGAAGTGGAGCTCGTTTTTCCTTCCGGCTCCCCGCCGGCCCGATCCGGCCCGCTCGCCCGCTTCCTGCCGCCCCTCGACATCGGGACCACAACGCGCGCCCTGGAACCGCTCGACGGCCA
>DATIFK010000123.1:0-9137 GCA_035455265.1 Anaerolineales bacterium
GGCCAACCCGAGGAGGCGCTGAGTCGTCCTTGGCATGGCCGTGCTCCACGCCTTGTCTTCGGCAATCATGAGGGGCGCCTGGTCAAAGCGCACCGGGTTGCCGCCGACGCTGTGGGTCGGCCGAAGTTGAAGCTCGGCCCCCGGCAGAAGCGGGGCACGCTCGGGGCGCAGGCGGAGCTCGTCCAAGGCCCGCTGCAACGCAGCCTCCGGATCGGCCGCGAATTTCTCGTAACCCATCAAGGTATACTCGGCCGCCCGGCGGCCCCAGAACTGCGAGAGCATGTTCTCGACGACCCACGCCACCGTCGCGCCGCCCGTTCCGCGGCGCATCAAGTCTCTCTCTCCAGTGACCAACCGTACCTTCTTGTGCCGTTTGGTCACGGCGTAGATGTAGGCACGCGGATCGCGCACGAGGTGAAGAACCCGGACGTCGATCTCGGGGATCCGGAGCAGCAGGCTGAGGTGAGATGGAACCTTGGATGAGTCGATGATCGTCCCGCCCCCGGACGCTTCCTGGATCGCACGGTAGAGGCGATGCGTTCCTTCCAAGAGGGATGGAGGAAACGCCCCGATCCCCGGAAGGCCAGCGGCCTGCAGGAGCGCGTATCGGGTGCGGTCCGATGATTGTGCAAGGGCCGAGAGATGGGCGAGGGCGGCGGGCGACAGGCCCAGGACGCCAAGGACGCGCCGCCAGAAGTCGCACTCAGTGAGCGGCCGCCCGCAGCCGCACAGCCGGTCGCCGGACTCGATGTACTCCCAAAAGTAGCGCACCTCCCCGATCGAGACGAAGCCCGGGAGGTTTCCCAGGATCTTCTCCAGGATCGTCGAGCCGCTCCGGCCCGAGCCGGCGATGTATAGAACGCGCAACGAGTCGTCAGTCTCAGTCATCAGTCATCGGTCATCAGTCTTCAGTCGTGCGTTCCGGTTCGGCGTGAACCACTGCCTCAAGAACCTGAGCAGGAACGTTGGATTTCCAATCAGGTATCGCCGCCATAGCCGCCCTGGTTCGATCAGGAGTCGACCCAACCATTCAAGACCCATCCGCTGCATCCACCGCGGTGGCCGTGCGAGGCGGCCCGATACATAGTCGAACATCCCACCGACCGCCAGACCGACCCCACAGTGGAGGTCTCCCCAGTTGTCCAGTAGCCACCGTTCTTGGATCGGCATGCCGAAGCCGACGAGCAGGACGTCCGGCCGGAGCCGGTTGATTGCGTCCACAACGCGGCGATTGTCTTCGCTTGAAGGGCGCTTGTCGAAATACCCCTCCTGGATACCTACGATGTTCAGACGCGGGAAGCGCTGCCGGAGCCGATCGGCGGCGTCTCTGGCGACACCCTCGCGGGCACCTAAGAAATACAGCCGGTGTCCTTCGTGCTCCGCTCTTTCAGAATACTCCCAGATCCAATCTGCACATGTGATCCGCTCCGGCAGCGGACGGCCCCGGGCATTGGCGGCCAGGATCACACCGACGCCGTCAGCGAACACGATCTCGGCCGAATTGAGGAGGTCTTTCAACCAAGGGTTTTCGTAGGCAAGGTTCAGGCAGTGGATGTTGACGTTGAGGACGAGTGCGTGCGCCTTGCTCTTGACGAGGCGGTCGACGGCTTCCGTGAGTTCGGCGGATCGGAGGCTGTCCACGCGCACGCCCAGCACGCTGGCGTGCGGAGAAGGAGCATCTGCGGGCGTATTCAAGGGCGGCCGTCTCCGGTCACGGGAATACCCCTTGAAGCTGTATTGGGTTCTTCGCTAGGACCGTCCATCCGCTGCGGCCGGCGCTGGCGATGTAGAGGGTGGAAAGGAGGTCGGAGGTCATCAAGGGAATTGCTGAATAGCCGTCCATGACTGGTGCTCCGTGATTGACCCCGTAGGATTCTCACCGTTGAGATCGACGACTGACCACCAGCCGCCAAGCACTGGCCGCTAACCACTAGGTTATCAACGGATAACCATACCGCAAGAGCCCGGGCCATGTCAGCAAGGTGGTCAGCCCCTTCTCGGAGCGGGACATACCGGCCCGCCACTCGTCGTCGGGGCGGATCTCGACCGCGCCCGTCAGGAACCGCGAGGGGTTGCCGCTCACCGAATGCGTGGGGCTGAGGTGAAGCGTGGATCCGTCCATCAGATCAGCCTTGCGATCGCGATGGCCGAGGAACTCTCCTACCGAGCGTATGGCGGAGGCCGGATCGCGGGCGAAATCTTCGTAGCGCAGGCGCAGGTAGCGGCTCGGGCGCCGGCGTCTGGCCCAGAGGAGCTCGATGGCGGCGTTCCAAACGTCCCAAACAGCCGCGTTCGTGATCGGCCCTCGCTGCTTCAAAGGACGCCTTGATCCGGGGTCGAACTTCAGTCGGCGGAGGGAGAAGCCGGTCGCGCGGGGGTCGCGAACCAGGTGCAGGATCGACACCTCGAACCCCGGCGACCGATCGAGCGCATCCGCGAAAACCGGGGACTTCGACGAGTCCACGATGACCTCGGCTCCAGAGACACCCTTGATCTCGGAGAACAGGGCCGTGAGCATACGGGTAATCGCAGCCTGTTCGGGCGAGCCGAGAACTCCACGGCGGCGAACGAAGACGGACGGCAGGTCCCGCGTGCGCATGAGTCGGGATCCGAAACCTTCGGCCCGTTCCAGGTCCCCCGGTTGGAGGCGCTGTTGGACGCCGCGCATGACCTTCGACCAGATCGGGCACTGAAGAAACGGGCGCCCGCATCCACACAAGTCGTTCCTTCGCCAGCCGCGTTCGGCGAGGTTGAACAACTCGCCTCCGAAGAAGATGCCCCTCGCCTGCCCCAGCACATGGCCGACGATGGTCGAGCCGCTGCGCGCCCAGCCGGCGATGTAAAGAACGCGGATGGAGGAGTCGTCAGTCATCAGTTGTCAGTCATCAGCTAACTGCCGCCCGCTGACCGCTCCCGGCTGTCCGCTGTTCGTGACGGTACAGGCCGTCGACGACTCTTGTCGGCACAACTGGTAACTGGGAACTGGAAACTGGGGACTGGAGGCTGGCAGCTGGCAGCCGCGTCTCATTCCTGTCTCCCCAGTCGAGATCCCACCACCTGTCGCACGACCTGGAAGAACGTTCTGTCCTCCCCGTCGAATCCCAATGCCCACACCACGGCGGCAAACACCACCAACACTCCGCCCGCCATCAAGGCCAGCCTTGGCAAGCCGCCCGAGGGAACCAACACGACGATGGCCCCCAGGTAAGCCGCCATCGCCAGCACGGCGGCTCCGACCTTCAGGAACCGTCGATCGTAGGGCCATGCGCCCAGCACACCTCGGGCTGCCACCAGGCTCGCCAGGGAAAGCCCACCGAGACTGATGGAGGTCGCCACCGCGGCCCCCTCCATCCCCCAGCGCGACACGAAGAGTATCCCCAGAATGATGTTGGTCATCAGTGCCAAGCCGGACAACCGGAACCAGGTCACGTGGTGTCCGGTCATGTTGAGGAACGGACCCGTAGGACCCGTGGCGGCGTTCAGGATCTGGCCCACGGTCAGCAGCACCAGGGCCTGGGCGCCTGAAGCATAGGCGGCCCCGTACAAGACGCCGACCACGTTGCGTGCCGCGAACCAAACCACCATCAAGACCGGAAGGCTGGCGTAGAGCGTCCACTTCGTGCTGACCCGGAACAGCTCCAACATCCGGGCGCGATCGTGCTCCGCCGACAGATGCGCCACCATCGGCCCGAAGACCAGGCTGATCGCCGCCAGGATCACAGAGAACAACGTCGATGCCTGGGAAACGGCCTGGTAAACGCCCACGTCGGCCGCGGGTCGAAATGCGCCGATGATCAGCCGGTCCACCCAAATGGTCATGGTGGCAAAGGTGGCGGCCAGCGACACCGGGAGGGACAGTCTCAACAGCTCGCCGAAGGCGGACTCCACGCCGGACGCCAGGGCCGTCAGCTCCGGGAAGAGCCTTGCCAAGAAGAAGACCGCCACGAGCAGCGCCGCGAGATACGTCGCCAGCACCGCCAGCACGACACCCGGCAAGCCCCAGCCGAGGAGCCAGGCGGCGGCGGGCAGGATGACGTAGAGCCCTGGCTGAATCACTTCCTTCGCCAGGATGGCAAACTGCATGCGCCGCGTGATCCGCGTGGCGGAAGCTGCCACCTCGAGAGTCGAGGCCAGGGCAATGCCCGGAGCGACGAGGCGCAGAACCGGGACCAGGCCGGCGTGATGGAAGATGTTGGTCGACAACCACGGCGCGGCCAGGAACAGGGCGGCTCCCAACGACGCGCCGGCCGCCAGCGAAGAGGCTAGGGATTGCAGCAGCACCCCGCGGAAGCGAGCGGGGTTCTTCTGCCATTCGATGGATCCCAGGCGAACGACCCCGATCGGAAGTCCAAAGGCTGCCGCGAGCGTCCCGACTTTCAGCAGGGTCCAACCCAGGGCGAACAGGCCGAAACCGTCCGGCCCAAGCAGGCGGGCCAGGACCACATGCCCGCCGAAGGTCAGCACGCGGCCGAGCACCTGTCCCGGCAAAGCGATTCCCGTTCCTTTGGCCAGGACGCGAATGTCGCCGTAGCCGGCTTCATCCACGGGCGGGGGCTTCTCCATCCGGGTAGCGCTGAAACAACTCGGCCAGCGCGCGCTCGGGGGTGTAGCGTTGGGCGATCTGTGCGCAGCGGATAGACTGGCGCCCGTCGGAGGCGCTCGACAACACTCGCCGCATGGCCGCACAAAAGGAGGAAGGCGTCCGTTCCATCACCAGAGCACCGGCGTCCGGCGATTGCGCCAGCACCTGGCCGATCTGCCCCACGTCGAAGCTGACCACCGGCGTCCCGGAGGCGAGGGCCTCGAAAGCCACTTTGGGTCCTCCCTCGAAGGACGAGGTGCAAGCCAGGAGGTCCACCCCGCGGTAGAGGTCGGCCAGGTCGGCGCGGCCCACGGACGGCATGCGGCGGACCCTGGCCTCCAGCCCCAGGCTGAGGATCGCCTCGTCGATGGCTGCCCCCATTCGCCCCTGGCCCACCATTAGGAGGAAGACCGGCGGGCTACCGGACGCCAGCTCGGCGAAAGCGTGCAGCAGGTGCAGGGGGTCCTTCTCCGGCTCCAGGCGCCCCACGAAGAGGACGATCCTTGTGTCGGCCGGCAAGTTCAAGCGCTCGCGCAGGCTCGCCGCCCGTCTCAACCGATCCTCCCCTGTCGCCGGCTGAAAGAACCGGGGGTCCGCCCATTGGCGGAGCAAGAAGACCTGCCCTCGCAGGGCTGGCACGGCGGCTTCCACCCATGCTGGTGTACGCGGGTCGAAGGCAACAACTAGCGAGGCACGACGGATTCGTCCGAGCAGAAGGGACCGATAGAGGAACGGCAAGTACCGCCACCGAACGTTGTTCGGCCCCAGTCGAGTCTCCTCCGGCGGGTGACTATGGAAGAAGTACACCGCCCGCTGCCCTGCCCGCAAGCGCGTGGCGAGCCCCGACTCGAAACGGTGGAATTGAACGATTCGACCCGAGGTGTGCACGCCCCGACGCCAGCAGGCCAGCGCGAACTGCAGCGACAACGGAAGAGCCTGGATATCGTTGGGGGAGGTGTTGGCCAGCGCGGCGTAGAACCGCACCGGGCGGCCGGCAAAGTCGAGATCGAGCCAGCGGCCCACCGGCCGCGCCGCAACATCGGCGGTCGTGCCGATGAGCTCGAGCTTCCAGTCGGGAGGAGCCGCCCGCACCATCCCGTCGAGGGAAGTGTCGACACCGATGCCGGCCTGCCTCCAGGGATCCCAAGGATGGACGATGGAGACGGACATGCCCCCGTCCATGGGTTTGGTCCCGGTCATGGGCCGTACCCGTAGACGACGGCGCCAGCGTAGATGCGCAGGGGGCTGACCTCGAGCCGGTCGATCGCTTCGGATTCCTCGTCGGACGGCTCGCCGAAGACGACGAGGACCGCCCCGCCCTCCAGTCGGCTGCGCGCCAGATCGATCTGCTGTTGGTAGTCTTCCCGGAAGGTCTGCTGGTACTGATCGAACTTGATCGGCATCATGTAGGCGGGCCGGTCCGTCAGGTAGTAGACCATCTCCGGGTTGTCGGTGATGACGACCGGCGCGGCCTCCAGGTCGGCGGCGAGGTCGGTCCACTCGGTGCGGATGTTGGTGAAGCCGATCGCGTTCGTCGAATCTCGCGCGAACGCCAGGCTCTCCTGGACATTCGTCGCCAGGCTGACGGCGATCCACACTGCGGCCAGGACGCCCAGCGGCCATCGGGCCCAGCCGGCAGGCAAGGCGCGGGTGTAGGCTGTAACCTCCAGCAGGACGATCAGGACGAAGAGCGGAGTCAGATAGCGCAGGATGCCGTCGTAGGTCGTGGCGGCGTCGAGGAAGAGCGAGTTGAATGCGAGCACGGCAACATAGGCCGGGACGAGGAGGAACAGCAGCCAGGGCAGGACGTCTCTGCCAGGTTCGGCGTCGCCGCCCGGTCGCCTGCCACGGAGCTCCTTCGCCAGGAGGAGTATGGGCCCCACGGCCAAGGCTGCCAACGCCACGAGTCCGCGAACAGCCCTCGACAGGACGAGCGCTTCCGGGATGACCCATGTCGTCGGCTCGAACAGAAAAACGCGCAGCGCCTCAGGACGAAACGCATGGAAGCGGATCTGGCGATTGGCCAGCCCGGCCCCACCCACGACTTGATTGCGCATCATCCACAAGACGAACGGCAGCCCCGCCAGCAGGCAGAACACAGCCGCTCGGCCCAGCCGCTCCCGGCGTGAGCCGGCGCCCCACAGCAGAATCCCCAATCCACCGACGGGCACGAGGCTGACGCCGACGTAGCGCGCCAAGCCGGCCATCCCGGCCGCCAAGCCGGCGACGACCAGCGGAGCCCATCGGCCCGTGCGCAGGTGGATGACCAGGGCCTGAAGGGCGACCAGCATCAAGAAGATGAACACGGCCTCGCTCATGAGCCAGGCGTGCCATTTGACAACGTTGGGCGCCACCAGGACGAGGGCGCCGCCCAGCAAGCCGATCCAGCGGGATCGAGCAGCCGTTGCGATGAGATTCGCGACGAGGACGAGGCTCCCGCCGAACACTAGAGCGTTGAGGACGCGCACCCCGGCGTACATGTCGATGCCGACGAGCCCAAATCCGGCAAGCACGAAGGACAGGAATGGGGCGAATCCCGTCTCGGGGAACACCTCCCCGCCGCCCGACAACCGCGAGAAGCCGTTCCCCGCGAGCAGATTGCGGGCTCCCATGACGTAGCGGACGGAATCCCCGCGAATGGCCGGCCCGGTCCGCATGGCGTAGAGCTCCAGGGCCATACCGGCCGCCGCCAGAAGCACGAGCGACCACGTGAACCACGAAATGCGCGACTTCATTTTGTCCGTGGTGTGGGGTTCATCATGGGCCGAGATAGCCGAAACTCTTGAGGGCCTCGCCGGCGCGCCGCTCGAAGAGATCGGCATCCGCCTGGGTGAACAGGCTCTGCCAGCCGCCGTGAGTCCCGCGGGGCAAGGCGCGAACGAAGGCGAAGGGTGATGTCTGGTGCCAGTCCGCTTCGGGGTTCTGCCGGATCTGGCCGGCGATGGCGGCCTCCAACTCGGCCGGCCCCGCGCCCACCTCGAGGAACGACCACAATCCTCGCAGTACCGGGTACGGATTCGCCAGCAGGTCTTCGTAGCGGATGACGGCGAATCGATCGCCGAAGAGCCGCTTGCCCGCGGCGGCGCTTTCGCGGACGGACTCGGCCCAGCGGCCGGCGGCCGAATCGAGCCACTTGGCCGTGAAGATGGACCGCTTCCGATCGAGGAAGGGAGCCGGATCCTGAATGAAGGCCTGGCGGACCTGCCGGTCGGCGCGGTCGAGGGACTCCGGCTGATCGATGAAGGCCTGGATCCGTTTCGACAGAACGGTGTCTCGCCCATCGCGCACGATGTAGATCAGGCGGGCGTCGGGGTAGACCGCCGAGAGCCACGTCACGGCCTCGACGCCGTTTTCGTTGGGAGACTTGTCGCCGACGGTGCCCTTGCCGGCTTGCTCGGCGCCCCGTTCCAGGAGGGTGTCGCAACAGACTCTCAGCAACGCCGCCGTGGGATCCCATCCAGAAGTCCAGCGGTTGCTCGGATGGCGCAGCCAGTGGCGGAACGTCGGCGAGGTGAAGTAGGGGACCGGACCCCTCTCACTGAAGAATTGTGTCTGCCATTCGCAGTGGACGTCGGGGTGGAGGCGGATCAGCCGCGCCAGGAAGCTGGTTCCGGACCGGGCGTGGCCGAAGATGAAGAACTTGGGTCGCGGGAACCTGCGCCGGATGCTCTCGAGTTCCTCGGGCGGGATGGGCTCGAGATCACGTCCTTGGCCGAGGCGGATACGTCCCTGGAACAGCCAGCGCGCCACCCGATGGCGCAGGGCTTGCATGGCCGATGGGCGGCGGCCCTCAGCCCGGGGCGCCGTCCGGTCACCTGTCGACGGCCTGTCGCCCGTCTCAGTCATGCTCGGCGAAGTCCGTCAGCCCACCCGGCGCTCGGAGCATTGTCATCCCATCTCCGACGGTCGCGGCCCCCGATGCCGCCCGTCACGCCTCTTCAGCTGCGGCTTCGGCGCGGATGAAGCCGCGCGAGGCCAGGAAGTCGAGGATCCGGCGTGCGTTCGCTTCGGGATCGGTTCGGACCGTTTCCATGACGATCTCGGCGTTCTCGGGCGGCTCGTAGGGGTCATCGATGCCGGTGAACCCTTTGATCTCGCCGCGACGCGCCTTGGCGTACATGCCTTTGGTGTCGCGGGACTCGCACACTTCGAGCGGCGTGTCCATGAAGACCTCGACGAAGTGGTCCGACCCGACCATGTTGCGCACGTCGTTGCGCGTCGCCCGGTAGGGGCTGACGGCGGCGCACAACACAACGCCTCCGTGGCGAACGATCTCGGAGGCGACGAAGCCGATGCGCCGGATGTTCGTGTCGCGGTCCTCGGCGCTGAAGCCCAGCCCCTTGGACAGATGGGTGCGGACGACGTCGCCGTCGAGGACGGTCACCTGGCGGCCATGCTCGAGCAGCAGCGTCGTCAGGACCTCGGCGGTGGTCGACTTGCCCGCACCGCTCAGTCCGGTGAACCAGACGCAAACGCCCTGCCGGTGGCGCGGCGGGTAGGTCTCGGCCAGGATGTCGGCGACCTCCTCGCGGGTGAACCAGCCGGGGAGCGGGCG
>DATIFK010000124.1:0-2463 GCA_035455265.1 Anaerolineales bacterium
ATCACTGTCCTGGTGCATCTCTCGGGCGAAGACCCGGTCGTCGGCGAGGTCGAAGAGCTTCCGACCCCGACCGATACGACCGTCACGCTCAACAACCCCCGGCGCCGGGACGGCAAGGACCTGCCCTACGTCCAGGGCAACGTGGTGACCGTCGTCTGGCCGATGCATCGCATCAACTTCATCGAAATCATGCCGACCTCCGAAGAGGAGAAGCTGATCGGCTTCGTCCGCGAATAGCATGGCGGCACCCACCGGCGCCCGGCGCCGCATCCTGGTGGTCGACGACGAGCCCCGGATGATCCGCTTCATCCGGCTCAACCTCGAACACGACGGTTTCGACGTGGTCGAGGCGACGTCCGGCACCCAGGCCCTGGCGCAACTCCGCGACCGCCTCCCCGACCTCGTTCTGCTCGACGTCATGATGCCGGACCTGGACGGCTTCGAGACGCTGCGCCTGTTGCGCGAGATTTCGAGCGTCCCGGTCATCATGCTCACCGCCAAGGGAGAAGAGGACGACCGCGTGCGCGGCCTCGAACTCGGGGCCGACGACTACATCACCAAACCGTTCAGCCCGCGCGAACTGGTCAGCCGCGTGCGCGCCGTTCTGCGGCGCACCGAAACGCCGTCGGCCGTCCCCCACGAGCCGATCCGGGTCGATGACCGGCTGACGATCGACTTCGACCGCCGCGAGGTGCGCGTCGAGGGCCAGCTCGTCCGTCTGCGGCCGACAGAATACCGCCTGCTCTACCACCTGGTGCAGAACGCCGGCTGGGTCGTCCCCCACGACCAGCTGCTGGCCAAGGTGTGGGGATATGAGTACCGCGACGAGACCCACTACTTGCGGCTGTACATCAACTACCTGCGCCAAAAGCTGGAGAAGGACCCCGCCCACCCCGAATACATCCTGACCGAGCGCGGCGTCGGCTACCGCTTCGTGGACTTCCGGCGCCCGGCGCCGGCCGCGTAACAGCCCCGGCCGCCCAGCCTCCGACCCCGTTCTCACCCATCGCTAACGCAGTTCCTACACTCCCTTCTTAGCCTTAGCGTGTCGAGAAGGGATGTTCAAGGAGGAATGGACATGACGCGCATGACACGTTGGCAACCGTTCCGGGAGATGGCCGGCATGCGGGAGATGCTCGACCGGTTCTTCGGTGACGAATGGGGCGATATGCGCCAGCCGCTCGGCATGTGGTCACCGGCGATCGACCTGTATCAGACCGACGACGACGTGGTCGTCAAGGCCACTCTGCCAGGGGTCAAGCCCGAGGATATCCAGATCTCGGTCACCGGAGACACCCTGACTCTGCGCGGCGAGATGGCCAAGGAGTCGGAGGTGAACGAAGCCACCTACCATTTGAAGGAACGCCGCTTCGGTTCGTTCGCCCGCACCCTGACCTTGCCGTCGGCGGTTCTGGCCGACAAGGCTCGCGCCGACTTCGAGAACGGCGTCTTGACCCTGACGCTGCCGAAAGCGGAAGAGGTCAAGCCCAAGACGATTTCGGTCAAGGCCAAGTAGCCTGCAATGCCAATCGCGGATCGTCGTAGGGGCGAAGCGTGCTTCGCCCCTACGGCTTTTCGGGGGCCGGGTCGGAGTAACCGCCTTGTCGGATGCGGCCCGGCAGGCTAGAATGAGCACGACAAAGGTGAGGGATGGGGCATCAACGGATCCTGCTGGTAGATGACCATGAGGTCGTTCGGGTCGGCCTGCGCTCTCTCCTCGAGCAGCATCCCCAGTTCCAGGTCGTAGCCGAAGCTGCCACCGCTCGCGAGGCGGTCGAGAAGACCGCCGCCCACAAGCCGGACGTTGTCGTCATGGACATCCGCCTCAAGGGCGGCTCGGGAATCGAGGCCTGCCAGGAGATCACGACGCTGTTCCCCGACACCAAGGTCATCATGCTGACCTCCTACGCCGAGGACGAGATGCTCTTCTCCGCCATTCGGGCGGGAGCGGCCGGCTATGTCTTGAAGCAGATCGGGGGCGAAGACCTGGTGCGGGCGATCGAGGCCGTCGGTCGAGGCGAGGCCCTGCTCGACCCGGCCGTGACTCAGCGCGTCTTCCAGGAAGTTCGCAAGGCCGCCAGGGAAGAGGAAGCTTCGGCTTTCGCCGATCTCACGCAGCAGGAGATGCATGTCCTGCAGCTCGTGTCTGAGGGCCGGACCAACCGGCAGATTGCCGAGATGCTGTTCCTCGGCGAGGGAACGGTTCGCAACTACGTCAGCAGCATCCTATCCAAGCTCAACGTGCGCAACCGGGCCGAAGCCGCGGCGTATGCGGTGGAGCACAACCTGAAAGATTACCTGTAGTTCCGGCTTCCAGCTCCCAGTCTCCAGTTTCCAGTTTCCAGTTTCCAGTCCCCAGTTTCCAGTCTGGTGTTATGCGGTCGACTGGAGACTGGCGACTCGTAGATGGGGACCCTATTGTGGGCGTCTAGAAGCTAGGTGGCTGGCAGCTGGCGGATGGGG